>CASFQL010000017.1 GCA_949296965.1 uncultured Christensenella sp. | reverse complement strand
TATTAGACCAAGTGGGATACCCACTTGTCTTTTTTTGTCAAAAATATAGCAATATTATAAGAAAAATGTTATAATAATTATGGACTTTAAATAGTCCAAGTGTTTTTCGGTGTTATTCGCTTTTTCAGTAAGTAATTATGAGAAAAACGAATAACAATCAATGTTTTATTGATTGTAAAGATATAGATGAAAACACTGCTGTTTTTGATTTTAATTCAAATGAACTAAAATTAGGCAAAGTAAATTTGAACTCAAAGCAGATAGAAAAAATATCTTTTCTTCTTGCTCATGATTTAAAAACCTTTGCCGAAACAAACAGCGACTTTTTAAATCTGTCAGCAAATACTGTCTATACACATTTGCAAAACAATCAATAAAACAAAATGAGAAGGAGTTGAAAAAACTTCTTCTTTTTGCTTTCATCAAGGTTTTTTAAAAATCACTACGAATTCTTGGTTCATTGAATATACAACCCTATCTTTATTTTTTGATATTATTTTAGGAGTCCTTTTAGAATAAATATTCCTTTTACCCTCATATTTTAATAACCATCCACAATCGGTTAAATATTTTTTTGTATATTCTACTAATTCAATATTTACACCATTTACAGTTCGATTTCCTAATGTAAGAATAATATACTCTTTTGTTACATAAGTTGCTATATCAAGAAAAGTAAAATAATCATAAAAGAAATTTTGAACTTTTTTCTTTTTTTGATCATCTTTTATTAATTCTAGTAATGTAGAAATATATGAAAAATATTTAGCTGTTCCATTCCCTTTACTATAACCTCCTAGACTTTCCCTATCAATTTTTGAAAAATTATCAAATTCCCATCCTTGTAGTTCAAGGTCATTTTTGTTAATCCAATATAAAACAATGATTGAAAATTGTCCGTATGTAACAGTTGTAGCATTATCTCCATATGGGGGAGAAGTAATCAAAATATCAAAATAATTCTTATCAAAATTTTTTAAAAGACTTAGCGTATCACCTTTAAATAATTTAAAACTATTTGACGATTTTGTATAAAACACATAATTTCTTTCTATTAAACTGCAGAAATCCATTATTGAATTATTTTTCATATGTTCAATTTGTTCTTTTTTCTTTATATGTAATTTGTAGGTTGAACTTCTCGTATTGCTATATTTTCTAACAATATTAGAAAACATAACCCAAAAAAATATTCTATTCTTATAAGACTTAATTTGTTCAATAGCGAACTTTATTTTGCTTAGATCATTAATTACATCGCTGCGAAACCATTTATTTATATTTACAAAATTCACAGTTGGAAACTTGACACTAGACTTTATTAATATTTTTTTTACTAAATTTATATCATCTAATATATTTGTGTCAACACCTTGTAATTTTGCTTTAGTTATAATATTGGCCAAAGGATTAATATCGATCCCAAACAAATTATAATTTGAATTTATTTCAAATGCTTCATATAATGCAGTTCCAGATCCGTGAAAAGGATCGATTATTTTAGCATTACTTCTGTTATTTAAAACATTTTGTAAAAGTATTTTCTGCACCGGCCCAACCATTACAGCGGGATACATAACAGTACCATATATGTCACTCTTCTTTTTGTAATTTTCAAACTCTATAGTTTCTATCATATTATCCTCTTAAAAATTAAACTATATTTGGATTTTTAATTAATTCATTTGTTAACACTACAAACAAAGCCGCTTTTTTTGCAATAAATTTAATTTCATCATCAGTAAGATAAGTGGTGGATGAATGTGGTCCTAAATTAGATTTTCTATAAGCAGTTACAAAATCATCAGCGATTAAAAGATCCTTTAATGCATAAAATGATATTTTTGTAGTTTTATCTATTTCAGTCCTAATATTTTTTTGATTACAAAATTGGATAATATTGTTAATATCATTCTCAAAATTGTAAGACAACTTATTTATAATTGCAAGTTTTTTGTTAGATTGTCCCAAAGATTTAATAGATAATTCAAATAAAGTTCTTAAAGAACAAGCAATCACTTCACGATAGTTTTCCAACTTTAAAGAATTTATTTGATTTATTAAGTTTACTACAACATTATCAAAATTTACTTTATAACCTTGTTTTGCCTTAATTGAAATTAGTACATCTTGAGCATCATTTTCACCTTCAATTATAGAACAAGGTTCAATAAAATTTATTTTTAATTCTTGTTTTACTAATTTAGTCTTTTCATCTATATATGTGAACTCAACAATAATAGACTTTTCTTCTAATACACTTTCAAGTATATTATTATCAATTCGGTTACCATCAATTTTTATTATTACATCGTTTTTTATAGAATTTCCGGCACTATTAGTTGCACTTATAATATAACTTGATAAGTCAATTTGTTTTGATGGGATTGTTATATTGTCCAAATGAGTTGATAATGATATCTCTGCAGGTTGTATAATGCTTTTTTTAGTAAAACAGTTAATTGTTGCGGTCTTGCCAAATAATTTATAAACTATTTTTTCATTTTTTACTTCGATTTCTACTTTATTTTTAAAAACAAAATCATCTTTTATAAATTTTTTAAGATTTTCAATGTTGCTAAGATCTAAACTTGTTACATCTAGTTTATTTACTTTAAGAAAATCATAATTAATAAGATACTGTTTTATTTTACTACCTTCTCGTTGAATAATAATATTAATATCTTTTAAAAATGATATTATACTGTCCGTTAATTTATTTTGAGAAAATTTAGTTCTATCGGAGTTAAATGATAATAGTTTATCATTTGAATAAATGTTTACATAGCCAATCATTTGATTCAGCATGTCTCCAGTTTTTATAGTCTTCATGACGCTTGGATCAAAAATATCAAAGTTGTTAAATAAATTATCGTTAACATAAATCAATGGGGTCAATTCGTCAAATGAATTATAAAATAGATTACATATTTTGGATTTTTGTCCTGGTAAAAAATTGTAAATTGATAATCTAATGTTTACTTTAAATCCACTATAACTAAACGGGTATGGAAATGTTTTAATTAATACATCATTATGAAAGTATTCAATAAGTCCATTATCAGAATTATAGTTAATATAAAATAACTGCCTTTCTTTAAAGTGGTCCTTTATACCATGAAATGTATCACTTCTATATGTTTTGTTATCAACCTGTAATATAATTAAAAAATTATCATCAGTAAAAGAGTTTATGATTTTGGCATAATTTTTCTCTTTACTTAAGTATTCTAACATTATTTGTTTGCTGTAATTATCTAAATTAATAATGATTTCAGTCCCTGGGATAATAGTATTATCTACACTTAATTCAACAATATAATCTGTAATGTTTTCGCATTTTAATAAATCATCAAAATCTACAACAAATCTATACCCTATGTCTTTTTTAGTTTTCCATTCAACCAATTTACCAAACTTAAACACAGATAAAAAACCTAAACCTTTAGATCCTTGGGTAAATCTATTAAATTTATTAATTGTTCCATAAGATTTTGTGCTTTTAGACAAATGGAATAAAGTGTCGATGTCACTCTTATCCATTCCTTCTCCTTCATCAATAATCTTAAGTAAATTCTTATCAGAATCAATAATAATTTTCACATATGGTGATCCAGCATCATATGAATTTTTTATCAACTCATTTAAAGCCACGATATTAGATGGGATTTTTTCTGATAGTTCACTTATAATATTCCCACTAACTTTAACGCTTGTTTCTAAAAGCATACTATTTTCGTTTGTTCCCATACATAACTCCTATAAAATTTAGTTTTCATAAAGATTATAACATATTTGTCATAAATTATATACTAAAAGTTTTACTTTAGCTAAAAAATTCAATATTACTTTAGTATGTATAAAATTTTCATCCATCCAACACCAACATATACTTTTGTGTTAGGATTGGTTATCGGTTTGTCCGCCAGGGTTTTAAGAAGTAGGTTGATGGAGGCCTGCTTTTTATTTTTAAAATATAGGCATTTTTTAATTATTTTCTATAAAAATATTTATTTCATTAAAAAAAATTTTTAATACTATTATTAAACTACTTAATATTATTAAAAAGATTTTTAATACTATTATTAAATAACTTAATATTACTAAAAAATATTTGCCGATATTATTAGACTGTTTGATTTTATAAAAAATTATTAAAGTATTATCAAATTAATTTAAACTATTTTAATATAAATTAAGTTATAGGATGCTTGATACTTTTTTAAATTATATATTACAAGGTTAGAAAATATTATAATAATGATTTTTATATGAGATTAAATTAATTGTATGGAACAATGTAACTTGATAAAATAAGGATAAGTTTTAGATAAATAATGAAGTCGTGTAACTTTTTATAAGATTTTATTAACAAAATAAGGGGAATACTCAATAGTTTATTAGTTTTTATGTAAAAAAATTAAAGTAAAAGTTTAAAGGTTTTTTAAAAGTTTTTTAAAAATTTTTTTGAAATTTGTTTTTTAAAATTTTTAATTAAAAAAATTATGTTTTAATAAATAAAGGCTTCAATGTTTTATAAATAAACTTTTTATTTTCGCTTTTCTTTGAATTTATTTTAGTATATAATATTAATATAAATGTTTTTTGTAACATAGTTATATTTATAATCATAATAACATATGAGGTTTAAATTATGAATAATACTTGGAAAAAAGTTTTTATTTTACTTAGTGCCTATTTAAGTGCTATTGCTTTTGCTGTTATAGGTGGGGTAGTATGGTATAAAGATAAGGAAGATGAAGAAATTAGAAAAACATTAAAATTGGCTTTAATTGTAACATTAATCTTTACAGGTATTTTTGCACTTTTAAACATTTTTAATTATATTGGTGGGTTAGCATCAAATTATTATTCTAGTGCGGCTTATGAGTTTTATTCTATTATGAACAAACTTGTTAATATCGCAGAAATAGTAACATTTACCGTTTTAATTGTAAAGGCATTGATAGACAAATCAGAGAACAAAGAGGTTGCCGTTAAGCAACAAAATCTCCAAACAGAGGATGTTAATCAAGTTGGCACAAATTCTTCAACTAAGGAAAATAATATTCAAAGTGATAATTCTGTTAAAGATGAAAAAAGTGATAACTAAAATGTAAGAATTTCTTATAGGAGATATTTAAATGCTTACTAGATTATTTCTAGTAAGTTTTTTGTTAAATAAAACCACCAGATAGTTTGGTGCTTTTATTTAACAAAAACAAAGTATGCTTGAAAACTTTCAATCATACCTTGATAAAAATTATAAACTTGATTTAGATATGGCTTGTGTCGACATTCTAGGAAAAAATTTTGCTAGTCTTGTGCAAGATTATGTTGCAAATAATTCTCAAAAAGAATTAGAAAATGAGAGAGAAATGTAAAGTTTTTATACTAGTTTTAAGAGATTGGGTATTGACAAATAGGTTGGGTGTGTTAAAATCTCCTTATAGGAGAAAGTTATAGAAAATAGGTGAATTTATTGTTAAACATTTTGTTAGAGAGTATATCTATGGTGATATTATGATTAAAAATAATGTTAGGGAAATTGAAGAAAGAAATATTAATAAAGTTCATTTTAGTAAGGGATTATTTTCTTTTGAGTTTTTTGATGTTTATTTTAGGAAAGTAAAGGTAGATGGTAAAGTATGTCCTTTAAATTCTGGAGAAATGAATAAAAAAAATTACTTTATAGGGACTTTTATTCCTCGTAATGTTTTGGAGACGGACGAAGAATATAATACTCCTTATATTAGAAAAAATTTGCTACTTGGTGACCTTTGTGGAGTTTGTGAAACTTTGGATGGGAGATTTATTCCTGTTAGAGATAAAAACAAAGTTATTTCCCCAGATGATTTGAATTATTTGCAAACAGACGATTTGGGATATACATATTAATATTTAATCGTTAATGTATCATTTATTATTAGTGGAGTTTATATAGGGAACTATGTGTAGTAAAAATTTTACTAAAATTTTTACTTGTGAAATTTTATTTTATAAAATTTCACGCAAAAGTGAAACTTTTGGCACATAGTTCCTTTTTTATTATATAGTTGTAGTAAATATCATAAATAAAAAAATAAAAAAATCTTTTAAAAAAGTGTTGACAAATTAATAACTATTGAATAATATATAGTAGTAAACATTAAATAAATAGGGGGTTTTCTTTGAATATACAGTATAAGAAAGGCGTTATTGAGTTGTGTGTACTTTCTATTTTAAATAAAAAAGATATGTATGGATATGAATTGTCGGAATATATTTCAAAAGAGATTGATATCTCAGACGGAACAGTCTATCCTATATTACGAAAATTAAAGGCAGACGGATATGTAAAGACATATCTTTCGGAAGAAAGTGGTGGGCCACCACGAAAATACTATTCAATAACTAAGACAGGTAGAGAGTGTTTTAATAATGACGCAAAAGAGTGGTTAACTTTTGCTAAAACAATTGAAAAAATTTTAAAAGGGGAATAAAATGACTAAAAATGAATTCTTAGATGAATTGAGAAAAGAGTTAAAAATAAATAATATCACCGAAATTGATGATATTATTAGCGATTATGAGGAACATTTTGCATTTAAACTTGAAGAGGGTAGAACAGAAGAAGAAGTTGTTAAAAAATTGCAAAGTCCTAAAAATATTGCAAAGGAGTATTTAAGTGTAAATAAAGAACCTATTAATAAATACGAAAAGGGAATAAAAAGATTAAATATTATTTTATTATCTATCCCAGCAATTTTAGTTTATGCTTTTATGTGGCTAACTGTTGTTGCAGTATTTAGTGTTTCAGTTGTTTCTCTTGGACTTGGTTTTTGTTTGTTAACAACAATTAATATAGGGAGAATTATTCCTTATATACCATATTTTTCAGCATTTATAAGTTCAATTTCTTGTTTTTCATTAGCAGTTGTGGCTTTTATTGGTGCTTTTTATATGGCTTTATATATAAAACAATGGGGCAAAATTTATTTAAGGTGGTCTTCAAATTACATTAATGGTGGCAATTATTTATCTATATCAAAACAACCTATTATTTCTAAAAAATTATCTTTTGTTTTGAAATTAACTTTAATAATCAGTAGCATTTGTTTAGTAGCATTTTTTATCTTAGGATACTTTACCATGGCTGTAAAGGCAGGAAGTTTGGAATTTTGGCATGTTTGGAATTGGTTTGTTTAAAACTAAATGTTTAAAATAAAGTAAGAAAAATAAATAAGAGAATTTTGAAGTATAATTAAAATTATTCTTTTTTAAAAAATAACTATTGAATATTGTATAGTAGTTAAGATTAAAAAATTTAATGTTTACAAATTTTTTACATTTAATAAGGTAAGGGCTTTATTATAGTTTTTAAAAGTTATATTAAAATTAATTTTGTTTTTGGGAAAATTTTAGTTAAATTTATATAAATTAAAATATTTTCTCATTAAACTAAAGTTTTTAAAAATTGTTTCTATCAAAAAAATTTTAAAAGTAACAAAATATTTAATTTTTAGTTAATAGTTAAATTATAAATTCTTAAATTGTAAAGGGAGAAAAATATGAAATATGCACTTATCACAGGGGCAACTTCTGGGATTGGACTAGCAGTTTGTAAAGAGTTATTAAAGCAAGATTTTAAAGTAATTGGAGTAGGAAGAAATGCCGAAACAAACGAGCAGGTAAAAAAAGAATTAGAAAAAGAGTTTGATAGTGATAGATTTGTCTTTATGGAATGTGATTTGTCTATCCAAAGTGAAGTTAGAAGGTTGGGTGAAGATGTAAAAAAATATTTAGAAAAAGAAAGCGAGGGGAAACTTGATGTTTTGATTAATAATGCGGGTTGTGTTAGAAGTTATTATATGACAACACGGGACGGTATAGAAACTCAATTTGCAGTCAATCATCTTGCTGGATTTATTTTAACAAATTTACTTCTTTTGTATGTTATTAAGGCTAAGGGAAGAATTATATTTACTTCAAGTGGTTCTCATTTAAGGACAAAAATAAAGTGGAAAGATATAATGTTTAAAAAACATTACAGCACTCTATTTATGTATAAGCAAACAAAACTTTGCAATATGTTGACCGCTTGGGAAATAAATAAGAGATTTTCAAAATTTGGCATAAGGGCTTATGGAGTTGATCCCGGGCTAGTTAATACTAACATAGGTATAAAAAACACAAGTGGTATTGTAAGGTTTGTTTGGAATTTAAGGAAAAATAAAGGAGTGGACCCTTTAATCCCCGCCCAAACTTATAAATATTTATGCTTAGAAAAAGAACATCCATCTGAGTTTTATTATTATTTGTCAAAACCTGCGAAATACAATAAGGAAGTCAACGACCAAAATGCTGATAGATTGTGGGACTTGTCAACACAATACACAGGAATTGAAATAAATAGTAAAGGAGAAGTTATTAAGTGAAAGTGATTATTACAGGGGCTTCTGGTGGACTAGGTAGAGCATTCGCTTGTGAATGTGCGTGTCGGGGGTATGATTTGTTGCTAACAGATATGAACGAAAAATTGCTTGAAGATATAAAACAGGGAATACAAAAACAATTTAAAAATATTCAGGTTTTATCATTTTGTTGCGATATTGTTGTTGAAGGTCAAGTAGATAAACTTTGCGAATTTGCTATTAAAAACAATTTTAGTCCTAACATTTTATTAAATATAGCAGGAATTGATTTTGAGGGAAGTTTTGAACATTTAAGTTGCGAAAATGCTAGAAGAATTGTTGATGTCAATATTAACGGAACAATGTTAATAACTCATAAAGTTTTAGATATTAGGGATAAAAACAACAAATTTTATATTATGTTTGTGTCTAGTTTTGCTTCAAAACAACCTATGCCATTAAAAGCGACATATGCCGCTTCAAAGAGGTATTTACTTGATTTTTCATTAGCGCTTGGGGAAGAACTAAAAGAAAAAAATATTTATACTATGGCACTTTGTCCTTCTGGTATGCCAACAAATGACGGTTGTATTGAACTTATCAAAGCACAAGGCTTTTGGGGTAGAGCAACTACCGTTAAATTAAATGATGTAACAAGAAAGTCATTAGATTATATGTTTAAAGGTAGAAAAACTTATGTCCCAGGTCTTGCAAATAAATTTATAGAATTTTTACTATTTTTTACCCCACCAAAACTTGCGGCAAGATATGTTTACAAAAGGTGGCACAAATCACAAGAAAAATTAGAAATACAATAATTTTTTTTAATTTTTAAAAGCACTATTGAATAGTTATCTTTTATGTGATAGTATTATGGTGTATTAAAGGATAACTAGAAAATGAAAGTAAAGAATAGATTTGATTATACTCAAAAACTTTTTTCTGAGTTTTTAGAAAATACACAAGGGTGTTTTTATTGTTTTGGGACAAATGATTTTAGAATTCTTACAAATAATTACGAACTATATAAATCATTAAAAAATAAGTTTAAAAGATTATGTGTTAAAAAAGATATAGGTTTTAAAGATTATAAAGTAGTTAAAGATTTTGATAGACAAACTACTCTTGTTTCAAATATAAAAAATTGTTTGTATTTAAAAAGTGGCGAGAGTTATGATTTTCAAAAAGGCGAAATGATAGGCAATGAACATACTTATTTGATGGTAGGAAATGAAGACTTTTTAAACATTCAAAAGAGTGGAAAGTCAAAAGATTTGGAATTTATTGTTGATAGAATAGTTTGCGACCATATAAAAAAGTTTGGGATAACTACATTTGAGTGCGAAAGTGTAAAAAGGGTTCCAAATTTAGTGGTTTGCGGAACGATTAATAATAAACCTATTGAATTTGGTTTAGGTGGCGGGTTTTATTTTAATTATGACTTTAAAAATGCTAAGAATGTTATCTTAGAAAGTTTACAGTATAACGGAAATTGTCAAAACTTTGATAGAAAATATTTGTAAAAAATTATATGTTCATATTATTAATCTTATACTTTTACAGTATGAGATTTTTCATTAATTAAATTTTTCTCTGTGGAAAAGTTGTATTTTTTAAACTACATAAAGTATTTGAAAATATGAATTTTTTAAGGTATAATTATTTGTAGTAAAAGTCATTTTAATAAAAAATATAGATTATTAAAGGAATGAACATGGATATATTTGTAAAGGGAATGGCAACTAAAAACTTTAAGCCAAATCAAATTGCTATCGATTTTAATTTTATTATTAAAGAAAAAAGTTATGATAAGTGCATTGAAAAAGGAGTTAATGGCATTGAAGATTTTGTTAAATTTCTTTTAGATATGGGATTTAATAAAGATGATTTTAAAACAACTATTTTTACAATAAGAGAAGACAAAATTTATGATGATAATTTAAAAAAATATGAAGATGTTGGTTATGTTTTTAATCAAAATGGAAAACTGTCTTTTGATTATAACTTAGAAAGACTAAGCAAAATTATTTCGAGTTTATCTCTAATAAAGTTAAAGCCTACATTTAATATTTCGTTTAATTTAAAAGATAAGAAATTATCGAATGAAGAACTTTTAAAACTAGCCTATTTTGATGCTGAAAAACAGGCAAAAAGTATTGCTGAAATTGCTAATTTAAAAGTAGTAAGATGTCAAAGAACAAGTTTTGAGCCTTTTAACGAAAAAGATTTTTCTAATACCCATATTGAAGGTAGGGATAGCTCTTTACTTTTAAAGACGGCAAATTATAACCTGCAAGATGTTTTTGTCCCAGAAGATATAGTTTTGTCAACAACTCTATTTTGTCATTTTATAGCAGAATAAATTATAAGAGATTTGTAAAACAATCTCTCTTTTTTTATTAATTATTATTGTTTATTTTGCATATATAATTAAGTGTAAAATTATTTTGTAAACACAAAGATTTTTGATAAAATTAAAACATAAAGGGAAAATTATTATGAAAAGTAAAAAATCAAAAATTATTACCGCTATTGCTCTTTGTGCTATTATTGTTTGTGCAGTAATTCTTGGTGTTGTCCTTACAAGAAAACAAGAAGCACAGCCAAACGCTATTATGGAATTAAGTGTTAACCCAGATGTTCAGTTTTTGCTTGATGAAAACAATAATGTTATTAAAGTAAACTACTTAAATGAAGATGCTGAGAGTTTGCTTTATGGGGTTGAATTAAAAGGAAAGAGTGCTAACTATGTAACACAAAAGTTTCTTGAACTTTCTCTTAGTGCTGGTTACCTTGAACTTATTAGCCAAGACAACTTAACTCCAACAGGGATAAGATTTGACATTACAATTTCTTGTGAGAATACGGGAGATTTTACTAAGTTAAAGGAAGAGTTAGTAGAATTATCAAATAAGTATTTTGACGAAAATGGTATTGTTGCAGGGACGGTTGTGGAAATTAACCAAAATTTAGAACAAGCAGTTGAGAAAATTGGAATAGAGGTTGCGAATTTAAAAAATTTAACAAAAGAAGAGATTTTAGAGTTATATGATAAGACTTCGCAAGATTTGGAAGATATTGCTCTTTCGTTAAGAAATGATGTTGAAACAGTTATTCAAAATTTGAAAGAAACATTGAATGTAGAACAATATAAACAAATTTTAGAAGAACTAGAAAATCAAATTAACGATAGTAGTTTGACACAAGAGTTAAAGGCTCAATTAAATGAACAAATTAAACTTGCAAAACAACAATATGAAGAAATTTTGAGTATTTTTGAAAAAGATTTGCAGGAAAAACTTGAAGAATTTAGAACTTTAAGTCAAACTCATTACCAAGAAATAATTAAAAATATGAATCAAAAAAGAGAGCAACATAGGGCATTAATTGAAGCACATAATCAGTATTTTGAAAATCATAAAGAAGAAGTAAAACAAATGATTGAAGAATATAGACAAAGTTTACAAAGTGCTTAAATATTGTTAATAAATTTGTTGTAAATATTATTTTGACTTTTAAACTTAAAACAAATTTGTTAAAGATATAAATGTAATTTTATATTCTTAAAGTATAGGAATTTAGTTTTTATACTGCACGAATTAAAGTGTATTATAAAAAAATTGCTTTGATAAAAATATTTAATAAAAAATAACAAAGGACTTTACTATTTTGGGTAACCAAATTTTGTAAAGTTCCTTTTTTATAGTTAATTTTTAAGTTTTTTATAGTTTTTTATAGTTTTTTATAGTTTTTTATAGTTTTATTAAAGTTTTTTTAATTTTTTATGTTTTATAGTTTAATTATATTCTTTTTTTATTGACTTTTATAAAATTCTTAAAAAATTCTCATAATTTTTATAATTTTTTTATAGATTTTGTTATTTTAAAAGATTAGATATTGACATATAAAAGGGAATTATAGATAAATTTAATTTTTATAAATCAAAAATATTTAGAAAACTAAGTTAACAAATCAAATTTTCATATAAAACTTGCAAAATATTTCAAGTTGTTTTGAAGTCTTTGGTCATTTTGATTAAATTCTATTGCTATTTTACAATATTTGTAGGCATTAACATAGTTTTTTAGGTAATAGTAAGACATTGATAAAATATCATACGGGAAGTCGTTCCAACATTCAGGTTGTGAGATATAAGTGAATGTTCTCTCTTTTATATCTAACATACTTTTAAGGGTTAGGATACACTCTAAATACTTTTGATTTGTATAGTAAAATTTTGAAAGAGCAAGGTAAGGCTCTCTTGTGTTTATACATTCAATTATTGCTTTCTTATAATATTTTTCTGCAAGATTTTTCTTGCCTAAATTTTTATAACAATCACCAATGTATCTATAACTTGCACTTCTTTCTTCGTTCCAAGTGGAAGTCTTCATTTTTAAGTGTTTTTTAAAATATTTTATTGCAAGTTCGTATTTTGAGTTGAACATATATTCTCTTGCTAAATAATGGGTATTTCTATCGCTATTCGGACTTTCCTTTACACTTAGTTCTAGTAAAGAAAGGTATTGCGCTCTACTTTTGTTGCTATCAGGGTAGTGTCTTAGAACAAGGGAAGGCATATATGCATAATTATTCTCAATGTTTGAATTAGATAAGATTTCGTGGACAGGGTATATCCATTTAAAACCATTTCGTGCGTGAATTTTTTCGTATAAGAAAGTCATACCATCTTTACCATTTTCAAGGACATTCCATACATATGTGTATTTTAATTGAGTAGTAAGACCCTTTATCCAAACTTTTTCAATTTTTTCTCTCCAATTTTTTTCAAAAATTTCGTCTAGGTCAGTGCAAACACAAACATCAGTGTCTTTTGATACTTTTTCTAAACTATAATTTCTAGCATTGTCAAATCTCCAAGGCGTAAAAATCTTTTTATAAACCTTAACCCCACGATTTTTTAGTTTTTCTATTGTTTTATCTGTGCTACCTGTGTCAACTACTACAATTTCGTCTGCTTCGCACATACTATCAACCCATCTATCAACGAATTTTTCTTCGTTTTTGCAGATGGCATATACGCTAATTTTGAGTTTATTTTCCATATATTTTTCCTTTTATATTATTTATGAAAAATTGTTTATATTTGCTAAATAAATATTTTTGTATTAAAAACATTTTGAAAGAAAATAATTTTGTCGTATATTATATTTATATAATTAGTTATACTATGTTTAAGGAGAATTTAATATATGAATGCAACTGCAATCGGTTGGATTATAACCGCTATTATTGCTTGGCTCTTAATATATTCTTTTTTTGTAGGTTACAAAAGGGGGTTAGGTAAAACATTTTTCAGATTTTGCTGGATTTTTGTTACGGCTGTTATTTTAATTTTTGTAACACCACTAATATCTTCCTATCTAAATTCCTATGATTTGTCATCACTTAACCTTGACATCGCAGGACCTGTTACTAAACTTAGTGATATAGGCGTAAATATTTTGAATAGTTTAAATTTGGGACCTGAAATTAGTGAAAGTCAAGTTGTGATTACTTTTGCCGAAAATTTTCCTATAATGATTTTAAATGTTTTATTATTTGTCTTGCTTTTTTATCTTACAAAATGGATTTTATATCCATTATGGGCAGTCATTGCTTCAAAAATTTTTGACAAAGAAAAAAATAAGAAAAAACAATATGAAAAGAGAGTAAAAAATTTTAAGAAAAAGGGTATGCCTATTGAAGAAGAAATTCCTGTGTCTGTTGCGGTTACAAATAAAAGACGAGGACTTGGTGGAATTTTGGGACTAATTACAGGGGCTTTTATTTGTGCACTTACTTTTACTCCAATTGTTGGTATTAATAATATCTATCAAAATGTTTATGCAGGTGTGGTAGTTGAAAATAAAGATGGGGTAGAAACTCCTTACATTGAAGAAGTTGTTGAAAATAAAGAAGTTCTTTCTTATGCTAATTCTTATGAAATTTCAGTTGGAAAGAAAATCTTAGATTATTCAGGTATGAGTTTTCTTTCAAATTTTTTATTTGATAATATGGCAGTCATAGAAGTTAACAATGAAAAAGTCTATTTGTCTAATGAGGTCGACTTTGGTATTGATTTTTACAATTCGGTTATAAAAATTCAAAATTTTTTACAAACAACAGAGCCTGCAACAAAAGACTCTTTGGATACATTTTTAACTAATGTTAAAGAACTTGTTTTTAAGGTTAATAATAGTAAATTAATTTATGTTTTAGGAGATGAAGTTCTTCCACGACTTGCCGATGACTACATTTTAGAAAATGAAAATTTTAAAGTTACAATAGGTGGAAATGACTATACCGATTTGATTAGAGATAGTTATAGAGATAGCACTAAAAACTCTCCTATTGATGTTTCTAGCGCGCAAAGGCAAGTTAATTCTATTGTAGATATTGCAGTTTTGCTCAATAATAATGAGATTTTAGCACCATTCTATAACGGAGAGATTTCTACTATTGACGAAGTTATGCTTGAACTTTCTAAAAATTTAAAAGATAAAAAGACTTTTAGTTCTCAGTTAGTTGATAGTTTGTATAATATTGATTTGCTTGAAGGTCAATATGGCAAGTTAATTGATGGCTTTATTGAAGAATTATTTATAAATAATAATCTAGGCGAGTTTAGCAGTAATGTAAATGTTTTAAATCAAAATTTAAAAAATGAATTAAAGACAATTTTAGAGAATATTTTGATTGTAATAGATAATTATGTTAATAGTGAAAATTATGATTTTGGTCTTAATACAAGGCAAACCCTTGAAAGTGCTGGAAAAATTTTAAACAGTGCTAAGAGTGTTTTACTTAGTCAAACAAGTTATACAAGTTTAGTTAATTATTTTAAAGATGAAGCGAATAAAATAGTAGAAAAGTCGTTTGCAGACCTTTCACAAGTTGTAAATCAAATTATTAATGTTGAAAATTGGGAAAATGAGTTAAGGTCACTCAGTTCTCTTTATCAAAGTATTATTAGCATTGTAAATAGTGAAGAAAAAATAACGCTAGATAAAGTTTTAAGTGGCGAAAGCCAAGACATAAACAATAAAATTTATGATGTTGGGTCATCTCTACAAACTATTGTTGCTAGTCAAAATTCTAGCATTATAACTAATAAAAATATTAGAGAAATATTCTCTGCACTATTTAGTAAAGTTGACCAAGATGCAAATATTGACGCTTCATTAAAAGAACTTATTAATTTAGACATAAATGGAACTCTGCTAAAAGATGTTGTGTTAAATAATATTTGGAATAACGAGCAGTCATCCTCTTCAATTAGTGATTGGGGTAAAGAAATAGAATATACTTTGAAATTTATTTCAAAAGCAAACAAAACTCTACTTGATTTTGATAAAAATAGACTTGGGGCAGTAGATAATACTGAACTTTATGAGTTAGGTCAAAGTATTGATGAAGCCTTATTAAATACAAATTTAGTTGTTTCGCAAAGTGTTTTAAGAGAGTTATTTAATAATTTTATCTTGTCAGATGATAGTGTTCTAGGCACAGGTGCAAACGAAATTTTAAACATACAAATTCCTTTAACTTCAAGTTCTACTACTTTTGTTAGTGTTAAAGATTATATGCTAAATAATATCTATGATAAGACTTCAAATAAAACAAAAATAAATAGTTGGGCAGTAGAATTAGAAAACTTAAAACCTTTATTAGTTAATGAATTTGACACAAGTGATTTGTCAAGTGTAGGTTATATTTTAGACGAATTATATGAAAGCAAAATTTTAAGCAGATACATTGTTAATAATGTTGTTGCTCATTATGTCGATGAAGAAACTTCAAAAATCGCACAAGAAGACTTAGAGCAACTTGCTTCCCCAATTAGCAAAATTAAACAAATTATTTTAAATGAAAGCAGTGAAGATAGACTTTACTATGGTGTTGAATTTGAAAACCTTTTAAGTTTAATTGATGTTGTAAATAAGACTTATGAGAGTTCAGCATCTTATACTGCAGAACAAAATAAGTTGATTGCAATAGGTAGTGAATTTAATAAACTCAGTGGCTATTTGGGTGATGAGCCAAGTAAAATTTTAACAAAAGAGGTTTTAAATGAATTTTTAACTGTTTATAGTGATAAATATATTTCAGATTTTATTCAAACTACGGGTAATGATATTTCTTTTGTTAATGATGCTATACACGACAATATTTCATCTGTTACAAATTATAGTCTTGAAATACAAGAACTTATTGAACTTTCAAAAATTGTCCAACTAGGCGGGGAATTTACTGAAATAGGAAAGAGTTTGGACGGTTTAAATAAAGAATCAAAAATTGTTTCTGCTGTCGTAAAAGAACTTATTGTCTTCTTTGTTGAAGATAAAACCCAAGATATTTCAAAGACAGAATATCAAACTGCTATTAATTCAATTATAGATAACATAAGGAATAATACAATTAGCAAATATGAAACTGAGTTTGGATACTTTGATAAGATTTATAACAATATATTTAATTCTTCAAATTTAGTTTTAGTTGGAGAAAACAGTGTTGGTAGGTCGCTTGATGAAGTAATTGGTAGTAGTATAATTATAACAAAAGATATTGTTGATAATTTGTTAGCAACTATTGTCCAAGACAAGATTAATAACTCTGGCTCAATTGCCGTTGATATAAAACCTATTGTTTCTAAGATAGTAAACAATATCCCTGATATTGCCGTTAGACAATATGAAATTGAATTTGGTTATTTGGATACTCTTATTCAACAAATTGACACAACTTCTGTTGATAAAGAAAAATTAGGTGAAGAACTTGATAAGATAAAGGGTAGTAGTTCCTTAATTAAAAAAGAAAATATTGATGAGATAATAACATTCTACTTTAATGATGCTACAAAAAATTATAATTCAACTGAGTATGTAGAGATAATTAATAACATTAGGTCTAATATTTCAAATGTAAAAAGTTATTCTTCTTTGTTTAGCGAGATTGATATCTTGCTTACAAGCATTGATAATGTAAAAAATATTTCTACCTTAGAAGAATTTAAAACAAGTGATATTGGCAAGCAAATAGATAATATTTCAAACCTTGAAAATATTAGTGGTGAAGATACTGCTTATTCGGTTGCGAAAATTTTAATTGATAATGTTAAAAAAATAGAAAATAATCAAAATATTAATGATGCTATTGATGCTCTCCTAGCAAATGAAACTTATAGGTTTGAAACTTATAATACTAGTCAGTGGAATGGAACTTATCAAGGTTCTTCATATTATAATGATTTAATGAATGATATTATTGTGGTTTTAAATGAACTTCAAAATCCTTAATTTTAAAATTTAGTTTTGTAAAAAATCAAAAAAGGCATATTGGTTACGACCAAAGTGCCTTTTTATAATGAACAAAATTTTTATTTTTCAAAAAATTTCACCATATAAATAATAATTGTTATTTGTGTTTTTTTAGTTTATAAAAAAAATTAAAATAACTTTAAAAATATTTTTTAGTATAAAAATAACATTAAATATAAATTTTTTAGAAACTTATTGCATACATTTAATTTATTATGATAGTAGGAAGTTATAAAATTTTTTGTTTAATAGGTTTTCTTTTTGTTTCAATATTTGGAGCAATCTCTCATTTTTTCTATCAGTGGAGTGGTAAAAAATTAGTTATAGGTATTTTATTTCCAGCAAACGAAAGCACTTGGGAGCATTTAAAACTTGCCATTGTTCCAACATTTATTTATTTTTTTATTTCAAGTTTCTTTATAGAAAATGCTAATTTTACTCTTGCTTTCTTTATGACTTTGCTTATTCCTATTATATTAATTCCGCTTTTATTTTATAGTTATTCTAGCATTCTAAAAAAATCTTTTGTTATTGTTGATATAATTATTTATTTTATTTCTGTTGCTTGTGCATGGGGAGTTTGTTTTAAAATTTTAAACTCAAATCCTGTATCAAATTTAACAAATATAATTTCCCTTATTGGAATTTTTTTAATTTTTATATTTTATTTTTCATTTACACTATATCCACCAAAAAATTTTTTATTTAAGGATCCAATAACAGGGGGATATGGTTTATAAATATTAATCGAAAAATAATTAAAAGAATAATTGTTTTTAAAGTATAGTTACATTAAAATTGTAACTTTAACTAAACAATAAATCATTAAGTGGAGCATATAAAAGTAAATAAAAAACATTAAGTAAATGAGTAATGTAAATATTTTTTAGAACTGTTAAAAAATAATTTGAAACACAAAAAATGTGATGTTTGAAATGGAAAAAATAGATAATGGGAAACTAAAATTAGATAATTTAAAAGATATAATTCTAAAAAAGATAAATTAAAAAGTGATAATTGGGACGAAAAAAAATAGTATAGAATAGAAAGAACTAATTTTAAAAACAAACACTTAAAGTAATTCTTAAAGTTAAGGAATAATAAAAGTCAAAATAAAAACAAAGAATTTAAATCAAAGAAAGCGACTTTAAAGAATTAAAATTATTAGGAAATAAAAATTGTTTTATATGAAAAATAAAAAAATATCTAACAATTTAGTTAGATATTTTTTATTAAGAATTATTTTCTCTTTTAACTAAGAATTATTTTCTCTTTTTTGATTTTTTGCTACTTGTTTCTTTTAAAAGCAAAGCACCTGTCCCAGCAATCAAGCCACTAACAAGCATAACAATCATACCAGAAAGTGGTTTGTAGGTTGAAGTAATTTTCTCTCCAACTAATTCAACACTTGAACTGCTACTGATTTGTCCTATTAAATAGCAACCAAATGCAAGGACCATTAGGACTATTAAACTAATACCAAGTATTCTTACTGCTGAATTGAGTCTATTGTCTTTAAAAAAGAATTGACATACAACTGCTAAAATTAGAAGTCCAGCAACAACAAGAGCAATGATATAAAGGACTTCTGCTACTTTCCACCAACCTATCCAATCATTATTTGCATTAGCAATTCTATCCAACCAATCACTGAAAGAATAATCAATATTGGCGGTATCATTTGCAGCGGAATAAGTTACAAATGGAAAAGCAAGAGAAATGAAAACAAATGCGGAAGCAACTAAGGTAACAATTCTTTTTATTAATTCCCCCAACTTCATTCTTTGTCCCTCCTTTTTATTTTATGATAATAAATTAAAATGTTTAAGTCAAATATTTATATGAAAAAATAAAAAATTAATTTTTCTAGTAAGTAAAAAATAGTTCTATAACCTATAAATTATATTATAGGAAGTTAAGGTAAAAGAGAAAATTTATTTTCATTTTTACTTAACGACGACAAATTCAAATTTTGTGCCAAAAATGTTAATTTTTGAATTAAAATTTAACTAAGTTAAATTTTAATAGTTGTTATTTTGTTTTTACAAAATTACAACAGCACATAATTTATACTCTTTTACTTATAGGCTTTATAAGTTAAATTTTTAAAAATAAGTTAATATATTTTATTGCTTTATATTAAATTTAAATATTTAATATTTGGTATTCATTTTTGTTTGCTTTTATTTATTACTTTTTTATTCTTTGCTTTTTATTATTTTGATTTTTTATATTTAATGTTTAATGTCTAATTTTTGATTTTTTTTATATTATTTATTTTTTTAAAAAATAGTCAAATAAAAAAATTTTTCTTTATATGTAAAAAATTTGTTATGTGTAACTAATTGTGATACAATACTATTTAAGGTGATGATATGAGAAACATTTATAAGTTTTATAAAGAAAGATTAATAGAAATAAGTGGTAGAAATAGAAGTTTGTATTCAAAGAATATTAGTAAGAAATATTCTTTTGATATTGGTTCGATAATTACAGATGATAAAGAGAAAATACAAGACTTTATAGACTTTATTTGGAAAGGTAAAAGAAGAGGCTTTCCGTTAATTAATAAAGATATTAAAGATAAGTTATCTCAAAATTTTGGACTTGACAAAAAATTAAAAGAAAATTTTGCCGACCAAACTAATATGACTGCCGAAGAAAAAAGGTTAGATAATTTAAAGAGAGAAAGAGTAAAAAGGGAAGAAACAAAAAAATTACTTTTGTCGCAGGTTTCATCTCTTAGAACGCTAAAAAGGGAGATTGAAGAATTTGCAAAAGAGACAGGAAGATATGAAATGTTTGTTGGATATCCTTTTGTTACGGGATATATTGGACAAGATTTGCAAATTAAGGCTCCGCTAATTCTTTTCCCTATTGTTATAAATGTCGAAAACGATACAACAGTTTCACTTGAAGCAAAAGTTGATGAATGTATTCAGTTAAATAAAGTTCTAATGCTTGCCTATGCAAATGCCCACAAACTTAATATTGATAACTTAATGATGGAGTTTGATAATTTAGTAGATTATAAACTAAAAACCGTTGATGATATCATTAAATATCTTGCTAGTTATGATATTAAAATTAGATATACAAACAATAGCAAGGGGCTTGTCCCGTTTGAGAGCATAAAAGAACCTAGTAGGGGTGAAAGTTTAAAAATTGTTAATTCTTGTGTAATTGGTAGATTCCCGCTTGCTAATTCAATTTATAATGACTACTCATTGCTTGACAAAAGAAATTTAACAAGTGATGCTATTGACGAACTTTTAGAAAGTCGTCCAGCAAAAAAAGTTAGAAAACCCAACACTAAGTTATACACTATTAATGATTTAGACTATGCCCAAGAAAGTGCGATTGAAAAATTAAATAAATATGGCAATATGGTTATTTACGGACCACCTGGAACAGGTAAAAGTCAGACGATTGTTAATATTATCTCCGACGCTCTTTGCAAAGATAAAAAAGTTTTAGTCGTTTCTCAAAAGAAAGCCGCACTTGATGTTGTTTTTAATCGTTTGAAAGAACTTAATTCAAAATGTATGTTTTTAACAGATGCGGAAAAAAATAAGGTTGCTTTTTATGAAAGATGTAAACAAATGCACCAAAACATAATTGATAGTTTTAGGGCACCAGAAGATTATAGTGTAAGATATGAAGCAATAGAAGAAAAAATAAATGCCGAAGTTAGTGATTTACAGGCAATAAGTGATGTTTTGTTTAGTAAAACTCCGTTTGGTCTTACTGTGCAAGAACTATACACTAATTCTGCAAAAATAGGGAAGAAAACGGCAGACTATGATATTTATAAGAAACTTATTAAGAATAAGGAACTTATGAAACTTAATTTTGATGAGTTTTATGAGGCTTTAAGGATAATTAAAGAAAAGAATAAGTGCGAGTTATATCATAAATATATTCATTTGCAAAGGGCTAATCCACTTGTTGACCATATCAAAGAAAACCTTGATATTCATGTAGTTAATCAAGTAAAGACTTTTGTAAATAATCTACTTAATAAAAACATAGTCCCTTTTGATAGTGCAAAATACGCACATTCAAGGCAACTTATGGCTTATTTAGTAGAAAATAATTTGCCTGACCAAACAGATGTAAAACCGCTTGTTCA
Source organism: uncultured Christensenella sp. (assembly GCA_949296965.1). Lineage (GTDB taxonomy): Bacteria > Bacillota > Clostridia > Christensenellales > UBA1242 > UBA7862. The sequence goes on along the minus strand of CASFQL010000017.1, from coordinate 8,581 downwards.
AATGGTTAGTAAAGTTTGTTATCCAAAATTGCACAAAAATTTAAAAATATCAAAATTTATTCTTCCACTTTATCCATATTACAAATCAAAGGTTAAAAAAGAAGAAAAACAAATTGAAGAAAATTTTGAAAAAGCAATGACTTCAATTAAGGAATATGTTGGAAATTACAAATTGCTTGAAAAAGTGCTTGACAGAAAGGGCTATGTAATGACTGTTGATAATATTGCAAATGGCAACCACGCATATTTACGACTTTTGCTTAATGCACTTGACGACTATATTGAGATTAGAGATGTAATAGTCGCTCTTAGAAGTGCTAGCGAAAGTGAAAGAATTATCCTTGATTTTGCATATTCTAGCAGTAAGAGTTTAAAGAATTTTAAAGAAATCATAGATAAAGTGCTTGAAATTAGAATTTACCACGAAGTTATCTCATATGAAGAAAATGAAACGCTTTCAAAAATAATTGATTTTGAAAATATTAGAAACAGAATTCTTTCTCTAAAAAACGAACAAAAATCAATCGCTTCGCTTATGTGTTTGGATAAGTTTAAAAAAGATTATGCTAGTTATTATGAAATTAACCCAAATAATAAAAATTTCTTGTATCAAATTACTAAACAGCAATCGCTTCTTCCAATAAGAAAAATGATGGAATTATATGGCGACTTTTTGCTAAAACTTTTCCCTTGCTGGCTCTTGTCCCCTGAGAGTGTTTCAAATATTTTTCCGCTTAAAAAGAATATGTTTGATATAGTTCTTTTTGATGAGGCTTCGCAGGTATTTATTGAAAACACTTTACCTACTATTTATAGAGGTAAATTTATAGTGGTCGCTGGGGACTCAAAGCAGTTAAGGCCAACTTCTACCTTTATGAAAAGGTATATGGGTAACGATAGTGACGAAGATATTGACCTTGCAACTCAGGCTGCCCTTGAAGTAGAAAGTTTGCTTGACCTTGCAACTTCTAGGTATTGTAGCACTAATTTAACATACCATTATAGAAGTAGGAATGAAGAACTTATTAATTTTTCAAACTATGCTTTTTATGATGGTAAACTCCAAATTTCGCCAAATACTACCAAAAATGTTGGAAAGAAACCTATTGAAAGAATTAAAGTTAACGGCACTTGGATAGGTAGAAAAAACCAAGAGGAAGCTGATGCTGTTGTAAGTTTACTTAAAAAACTTATTAAAAATAAACGAAATAAGTCTTCTATTGGTATTATTACATTTAACTCCGAGCAAGAGGCCGTTATTGAAGATGCTATTGATAAGGAATGTCAAAAAGATAGTGCATTTAGAGATGCCTTTATTAAAGAACAAAATAGAATTATTAATAGCGAAGATGTTAGTATCTTTATCAAAAACCTTGAAAATGTTCAGGGTGATGAAAGAGATATAATTATTTTCTCAACGGGTTATGCTAGAAATGAATATGGCAGAGTTGTCGCCCACTTTGGACCTTTGTCTGTTGAAGGTGGAGAAAATAGACTTAATGTTGCAATCACTCGTGCAAAAGAAAAAATCTTTGTTGTAACAAGTATTGAGCCAGAAGAATTGCAGGTAGAAGGCACAAAAAATGCAGGACCTAAAATATTCAAAAAATATTTGCAATATGTTAGGGCTGTTTCAAATAACAAAAAGAAAGAAGTAAAGTTTATCTTGGACTCATTTAAACCTGTTGTAGAAAAACAAAATGATAGTAAATTAAATAAATTAGAAGAAGAAATTAAGATTGAACTAGAAAAATTAGGTTATAAGGTGGAAACTAATTTAGGTAATACCAACTACAAATTATCACTTGCAATTTATGATGAAAAATTGGATAGATATTTGCTTGGGATAGAATGTGATTATACTGCTTTTCAAAGTAGCGATTCTGTCCTTGAAAGAGATGTTTATAGAATTAAATTTTTACAATCTCGCGGTTGGAAGATTTTAAGGGTTTGGAGTAGAGATTGGTGGCTTAATAAAAATAAAGTCATAAATAATATAACAAAACTTATTGAAGCAAATAGAAAAAAATTAAAGGAAAGTAAACAAAAAAGTTAAAAAATTAAAATAAACAATACCTAATAAAAATTAATAAATTTAGTTAAAAAAATTAACAACTCTTTTTAAGTTGTTAATTTTTTTAAACTATTAAGTGGCAATTAAGTATGGTGTTTTTATGATGTTAATTATTTAGAAATTTTATATCAAATAATTAGAAATTCTATATCAAATAATTAGAAATTTTATATCAAATAATCATTTTTTAAATAGAGCCAGAAGAAAAAAACGAAAAAAGAAGACAAAGCAAGATAATGAATATGACGATAGCCTTAGCACTTTTTTGTTAGATGTTTTTAAGGCAGAAAGGGATATAAAATCTTTAAATATTGAGAGCAATGAAGAAAAACTTGTTGTAGAAAAATATAAAAATTATTATGCTTTTAGAAATAAGTCTAACATATAGATGGAGATGTTGATAATATCTTTTTCATAAAAGATGGGAAAGTTGAGGTAAGTGGAACATTTAATTATCTTATTAATAATAACTCAGATTTTAAGAAAATGTTTTATGCAGAAAAAAATATTAAAAATGAAATTTAATACTTGTAAAAGATTTGTTGTAATATAATAAAAAAAGGACTTTGTGCTGTAAAAATTTTGAAAAAATTTTTACTATGAAATTTTAAAAATCTTTAAAATTTCATACAAAAGTGAAACTTTTGGCACAAAGTCCGTGTTATTTAGTTGTAGTAGACATAACTAATATTTACAAATAGAAAAGTTTATTTACAATAAAAGGTTAATATTCGCAATTTTTTGGAGTTCTAGGGAAAGGTATAACATCTCTAATATTTTGCATACCCGTTACATACATAATAAATCTATCAAAACCCATACCAAAACCGCTATGTTTAACGCTACCAAACTTTCTCAAATTGAGATACCACCAATAATCTTTTTCGCTAAGACCTAGTTCGTGTATTCTATTTAAAAGAACATCATATCTTTCTTCTCTCTCGCTAGCCCCGCAGAGTTCTCCAATGCCAGGGACTAAAAGATCAGTAGCCTTAACTGTTTTATTGTCTTCATTGACTCTCATATAGAAAGCCTTAATTTCTTTTGGATAATTATATACAAAAACAGGTTTACCATAAACTACTTGGGTTAAATATTTTTCGTGTTCACTCTGTAAATCACAACCCCAAGAAACTTTAAATTCAAAATTATTGTTATTTTTTTCAAGTTGTTTAATTGCTTCATCATAAGTAATTCTTGCAAACTCGTTATCGGTAACATTTTTTAATTTGTTTATTAAACCTTTTTCAACAAAACTATCAAAGAATTGAAGTTCATTAGGACATTTTTCAAAAAGGTAATTTATAACATATTTTATCATTTTTTCCATAACATCCATATCGTCAAATAGTTCGTGGAAAGCCATTTCAGGTTCAATATGCCAAAATTCGTTAGTGTGCTTTACCGTATTGCTGTTTTCTGCTCTAAAAGAAGGTCCAAATGTATAAATTTTACCCATAGAAAGAGCAAATGCTTCGCCTTCTAATTGACAAGATGGGGAAAGGAAGACACTTTTGCCAAATAATTCGTCTTTTGGTTCAAGTTTTTTACCTGAATAAATATTTTGAGTGCTAACTCTAAATAATTCGCCAGCACCTTCGCAGTCAGAAGAAGTTAAAATTGGAGCCTGAACATAGACATATCCTTCTTCATTAAAAAACTTATGCAAAGCATATGAAGACTCACTTCTAACACGGAAAACAGCATTAAAAAGATTAGTCCTTGGTCTAAGGTAGGCATTTTCCCTTAAAAACTCCATACTGTGACCTTTCTTTTGTAAAGGGTAGTCTGTGTCAGTCTTGCAAATTATTTCAATTTCACTTGCTTGAATTTCAAAAGGCTGTTTATTTTGAGGAGTTGTAACAAGTTTGCCTTTACACTTTAAACTGCTTCCAGCATTAAGTTTTGCTACTTCTTGGTAATTCTTACAGTTTTCAACATTAAAAACAATTTGGACGCCCTTAAAACTTGTCCCATCGTTTAAGTCAATAAATCCAAAATTTTTGTTATCTCTAACGCTTCTAACCCAACCGCCGATTTCGACTTCTTTTCCGTCAAGTTGAGAAAATTCTTTATGAAGTCTTTTGATGTCAATTAATTTCATTTTATGCTCCTAATAAAATATGGTTATTAAAACTAATAACCATATTATCACACTTTTTAAAAAAGTTAAATTATTTATTTAGTTTTTTATGTGTTTTGTTAATTTTTATATACTTTTTCATTTAAAAAATTCTTATAACTTGTTATTTTTAAGTTTACAATATAAAAGTTTCATAATTTATCTATTTTTATAAGACTCACAAGTTAATAGTTTTTAAAATTTTATAATAACAATCTTAAATATAAATAAAACTCATTTTGAAACTTAATGTAAACAAATCTTCTTAAATGGTTTATAATTTTTCAAAAAAATATATTATTAAATTGTGTAGAATTTTACACATAAAATAAAGCCCTATATATTTCTAACCTTACAAATAGTATTGCCCGTCAATAAGTTCGTCAGTTTCTTCTTGCAAGGAATATCCTTCTGGGAGTTCTATTTCATCATCATAATTCTCTTTTGATTTAACTTCCAAAAAACTCTCAGGGTTAACATCAGGATTTTCTGTATATGCTAAATAATAATTTGTATATAAGTCGTTTAAAATTCGTTTACTTCTATGTAATTTATCTAATTTATAAAATTCGTCAATATCTAAAAATCTTTTGCTCATAATATTTGCTTCCTTTTAAAAAAAGATAGCATAATTTAACTAATAAATCAAATATTAATAACTTAAAAGATTTATTTATGTAAATTGCTCAAATTTATTTTGTTTTTTACTTTGATTATATTTTTTATTATGTTATATTTTAATATAATATATAATATATAAATAAGTCATTGAAGAAATTAAAAGAATTTAACAAAGAAATTAAAAGAATTTAATAAAGGAATTAAAATAATTAAATTAGTATAATATTTAGATAAATAAAATAAAAAGGGAAACTTATAATATGACAGAAAAAGATAAAAAGAAAATTAAGTTAGAGTCAATTAGAACTAGAATGGCTGTTAAGCAGACTATGATGTCTTGTGAGAGGTCGCTTCTTACTTATATAAGCACGGCTTGTGTTTTTGTTTCATTAGCGTTTACTTATTTAAAAATTGCATCGGCAGAAAAATTTGACTGGTTTGTTATTGTTATGTTCATAATCGGTTTTTCATTTCTGGTTTTTGGACTTATTGAATACTTTATTGTCAAATCAAGGACTAAGAAAACTTTAAAGCGTATAAACTACGAGTTTAGTGATTTAGATGATGAGGGGATAGAAGACGAAATTGACCTTCTAAGATAGTTTTTTGGTAATTTATTCTTAAATTATTTACTAAAAATACCAAATTAAGATAGTATTAGGACAAAACAAGTTTTAATTTATTTATTAAAATTAGCAGATTAACATATTTTTTAATTAACTCTCAAATTATTTACTAAGAGTAAAAATATAGATAGTTTTTTTAATTTATAAATATTAAATTGTTTACTAAAATTAGTAAATTAGGATATTTTCTTAATCTAGTAAATCTTATATTATTTACTAAAAATAGCAAAAAAAACACATAAAAATAGGTAAAACAGCAAACACTCGGCAAAGTGTTCGTTGTTTTATTTGTATTTAAGACAAAATTTTTAAAATATTTAAAAAAAGTTATTGACAGTAATTTTCTACTATGATATTCTTGCATTGTCGCCAGCGAAAAGCGAGCGATTGTGCTACGGCACAACAAATAGTACCATCACAACTGCATATTATTTATTATTAGAGTAGACAAATATCGAGATTATTTATTTACATTTGTAAATATTTAATAACGCTAATTTAAACAAAAAAAGTTATCTACTGATTTTTCAGTTTATAAGTTTTTTCGTTTGTTCGTGTAATATGTATTTTCAATTTTAAATCAACCGATTTAATGTTAATTCAATTACGCTGAGTAATAACAAGTATATTAAGATATTTTATCATAGACTTTTGAAAGTGATTTTCAAATAAAATGATTTTGATCGATAGATCAAGCTACAAAGAGCATATAGTGGATGCCTTGGCACTAGGCGCCGATGAAGGACGCGACAAGCTGCGAAAAGCTACGGGGAACCGCAAATAGGTTTTGATCCGTAGGTATCCGAATGTGGGAACACACTAAAAGTAATTTTTTAGTATCATAACAGGAATAAATACTGTTATGAAGGGAACCTGGAGAACTGAAACATCTTAGTACCCAGAGGAAAAGAAAGTAAATCAACGATTACCTAAGTAGTGGTGAGCGAAAGGGTAACAGCCCAAACCATTTGAAGAAATTTGAGTGGGGTTAGGACCTTGTAAGAGATGAATATTGTTAGCAGAACATTTTTGGAAAGTTAGACGAAACAGGGTGACAGTCCCGTAAGCGAAAACAATAAACGCTCGAAGGTATCCAGAGTAGCACAGGGCACGTGGAATCCGGTGTGAATGTGGGAGGACCATCTCCTAAGGCTAAATACGACCTAGTGACCGATAGTGGATTAGTACCGTGAGGGAAAGGTGAAAAGAACCCCGGGAGGGGAGTGAAATAGAAACTGAAACTGTATGCTTACAAGCAGAGAAAGCACTACTATATAGTGTGATCTTGTACTTTTTGTAGAACGGGCCGGCGAGTTACGATATGTAGCAAGGTTAAGCAATTAAGTTGTGGAGCCGTAGCGAAAGCGAGTCTGAATAGGGCGATTTTAGTTGCATGTTGTAGACCCGAAACCTGGCGATCTATCCCTGAGCAGGTTGAAGCAGGGTTAAGCCCCTGTGGAGGACCGAACTCACGTCTGTTGCAATAGGCGGGGATGACTTGGGGATAGCGGAGAAATTCCAATCGAGCCAGGAGATAGCTGGTTCTCCTCGAAATAGCTTTAGGGCTAGCCTCTATGTAAAGATAGTTGGGGGTAGAGCACTGAATAGGCTAGGGCGCGTCAAAGTGTACCGAACCTTATCAAACTTCGAATACCAACGCATTGATAATAGGGAGTCAGACAGTGTGAGCTAAGTTTCATTGTCAAAAGGGAAACAGCCCAGACCTACAACTAAGGTCCCTAAGTGTAAGTTAAGTGGTAAAGGATGTCTCATTACTAAAACAACCAGGATGTTGGCTCAGAAGCAGCCATTCATTCAAAGAGTGCGTAATAGCTCACTGGTCGAGTGATGGGGCGCCGAAAATTCACGGGGCTAAAACTTACCACCGAAGTTTAGGAATACTGTAACAGGTATTGGTAGAGGAGCAATGTATGCGGGCAGAAGCCATATCGAAAGGGGTGGTGGACTGCATACAAGAGAGAATGCCGGCATGAGTAGCGAGAGTGGAGCGAGAATCTCCACCATCGAAAGTCTAAGGTTTCCTGGGGAAGGCTTGTCCTCCCAGGCTAAGTCGGGACCTAAGCCGAGGGCTAGCGCCGTAGGTGAAGGACAACTAGTAGATATTCTAGTACTACCGTGGTACGATAAAGAGTCGAAGCAGGGACGCAGAAGGATAGCGAATCCACGCGGATGGAGATGCGTGGCCAAATCATGAGGGGAACAAGTAGTGAAGTACGTTTGTTATCAAACCCTAGGTGATGATGGGGAGTGAAATTTAGTAATGAAGTTGATGAATTCACACTGACGAGAAAAGCTGCTAGATAGTATTGAGGTACCCGTACCGCAATCCGCCACAGGTAGACGATGAGAGAATCATAAGATGAGCGGGATAATCCTTGTTAAGGAACTCGGCAAAATGACTCCGTAACTTCGGGATAAGGAGTGCCTATGGCAACATAGGCCGCAGAGAATCGGCCCAAGCAACTGTTTATCAAAAACACAGGTTTCTGCTAAAGCGTAAGCTGAAGTATAGGAGCTGACACCTGCCCGGTGCTGGAAGGTTAAGGGGATTTGTTAGGTGTAAACCGAAGCATTGAACTTAAGCCCCAGTGAACGGCGGCGATAACTATAATCGTCCTAAGGTAGCGAAATTCCTTGTCGGGTAAGTTCCGACCCGCATGAATGGTGTAATGATTTGGGCGCTGTCTCAACAAGGGACCCGGTGAAATTGAAGTATGCGTGAAGATGCGTATTACCCGCGACTGGACGGAAAGACCCCATAGAGCTTTACTGTAATTTGGTATTGAATTTCGAAATTTAATGTACAGGATAGGTGGGAGGCTTTGAAGCACGGGCGTCAGCCTGTGTGGAGCCAACCTTGGGATACCACCCTTTGGATTTTGAGGTCCTAACTTTGAACCCGTAATCCGGGCAAAGGACAGTGCCTGATGGACAGTTTGACTGGGGCGGTCGCCTCCTAAAGAGTAACGGAGGCGTCCAAAGGTTCCCTCAGAATGGTTGGAAACCATTTTTAGAGTATAAAGGCAGAAGGGAGCTTAACTGCGAGACCAACAAGTCGAGCAGATACGAAAGTAGGGCTTAGTGATCCGGCGGTAGATTATGGAATTGCCGTCGCTT
>CASFQL010000016.1 GCA_949296965.1 uncultured Christensenella sp. | reverse complement strand
TTATACCAATGAGTATAATAATTTTGAAAAAAATGAAAAATAAAGAGCCTATTGGTGTAGGACTAAAAATATGTACTTTAATCTTTGTAAATACTATTGCTGGAATATTGCTATTATGCAAAAATGAAGATTAAATTATTACATGTGTAACGATATTAAAAAATTGCTTATATAAGTTTAGTAAATGCTTATATAGGCAATTTTTTTTAATATGTTAAAATTTTTGCTAATCAATGTTTAGATTATCATAACTAAATAGTTCGCTATTTAAAAACTCGCTTGCTGTCATGCCGAAGCCATCTGCAATTGCTATTATTGTTTTTAAATTAACGCCTTTTGATTTCCCTTTCATTATACTTTTAATAGTATCATGCGATAAGCAAGACAATTGTTCAAGTTTATAGCGTGATATTTTTTTCACGCAAAAATTCGTTAATCCGTAAGGCTACAGCTTGACTTATATTCATATATATCTCCAAATTGTATCATTTATAATAGTTTACCCATATATAAAAAAAATATAGGGGTTAAATTTCACCCAAACATTTGCAAAATAATTTTGACCACGATATATTTTGGATAGATTGTCTCCAATGATTTGATTAAAGTCATGTTTAAAATGAAATAATTTTACTTTTTTATTTATAGATTGATGTTGAAGACTGGAGGTGATAATTATAAATAAAATGAAGAAGAAAAAAAGTTTATTAAATGTAAAAATTTTTATATTAATTTTATTAATATTTGCTCTTATTGCAGGTGGTACGTATACAACATATGCCTAACAATATTAAATATATAATTAAGTAAATTTAAGATTAAAGGCTACATTACTAATGTGGCCTTTTTCAATTTGATTTTTATATATTTTCATGTTAATCTAATTAAAGATTTCAAGGAGTAAAATAATGGAAGAAAGAAAAAGGTGTAAATGGTGTAATCTAGATAATGAGAAGTATGTTTTGTATCATGATAAAGAATGGGGTAAAAAGTCTTTTGATGATTTATACCTTTTTGAGATGCTTGTTTTAGAGAGTTTTCAAGCGGGGCTTAGTTGGGAGTGTGTGCTAAATAAGCGAGAACATTTTAAAAATGCATTTGATAATTTTGACTATAACAAAATAAGTAAGTATAATGACGAAAAAGTTGAAAAACTTTTACAAAATAAAGACATTATAAGAAATGCTAGAAAAATATATGCAACGATAAATAATGCAAAAGTATTTTTAGATATACAAAAACAATATGGTTCTTTTAGTAAGTATATTTGGCACTTTACAGATAATAAGGTGATATATGAAGTTGATAAAACGCATTCTTCTTTATCCGATACTATTTCTAAGGACTTAAAAAGCAAAGGAATGAAATTTGTAGGAACAACTATTATATATTCTTATTTGCAAGCAATAGGTGTTGTGTATTCTCATGAAATAGAATGTTTTTTGTATAAAGCATCTGAAAAGTAAGTTAATGAAGTTTTTAATGTTAAGTAATAGAATTTAAACAAATAAGAAATTAATTATATATGGTGAATTAATACATAATAAGGAATAATAAGAAATTTAATTTTAAAAATACTAGATAAATTAAAATTAATACAAATCAAGTAATTATTTGTTTATCAATTAGCCATTATAAATCTATTTTCTTTTTTCAATACTTTAAGTTTAAAAATTATATAGTAAGTGTTAAAGAAGTTAAAATTTTAACATTTTTTTAAACAACTTTTATTTCCATATCTAAGAAATATTATATTTGTAATAAAGAAAAAGAGAATAAGTCATATTATTTAGCTTATTCTCTTTTTATACATTGTTTATTTATTATAATTATCAAATGAAATATAATTTTTTATTATAATAGTATTATTACAAATTGGTTTAATTTTAATTAATGATTTAAGGTTTTAAGTCTGGGTCAAATGTGTATTTTGTATTGTAACCTTTGTTCTCAGCAGGTCGTAAATCGTTTGGATAATATATGTCTGTTTTTATGTCGTGTGCTAATTTTGTAGCATATTAAGTATTTTATAACTTCTATTTTTTTATATAATTCACTAAGTTAATTAATCAATATTGAATTACAATTCTTTAGAAAAAAGCATTGCTTCACCGCCTTCATTTTTTTGAACTTGCATTTCGTATTTCCATGATAATTTTTTATAAAAATCTGGCGCTTGGTCAGTCCATGCATATATTTTTTTGTAGCCAAAAGTTTTTATTTTTTCACAGGCAAAATCAACCATTTTTCTTGCGTATCCCTTTTTTCTATATTTTTCAAAAATCATAACATTGCATAACCAGGGATTTATATCAAGGTAATTTTTTAGTCTATTTTCTCTTAAAGTACAAAATCCAATAATCTCGTTATCTTCTATAAGAGCAAGGCCAATAGGTAACTTGTCAACATTGTTTTTCATACCTATAATGTTACCTGTAGATTCATCATGATTTAACAGTGGATTAATTTTTTTCCAGTAATTATAATTTGATTCAGCAATAAATTCCTCTTGTTCATAACTTAATTCGTTAAAAATTTTTATTTCAATACTCATTCTTTCAATATTTATTCTCCTTGATTGTTAGTTAAAATATTATTTTGATGTTTTGTTACATACAAAAAAATAAAAATATTGATTAAATAAAATATTATTAATGAAATGGCGTGATATATATTAAATAAAATTAAAAGAAATATTGACGAAGCATAAGTAATAATTATAAATATTTTTAAAAGCTTAGATTTTATCTTACATTTTAATAATATTTTAAAAAGATATATAAAACTTATAAAAACTAATATGATTAGTATAACATCACCAATGTTTATGCTGTTTGATATTAAATTAGTTATTAATCTTTTTCCACTTGATATAGGAAGCAATGACAAAGCAATTTCAATAAAAGCATATATTATTGCCTCTACTAATTCTAATAAAGATATTACTATACTAAAAATTTGCATGTTTTATTATAACATTTTCAATAATTTATTGCAACATTTTTATAAATAACTAATTAGTGAATTAATTTTTATATAAAAATAACAACCTTTTAATACGTGAAAATCTTTAATTAAGGTAGGTTTTTGCCCTTTTTGTAAATTAGCATTTTTTTCGTATGAGTAAACGTAAATAAAATATTATGTTAGGCTTTTACTTTTTATAGTAATGTCTAGTAGTTTTAGTAATAAAAACTACTAATTTTTTGAAGTGAACCCCATAGGGGTTACTGCAAAACCCGTGGTTTTCTTTTGGTAAAAAAATTTATTCAAATTATTAATTTCTATCCTTTGTTATAAATTGTTTTGCTCAAATAATTTATTTGTAGAATATTTTTTTTATTATCTAAAATATTTTATATTTATTAAAGGTCAAACCATCTTTCATATTTTGAAATTAAAAAAAACTGCTGAAAATATTTTATTTTTATGCTATTTAAAACGATTTAAATAGTATTTTACTGCTTCTTTGCAATTAACAAAACATTCTCTAACGCTTTATTAAAATATTAAAATAATAAATTTTCTTATTTGACATATGTATCTGTTCAAATTGCCCCATTCCCTTGGTTGTATTCAAATAATAAAATAATTAAGATATGGTCATTTATAATAACATTCCAAATCTATTCAATAACATCAAATTTTGAAATGTCTAAATTTTTTTTGTTTTTATTTTTTAATTTAGGAAAGCCAAGCGCTATAGAAAGATAAATCGAAAAATTTTCAGGAATTTTAAATGTTTGTTTATTATCTTCGTCAATAGCCCAACAAATGTCCTGTATAATACAAGAACCTAACCCTAATGATTCAGCCATAAGAGTGATATTCATAACTGCAAAACAACAATCATTTTGTGAATTTTTTTATTTGGTTATTATTGCAAACTAAAATTAAAACTTTTGGATTGTAAAATGGGTCAAAGTCTTCTTTTTTTGCCCACTCTTTTCTCCACTTAACATCAGAATTGCCAAAAGCAGTTTTTGATAAATCTTTTAATTTAGCAATAAATTTTTTGTCTTTTATTATAACAAAGTGCCAAGGTTGTGTATTCATTGCACTAGGTGCTGAAAGTCCACATTCAATGATTTGAGTTAAATATTCATCAGGTATATTCTTATCAATAAATTTTCTGCAAGAATGCCTAGTTGTTATTAAATTAAAAACGTCCATTTTTTTTACAAAACAATTATATCATAAGTTGATTTAATTCAAAAAAATAATAATTAAAAAAATACAAACTTTATCAAAATTTCGTAGTTTGTATTATTCACAATTGGCGGAGCGAACAAAGTTCAGGTTGAACTAAAAATTCAAAATTTGAATATATTTATAAATTTTCATGATTAATTTGATTTATGCTATTTAATTTTAAATAAAAATATGTTACAATATAATTGTATTAATACAAAGGAGAATGTATGAAGAATTTATTTTTAGTGTTAAGCGATATTCACATGAGAGAAGACCAAGTTTTAAATAAAGATTATGTTTATGGAATTTATAATGCCCTAACAACATTACCAGAGGTTGATAATGCTTGTGTTATTGTTGCAGGAGACTTAGCTTTTTCTGGAAATCGTAATCAGTATAAAAAAGTTCGCAATCTATTTGGGATGTTAAACAATCAGTTAAAAAAGAAATTAAATAAAGATATATTGATTCCTTACTACATTGTTCCAGGTAATCATGATATTAATTATAACGGACAACCAAGAGATAGAATAGATGTGGTAGAATTACATAATAACGGAACAATAGATAGCGAAATAGATAACGAACTCACAAAATTTGATGCTTTTTATGAACTTGCAGAAATGAATAAATGTTTTGTTAATAATAAACTTTATAATACTAGAAAGTTCGAAACTGAAGATATAAAAACTCAAATCAATTTGTTAAATTCAGAGTTGTTTTCTACTTTTATGGATAAGAACAAAGATGATGACAAGGGTGTTCACTATTTTCCAGAATCTACCATAGCTCATATAAAGAAACAAAAGTGGGCAAATTACACAATAACAGTTATGCATAGAAATCCAGAATGGTTCTCATGGCAATCATCACAAAACCTAAAAAATAATTTTTATAAAGCAAGCAATATTTTGATTTGTGGACATGAACATGTATCTGATATTCAAGATATTGAAAAAGATACAAAAAATCTCATTATGGTCAAAACCGGAGCTTTTGACTTTCATGAAAATAGTTTTTCATTTAATACATTAATTATTGATACAGAAACTAACACTTGTGATATTAAATACTTTTCTTGGAATCATGAAAAAAATATATATGTTCCTGAAACAGAACGTAACAATATTGAAATAAAAGAAATTGAAGTAGAAGATACATTAAAACCAAACTTTAATTTTACAAGGGAATTTTTAAGTATAAATAATTATAAATTAGATGATGTTTTTGTTTTCCCAGATATTGATAAACTATCTAATGAAAACAAATTAGACAAAACAATAAAAACCATTGATGAGTTATATGATTTTGTTAAAGAAAATAACATCGTATATATTGAAGGCGACACAATGGCAGGGAAAACATCACTTGCTAAAGAAATATATTTACATGCACTAAAAAGAAAGAAAATTCCACTATTTATTGATTTTGATGAGATTAATAAGAAAAAATATGATACTATTATTAAGGATTCTTTCAGTCATCAGTATAGTTATGATAAATTGGATTATGAAAAATTTAAGCAAACACTAAAAGAAGATAAAATTGTAATTGTTGATAATTTGGATAAAATTCCTGAAAAACTTATTCAGGATTTTGTAAATAATTTAAAGCAAGATTTTAAAAGGGTTGTTTTATTGTTTAAGCCAGATGATAAATGTGATATCGTTGAGTTAACAAAGCAACGTTTGAATGAGAGTGATAGTTGTGCTAGATTAAAAATTCTTCCATTTTATTTAAGAAAAAGAAAAGAATTAATAAAAAATGTATTGTCAAATTCTGTTAATAAGGTAGAAAATATTGATAATAAAGTTACGGAAATAAATAACTTTATTTCAAATCAATTACAGATTTTTAGTATTAATCCAAACTTTATAACAATGTATGTTTCTTATTATATTGATAATATTAATAATGTCGATGTTCAAACAAATTTGTTTAGTAAAGTTTTTGAAACAAATTTAGTAAGGTCTTTATCTAGATATGTTGGACAAACAAATGTAGAAATTTATTTTACAATATATGAAAATCTAGCATATAAAATGCATTTTAGTAAAAAATATCCAATAGGTATTGATGATATAAAAACGATTATTGAAGAATATAATGCTGAATATTTAATGGATATTGATTCTGCGGAGTTTAGAAAAAAATCAATTAGTGCTCATATTTTAGATGAAATGGATAATGATACATTTAAATTTGCAGACAATTCTTATTTGGCTTATTTTGTTGCATGCTCACTTAATAAAAAGGCTAATAATAATGAATTAAAAGACGAGATTGCTTGGATATGTGAAAATCTTTGCTTTAATATAAATGGAGAAATTTTGTTGTTTTTGTCTTACATAACAAAAAAAGTTTCCATATTGGCTTATATTTTTAACAGTGCAAAAAATCTGATGAATGAATGGAAAGAATTTGACATAAATAATAACGATTTAAATTTTTTAAAATTAAGTGCTGAACAAGAATTTGATATTCCATCTATTGAAGATCAAGATAAACACGAACAAAATATAGAAAGACAAGAGAAATCAATAAAGAGAAATTTAGAAATAAAAACAAAATCTATATATGATGACTATGATGATAAGAAAATAAGCTCAAAGAGTTATAAAGTAAATCAAGCTATGAGACATCTAGAATTAGTAAGTAAAATTCTTCCTAATTTTAATCATTTATTAAAAAGAGATGATAAATTGGAATTGGTAAATTCTTTATATGAATTTCCAAATAAAATTTGTAACGAAGTTTTACATCATATAGATGATAATTTGAATTTTGTATTAAAAGACCTATTGCAATATTGCGAAGAAAATAATATTGAAAACCCAAAAGACAAGATTATTAATCATTTGCAGTTAGAAGCGGAAGTATTTATATTAAATCTTTTTGATATGACAGCAAGACTATCAACGAATGAGAAAACGATTAAAATTTTAGATATGGTTAAACTAAAAAATGTAAACTATTCAATTTTAAATACTATGATGTATGAGAACTTAGGAGATTTTAATGAGTTTTCTAAACGTGCAGATGATGTCTATGATAACAACAAAAACCCTTTAATAAAAACCATGATAAAAAGAATTGTAAGAAAGCATTTCTTATGTAATAAAGGGATAAAGCAAGTTGGAAACGTTCAACGTGTAGCACAAAAATATTTTGGAACTAATAGAAAATATTTAAATTAAAAAAGCAGGTCTGTCGTTTTATCATATAAGATAACGACATAACTCATATGATAGTATGTTAACCTGCCTATAATATTATATGTAATATAAAAATTTTTATGAAAACAAACAAATTTAATTTTGTTTGTTTTTTCTTTTGTAAATTAATACAAATTTAAAGAGTGTGTGGTATAATGGTTATGTATTATAGGAGAAACTGATGATAAAGACGTTTTTTGATTTTTGTTCAGGAATTGGAGCAGGACGACTTGGATTAGAAAGATGTGGGTTAAAATGTGTTGGACATTCTGATACAAGTAGATTGGCAGATTGTTCATATAGATTGTTACATCAAACAGAAGATAAAAATTATGGAAATCTAAAAAAACTAGGTAAAGAAAACTTGCCAGATTTTGATTTATTAATAGCAGGATTTCCTTGTCAAACATTTTCTGTTATCGGTAGACAAGCAGGTTTTAGTGATGATCGAGGCCAAATAATATTTCATCTTTCAAGAATTTTAAGAGAAAAAAAGCCTAAGTGTTTTATTTTAGAAAATGTAAAAGGTTTAGTGGGACACGATAATGGACAAACAATAAGAAGAATAATTGAAGAATTAGAAGAATCTGGTTATTCTACAATATATAAAGTCATTACAAGTTTAAATTGTGGAGTTCCACAAATGAGACAAAGAGTTTATTTTGTTGGAATAAGGAAAGATATAGTAAAAAATGCTAGTGATTTTATTTGGCCGGAAAATATACCAATTCCAAAACTTGAGGAGTATCTTATTGATAGAGTTCTAATATCAACGTTAAATTTGGATATTTTAAAAAGATATTTAGTTAATTCGACTAATGCAGGTAAATACACTATTGAAGATTTATATAAAATGAATGGCAAAGTCTTAGATACGAGAATGAATGACTTAAGAATATATAATGGTAAAGTGCCCACTCTAAGGGCTCAGAGAGATGGAATATACTATGTTTTTGATAATAATATTTATCAACTAACAGGATATGAAGCTTTAATATTACAAGGATTTCCTAAAGAATATGCTGACAGAGTCAAAGATAAAGTTACGGATAGGCATCTTTTAATGCAAGCTGGTAATGCTATGACTGTTAATGTAATTGAAATGCTTGGAATTTGCTTAATTCAATACTTAAAAACAAAGGAGAACAAATAATGAATAATTGGGAACAATTTGAAATAGATTGCACAAAATTTTTAAATGAACAGTTTGGGGAGTATGCAACATTTATTCATCAAGGGAAAAGTGATTCAACTGTACCGGATATAAGAGTAATAACAAAGAAAAACAAACAGTTTTATATTGAAGCAAAACACTCTCCAGCTCAATGTGGTCAGTTTGTTTTGTTGCCTAATATTGAAACTAAAAAGTTTGAATATAGTAAACTAAATTCAACAGAAATAAATAACTATTCGCAAACAATAATAGATTATATGAATAGTAATTTTGAAGAATTTAAAGAAGCAGGGACAGCTGGTAAAAATATTGAGTTTGATAATTGCCAATCAGTTTTTAACAATTGGATTATTAAAACATATAAGGATAAAGGTGTTAAATTCTTTATAACAAACAATAATGTAATATTACCAATAGAAGAATTTGCAAACTATTTTGATGTCTCTGCAAAATATAGAATTAAAAGAAGTGGATCTGGTTCGGTTGGAAATGGAAGTATGAACAAAGTTCTAGAATATATCAAATCTAAATTCTCAAATATTGAACTAAAAACCACTTATGATAAAGTTTTTATTTATACAAATGATAATTTACACAATCAGCGTTTTGCTATAGGTAAGAATGAATTTATGATATCGAGACGTGAAGATTATTTTGAAGTGCGTAAATTATCCAATACCTTTAATGCAAATGTAATTTTCTCTATTGAACTAAAAACAAATAAGGAAGGAATATCAATAGCTGACTTTATATTTATTTTAGTTAGTTAGAATTTAAAAATTTTAAATATTTATTAATTGCATATTTATATGTTGCAAGATAATATCTACCAATAGGCAAGTTTCCAATATGGCGACTTGTCATTTTTTCATTTTGTCCACTTTTATTAAATAAATCTAATAATGATATACATTTATCTTTTTTATATTCTTCATCTATATCACAATTTAATAATGAATGTTCAACTCTTTTTAATCTAGATATATAATCACTACATAATTTTTTGGGAGTATTATTGCGTGTCAACCAATTATAAAAATCTAATTCTCTCACTTTATACTCCCTCTAATTTTTTTCCAATTTCAATCGCTATATATTGTAAGACGTCAACGACAACAGAATTTCCGAATTGTTTATATGCTTGATTTTTATTTTTTGAAATTTTGTAAGAATCAGGGAACCCCATTAATCTTGCACATTCTCTTGGATGTAATTTTCTAGGTATTCCATTTACTAAATAACCACCAGTTTTTGCAAATATGCCACCACCGTTGGCTGATAATGTAACTGCAATTCCTTTTGTACTATATATTCTTTCACCTTGACCACCTTTGTTTACAATACCTAGACGAATTGTTTTATTACTTGTTTTATTGTCTATTTTATTGTTGTAGTATATATCTGATCTATACACATAAAGGTTAGAAGTAAGTTTTTCATCATTTAATAAAAAATCTTCAACATGTTTTTGTAAAGAAAAAGTTTGTGGAAAAGAAAATTCTTTTATATTTAAATCTTTTCTAAAGCAAACCATGTATATTCTTTCTCTTTTTTGCGGAATACCATAATCTGTTGCGTTTAGAACTTTATAATTAAATGTATAACCTAATTCTGTCATTGTTGATTTAACAACTGAAAGGGTTTTTCCTTTGTCGTGTGTTGCGAAATTTTTAACGTTTTCCATAAATACAACTTTTGGTTTTTTAGCTTTTATTATTCTTACGACATCAAAAAATAAGGTTCCACGACTATCTTCAAAACCACGTTGTTTTCCACTAATTGAAAAAGCTTGACATGGAAAACCTGCACATAAAATATCATGCTTTGGAATTTGATTTTCATCAACTTTAGTTATGTCACCATCTGGGATTTCTTCAAAATTTTCACAGTAAACTTCTTGTGCAAACTTATCCCATTCACTCGAATAAATGCACTTTGCTCCTAATGATTCCAATGCCAATCTGAATCCACCCAACCCAGCGAATAAATCAATAAATGTATAATTTTTTAGTGTTTGTTTTTCAATTTTAATCATATATTATCCTTTAATGTTAAAATTATAGCGCATAGCGCTAAAACATGTCAATTAATTTTATATAAACAAAGTAGGTTCAATAGTATTAAACTCGGTTTTTTATTTTGAGTGACCCCTACGGGGTTCACTTCACCCTTCTACTTTTTTTTATTAATAAAATCAATTCAAAAAGAAAATTGTGTCAAAATTTAAAAATTTTTTGTAAAAGCGCTTGGATTTGCGTGCCCAAAATGTACCCAAAACAATAAAATAGAAAAAACTGTTTTTTAAACTGCTTGGAAAAACAAGTAAAAAAGCCACTTTTATAAGTGACTTTGTGAATTGGCGGGGAATTCGCTTGCATAACCCATATTGTTTTGTGCAATATTGATAATTTTTTCGGCAGAAAACTTTTTAAGGGTTTTAGATTCTGCGCTTAAAATTCTATGATAAATTTTTGTAGAAATAATTTTACGAATATGTATAAGTTGTTTTCCGTAAAAAATATATTCAATATGATAAAACACATTACGTAAAATAATGTCTAACAGTTCAATTGCTAACCAGAAAAAGGCGCCGTTCCAATTTTGATTATATAGGCAGTTAATGGTTTTAGCTGCAAAAATAGTCATTAAAGCATACAAAATAGCGTATAAAATGTAAAAAAAATTTGAAAAAACCAAATTTTCTTATCCGGCTCGCATAATGTATACCATCTTTTAAAAATATTATCTTTTTTTCTTATTCACTACTTGTTCCATGGTGTTTACTATAAGTGAAACTTGGCAGAATAGCAAGCGTTTGTTTCATTTTGTCAAAAGAATATATGTTTATTTATTATTTTGTAGAAAATAAGGGTAAATAAAAACAGCTTTACGCAATGCTTTTTCATGCATGCCTAACTGTTTTTATTAAAAAATTTATTACGTTAAAAATACTTAGTATAACAAAGGGATTCTATATATCCTTGTTTTTTGCATAATGCAACGCAGGCTTTACGTGAAGCGGTGGTTGTTAATTTCATAAAAGCACATTTTCTTTTTAAAGATTCTTGTTCGGCAAATTGTAATAATTGTTTACCTATGCCATGGTTCCTGTAATTTTCTTCTACAATAAAAGACCATAATGTAGAGAAGGGAACAGTAGTTTCGGTAATATCTTGGTTAATCACCAATTGACAAAAACCAACACACGTATTTTTGTAAATGGCTGAAATAAAAATATAATCTTTATTATTTTCTAGTTGTTTAAATTTTCTTTTCATTTTAGGTAAAAGCGTTTTATCACCAAAAGCTTGTTCGTATATAAAAGCAATTTTTTCTAGGTCTTCAAATTTTGTTTTTCGTATGATCACATTTTCCATAATATACTCCTTGATTGTAAATTTAGTATACTGAAAATAAAAAAAGCGTAAAGGAATTTTGTAAAAGCGACAGAATGGAAATGGAACAGAAATAGTTTTTATTTGATGATTGTGTTTTTTATGTATGTTGTGCTAACTGCAAAACTTGATATTTGGTATTTTTAGACGAATTTTTATTATCTAATGGATATGTAAATGATTTGTTTTTTGTTAATTATCTATAAAACTATCCAATAGTTCTAATAATTCGGGTATTCTATAAATTCTATGATATCCGTCAAAGTGATTGTATCCTTTCAAATACATACTTTTTGCATTAAAATCTTTCTCAAAGCGAGTAAATTTTTCTTTGTTACCATCATCTTCATCAGAATATAACAAATAAACATTGTTTAGTTTTTTACCAAACTCAAAATCTTTTTCTCTTAAATATGCTTGATCTTTCACTTTTACAACATAGTCTGTTTTTGTTGTTGAGTAATCATAAACTGCCCCAGGAGCGACAGCAATAAAATACTTTGGAATAAAATGATGTTCTCTACAAAATCTTAAAAAGTAAGCATTCCCAATCGAGTGTCCGATTACAATTGAATTTGCGTTTAATTCTCCGCTTTTCAAATAGTGTGATAAAATTTTATCAAACATCACATAAGAACTTTCTGCACGAATAGGAAACTCAGGCAAAATAACCGAAAGACCTTTAAGATTTAGATGTTCTTTAACGTCTTGTCCCCAAAACTTTAAAGTATCGCCATTCAGGGAATGCAAAATAAATACATAAGTATTCATCATTAAATCCCCTGTTTATAGATTTATACAAAAAACTCATCTACTATAGGTACGTATGGACGAGTTTGTGGCGGAGAGTGAGGGATTTGAACCCTCGCTACGCGATTAAACGTACTACATCCTTAGCAGGGACGCCCCTTCAGCCTCTTGGGTAACTCTCCACATTTATTAAATATATTCAGTTTTTTAATCACTGATACAATGAGTATAGCAAAGATAAAATAGAATGTCAAGTTTTATAAAATAAATAATATATATATTTTTTTGTGAGTTTTATATAAAGTTGCTTTTTTGTATAATAAAACAACCATACTATTGAACAGCACCCAATAAAGTAGACAGTTTAAAAAAAAGACCTTCTGTGGTATAATGAAATTATCACAGGAGGTTTTTTGATATGGCTGGTAAAAAAGGTATGAAGCATTACTCTATAGAGTTTAGACAAAAGATTGTAGATTTACATTTGAAAGTTGGAATCTCTGTTTCTCAACTCTCAGAAGAGTATTCTCTTAACCCATCGCAAATTAAGTTTTGGTGTAAATGGTTTAAGCAATACGGAGTCCCTAAGTAGGTGACCGGTAAAAAGCGTGGCAGACCTACCAACAAAGAAGAAACTTTGGAACAAGAAGTTAAAAGGTTAAGAATGGAAAACGAAGTGCTAAAAAATACCACGAGTTGCTTTTCGAAGAAATGTCAAAGCGGAAGTGAAGTTTAGAACGATTAAACTTTTAAGCAACTCGTATCCAATCACTTCGCTTTGCATGTTTCTTGAAGTAAGCAGGTCTGGTTTTTACAAATATTTACAAAACAATAATCAGAAAGATTTGGATGTTGTTAACAAAATTAAATTGATTCAAGATAAATGTAAACGTAGATATGGCTATCGCAGAGTTCAAATCGCTCTTGAAAAACAGTTCGGCTTGCATATAAACCACAAAAAAGTGTTGAGATTAATGAATAAATACAACTTGTTATCTAAAATTAGACGCAAATATATCTACACCAAACCAAATGAAGTTCTACATTACTACGCAAATCTATACAACAGAAATTTCAATGCGGAAGATATAAACAAAAAATGGACGACAGATATTACCTACATAGTAACGCCAGAAGGAAGATTGTATTTGAGTGTGATTCGAGATGTCTTTGACGGATATATTGTTGCTTACAAATATTCCACACATGTAGATAGTAAGTTAGTTGCAGACACTTTAAAACTTGCTTACAAAAACAATAAAATAGATGGAACAATACTTCATTCAGACCAAGGTGCAACATATACAACACTTTTGTATTACAACTTGACAAAAGAATATGGAATAACACCGAGTATGTCGAGAAAGGCAACACCGCTAGACAATGCACCCGCAGAAAGTTTCTTTTCAGCATTTAAAACAGAGTGTATATACTTAGAAAAACCAAAAACAATAAAAGAGGCAAAGGAATTGTGTGATGAATATATTGACTTTTACAACAACGAGCGTATACAATTAAAACAACAAAGTTGTCCAAACGAGATACGACAACGAAAAATTGCTAATGTTGGTTAACCAACATTAGCAATTACCACAGCATAGGCTTTTTAATTATTTGTCCACTTTTTTGGGTTCAGACTATATCTGGTGGCTTTATTATATAACAAATAGCCGGGAGAAAACTCTCGGCTATTTGTATTTTACTTCATTAATTCATCAAAACCCTTTTTAATAATTTTTGCCATTAAAATTCTTCTTTCTTTCAAAAACTCATCATATTGCATATTTTGCCAACCATGAGGAAGTGCATTTTCTTCTTCCATTTTTAAAATTTCATTTTCAGTCATACCCTTAGTTATTTGTGGATAATACACTGACGGGGCTTCGTCTAAAATTTCCATATTATCTTTCCAATCAATATAAGCATAATTTGCAATTTGATTGATTTGACTTTGTGTATAATTTAATGAAGATAAATATTTTTTAGGAAACAAATGATGTTTTTCTAATGACTTTCTATTTCCATCCATTCCTGGTGCATATAAATCTGAAACTAATAGATTACTTTTTGAAAATAAAACTTTTGTTTTAAGTATATTTAACGAAGCTAAATATGCGTTCCAAGCATTATTGCCTCTCCCTGAAACTGCTAACCCATCTGAACCTAACAATGTTATTGAAAAATAATCGTTGGTTAATCTTTCATAAATTTTTGATTTTATAAAATTTTTATATTCTTCAGTAGTTTTTAATTCTGCAATTGCACTCAAATGATTTTCCATAACAGATTCAAAAGAGCCAGAGTATAAAGAAACTAATTCAATAAAGAAAAACCATTGAGCAATTGTTTTCATATTATCATTATAAGAAATATTAAATTTATCTTTTGCTATAAGATAAAAAGCATATGAATAAAAAATAGCTGTATTAGATAATATCATTTCAGGAGATAAGTATCCTGCAGTCTTTATACTTTTTAAAAATTCATGCCAATAATGTACATTAATAACATCAGGCAATTTCTTTTTTAAAATTTTAAATCTTTCTAGTCTCTTATTTACATCAATTACGCCTTTTTTATCAAAATCTGCTCCCCTTAACAACTTATAACCATAAGCAAGTCTTGCTCTATTAAAAGCATAAGCCATAACAACACGAATTAAGTCAGAAGGCTCAACAACTGTTATTAAATTATAAGAAGTAACACCTGCTTTTGGTTTTTTAGAGTCTTCAGAAAAAAGTTCAATCATTTTTCTGCCTTCTTCCCAATATAAAGATAAAAGTGTTAAAATAAAATCATTTTGTTTTAAAGTTATTCCACCAGAATTTACTCTTACAAAAACATCAGAAACTGATTCTTCGTCAGCGTCTGCTTTTAAAGTATAAACTGGCAAAGGATATTTTAACAAATTATATAAATTATTTATGTTTGAACTTATAGTTTCAATTTCTTCATTAGACAAAACTTCATTTTTTCCATTTTTAAAGTCTTTCAATTTTTCAATATAATTAGTTATAAATGTAAAAGTAGATGTTGTGAATACTTCACTAATATTATATATCCATTCCTTGTTGTTTTTTGTTGCCTGATAAGCTACCTCAAATTTATTTAACAATGGGTGATAAGATATTATAATTTCTCTTTCATTATATTTGTCATCTTTCACTTTTATTGATTTCATCACAGCAAACAATGAAGTTAATCTTTGTTGACCATCAATAATAACTTCTTTAGGTTCTCCGTCTCTGTTATTGTTAACACCTATTGTTTTTGTTTTGTCATAAGAAGGACATTCCCATATCATTAAAAATCCAATCGGATAACCTTTCATCATTGAATCGAATAAATCTCTAACTTTTGAATCTTTCCAAACAAATGGTCTTTGTAATTCTGGAAGTCCTAATTCTTTTGTTTCAATTTTTTCAATTAACTGATTTACAGTATATGATGTAGTACTAAAAATTTGATCCATATTTTCACCTTTGCTAATTATTATAAACATAATTATATCATATTTATAAACATAATTATATCATATTTATAAACAAAATTCACTAAAAATCAATAAATTGAATAAATATTCACCATCACACTTGTGGATTTTTATTTTGCAAAAAAAAGAATGATAACATAGAGCCTGTTTACTCAAAATGGACCAAATAAAAAAGAGAACGTATTGAAAGAATTTGTCAATATGTTCTTTTTCTTGTAAAATATATATAAGGAGAAATAATATGTATATTGCAAAAAACAAAACAAAACGTTGGTCTA
>CASFQL010000015.1 GCA_949296965.1 uncultured Christensenella sp. | reverse complement strand
TAGTCCATCTTTTGTTTTTTCTTTTGCCTTGATACATAAATCCTCCTTTTAAAGATTATACAAGAAAAAGAACATATTAGACTACAAAATCTAACATGTTCTCTCTTTTTTATTTGTTGTCCGTTTTAATCAAACAACATCTTAGTAAGACTCTTTATTTTTTTATATTTATCAATTTGACCTTTTTTTGTATACATATTTTTATCATTTGATTGGGAGGTTACTAAATTTTTATTTAGCAAGTTAGAAAATAAATTGGCACTATTTTGCCCAGAATTAACCCCTAATGAACCTAATAAGGATAATAAACCTGCATTATCTAAGTTTAAATTTCCGCCACCATTTAACATTGACATAAGACTAGTTAGCATATTGTTATTTTGAAATTGGTTATTATTTTGGTTAGTAAAATTATTGTTTTCAACATTTGAATTAGTTTGTAAATTATTGTTTTGTGAGGTGTTTGTATTAAAATTATTAGAAAATGAATTAAAATTTGTATTGTTATAATTAACAGACTTATTTTCTTTCTTTATAGGTTCATCAATCATTTGTTGTGGATAAAAGGCATTTATATTTATAGACCTTTCATATTCTTGTTCGTCCATAATAATTTCCTTTAAATAAAATTTTTTAATATTAAAAATGTGGGCTAATATTATATATGAAAAAAATTAAAAATAATACATTAACAAACAAAAAAAATTTTTAATATAATATTACAGAATTTAGAGGTAAAAAATGAAAAAGAATCTTTTTGATTTTGCAGACGAAAATTTAGAAGATGAGAAAAAAAATATAAAAGAAGAAAAAACAAAAAAAGAAGAAAACAATATTTTAAAAGATGCTAAGAATTTAGACAATAACATAAAACAAGAGGCAAGCAATTTATATAATAAATACAAAAACTTTTCACAAGAAGAATTGTTGAATGAATTTCTTACTACTTCAAAACAAAAAATTAAACAGGGGAGTTTATCAAAAGAAAGTCTAAATAAAACTCTTAATGCAATATCACCTTACATAACAAGCGAGCAAAAGGCTTATTTTGATAATTTGATAAATAGTTTAGATGATTAATGTTTTTAGTAAAATTTGCCCAGAGTTGATGAAAGTTGCTTTTTTAAAAGAAGGTAACATACAAAACGATTGTGTAATTTATGCTAATGAATATAGAAGATTAAAAAAAGAAGTTGAGAAATTAAACACTCAATTTTTTGAATATCCTTTTATAAATGCGATAGGTGTTACACTCTCTCAAAAGCAAATTATAAAATTTGCAAAAACAAGCATTGTAAGTTTTATAGCAAAACAAACTCGTGTAAGCACGCAAATTAATGTTGCAAAAAAAATATTAAATGTAAAAACCTTTTATGATAATAAAATTTATGGCAAAGATGTTTGTATTGCGGTTATTGATACTGGTATAAATCCGCATATTGATTTTTGTTTACCTGAAAATAGAATTATAAAATTTGTTGATTTAATAAATAATAAAACTCAACCTTATGATGACAATGGTCACGGAACATTTGTTGCAAGCATTGCGTGCGGTAATGGAATTGCAGGTGCAAAAGAATTTTGTGGGGTATCGCCAAAGTCAAAAATAATTTCGATTAAAGCATTAGAAGCAAGCGGAGAAACGGGTGCATATAAAATCCTTGAAGCAATGCAGTGGATAAGTGATAATCATAAAAAATACAATATCAAAGTAGTTTGTATGAGTTTTGGAAGTAACCCAATAGGTAAAAATGACCCCTTAGTAGTGGGAGCAGAAAGTTTATGGAATATGGGAATAACGGTAGTTGCTGCCGCAGGAAACAGTGGCCCCGAAAATCAAACAATTAAATCTCCGGGATATTCAAGTAAAATAATTACTGTTGGGGGAATTGATGATAAGAGAAATGAAAATGATAACTATGATAAAAGAAATTTTAAGATAGCAGATTTTTCATCACGGGGCCCAGCAGGAATGTTTTTTAAGCCAGATTTAGTCGCCCCAGCAGTTGACATAACAGGAGCAAGTTTTAATAAAGAAAAGGGAACATTTTATGTTAAAATGAGCGGAACAAGTGTTTCGACCCCAATAATTGCGGGGATATGCTGTTTGATTATTTCAAAGTATCCAAACATTACCCCTGACCAAATAAAAATTAGATTACTTCATTTATGTAAAAAGATTTCAAATAATAGAAACGAAGAAGGTTTTGGACTTTTAGATTTAACTCGCTTTTTTAACTATTAAAATGCTAAATGTTGTGCCAAGTTGTTTTTTGCAACTTGGTTTTTTATTTTCAAAGTTTCTTTTATAAAGCATATATTTTTTTTATATTAATTTCATAATAAATTATTTAGTATTTTTGTTTGACAACATTTTTTCTAAATTTTATAATTAAATATGTAAAATTTTTTACATGCGGAGTTCTTATGGCAAGAAAAGAAGTCTCTATTTTAGATTTTGGTAGTCAGAAGATAACTGTTTTGCAAGGTTCAAGAGATGTCAATAATTCTATTAACATAAGGGGAAAATATAGCGAAAATTATGAAGGTTTTATTGATGGGGAATTTATTGAACCAAAGAAACTTGAAACGGTTGTTTTCTCTTGTCTAACACACTTGACTGAGTTTTCTATAGGTAAACCTAAGATACTAACAATAGGGGTTCCAACTGAGTTTTGTTATTGTATGTGTAAGACAGTCAAAAAGACTTTTCAAAATACTAAAAAAATTACACGAAAAGATATAGATTTCTTGTATAAGAGTGCATTCACTGCAATAAAGGACCATACACTGATTAATCAAGATAGTGTTTACTATGTCTTAGGAGAAAATAACAAGGTAAAAAACCCAATAGGGTGTTTAGATAGTAAAATTACTGCTTGTTTGTCGTTCATTTTAGCAGATAATACTTTTATTGCTCAGGTTTCAAGAATTTTACTTAAATTTGGAATTGAAAAATTTAATTTTGTTTCTTCAACTTATGCTCAATCACTTTATTTATTTGATGAAGAAGAAAGAAACAAGTATGTTCTTATGGTAGATTGCGGATATATTACAACATCTGTTTCTTTACTTAGGGGAAATGGGATTCTAAATCTATCAAGTTTTTCTCTAGGTGGCGGACATATTATTGCCGATTTATCAAGGTGCTTAAAAATTCCTTTTGACTCAGCCCAAACATTACTTAAAAAAATTGTCTTATCTATTGAGCCAGATGATAACGATACATATGATATTATGGTAGATAAAAAGGTTATTCCAATTTCAATGAAAGTTGCAAATGCTATCGTTGAAAGTCGAATTGAAGTTATTGCACAAGGCATTCAAAAAAGTTTTAATTTGTGGCAATATAATTTTCCAGACTTTATTCCAATTCACCTAACAGGTGGCGGGATTTCGTTTATTAAAGGTGGAAAAGATGTATTATCAAGGGTCTTAGGTAAAAATGTTGAAATTATCTCTATGCCATATTCGCAATTTAATAAAACAAATTACTCATCTTGTGTGGCTGTTTTAAATTATGCTTTAAATGTTTAAAATTTTTAATATATATTTTGGAGGAAAATTTATGTTTAACGCAAACAATATTAGTCATGTAGCAAATATCAAGGTAGTAGGTGTTGGAGGTGGTGGTAATAACGCTGTAAATAGAATGGTTGCTGCAAATGTTACTAGTGCGGAGTTTGTTGCTATCAATACAGATAAGCAGGCACTTCTTATGAGTAAGGCTACTCACAGAATTCAAATTGGGGAGAAATTAACTCGTGGTCTAGGGGCTGGTGCTGACCCTGAGATTGGTCAAAAAGCAGCAGAAGAAAGTAGGTCTGTTATACAAGATATGTTAAAAGGATGCGATTTACTCTTTATTACCGCTGGAATGGGTGGTGGAACAGGGACAGGGGCTGCTCCTGTCGTTGCTCAAATTGCAAGAGAACTTGATATATTAACAATCGCTGTTGTTACGAAACCTTTTGATTTTGAAGGTAAAAAGAGAATGGATAATGCAGAAAAAGGTATTGCTAATCTAAAAAAATTTGTAGACACCTTAGTTATTATTCCTAACGACAAATTATTAAAGATTGTTCCAAAAGGAACTCCTATTGTTGAGGCATTTAGATGCGCTGACGATGTATTAAGACAAGGTATTCAAGGCATATCTGACCTTATTGTTACACCAAGTCTTATTAACCTTGACTTTGCTGATGTTAAAACAATAATGAAAGATAAGGGTATTGCTCATATGGGTATTGGTAGAGCAAAGGGAGAAAATAAAACAATCGAAGCAGTTAGACAAGCAGTTAAAAGTCCTCTACTTGAAACAAATATTGAGGGTGCAACAGGTATTCTTATTAATGTCAGAGGGGGGCTTGATTTGCCACTTGATGAGGTTAATGAGGCTGCAAAACTTGTTAGAGAAGTTGTTGACCCTGATTGTAATATTATTTTTGGTGCAGGTGTAGAAGAAAGTCTTAATGAAGAAGTTGAAATTACTTTGATTTCAACAGGTATTAATTATGATGAAAATTATGATAAGTTAGCAGAAGAACCTAAGAAAGAAGAATTTCATATGCCTGATTTTGATAGTTTTGAAAAAAAACAAGACGATGAGAAAGAGCCTGAAATAATTGAAAATGAAAAATCTCAACAAGAAGAAAATTATACTTCAAGAATTAATGTTGGGGAAAAAAGTAGAAGGATTCCTTCTTTCCTTGAAAAACTTATGAGAAAAAAATAATTTTTATACTTTTATTTTCTGACTTTAATATTTTAAATTTTATGTTGTTATCAAACTTATTTTATGTTTTTTAATGGAATAATTTATTGTTTTTAGTTTAACTTTTTTTAGAAATTGACTTAGTATTGTTTAGTTACTAATATAATTATTTAGTTTGATATTTTAAATAATAGATAATAGTTTTTACTAATATTAAAGAAAGACAATATTTTAAATGGATTTTAGTTTATATTTAATTTTATGAACTTCATAGGACTTTGTGCTGTAAAAATTTTATATCATAAAATTTTTACTGTGGGCTTTAAAAGCCCACGTAAAAGTGAAACTTTTGGCACAAAGTCCTCTTTTACAATCAAATACAAATACTACAACCAAATACAACAATCTAATTATACTGCGGTTTTAATATAAAGTTATAATCTCAATATTTAATTAATTTTTTTTATAAAATTCAATTTAAAATATCATTTTAAAATATTTTATAATAAATAGTAAATAGTTTATTTTTTTAAAATTAAATTTTTTTATTTAATTTATCAAAATTAGTTTTATTTAATTAAATTCATATTATATTAAAAAATATAAAAATATTATATATATGACTTCTTATAACAAAAGAAGTCATTTTTTTTATTTATGTAAACTTCTTTTTATCTATCAAATAGACTAAAATTTATATATGGAAATTTATATTGAAGATGCAATTTTACAAAATACAATTATAAATTACATACTAATTAGGTTATCAGAAAAAGCGGTATTACAAAAAACAAAAAAAATGAGAATTTGGATAAGTTGCTTTGTTGGGACGGGTATTACACTTTTGATTAATTTTATACAAATTTCAAGTTTTCTATTGGTATGCTTAAAAATATTAATTGCTTTATTAATGACTTTCATTTGCATAGAAAATTTTGTTTTTAAAAAAATCTCATTATTTTTTGTTGTTTTCTTATCATCAACCTTTTTAATGGGCGGTTTCTTTATAGGTATAGAAAATTTGTTAGGCATAAAGGTAAATGGTTTAATAAGCATAATTTCTGCATTTATTTACTACAAATTGCTAAGTAATGTTTTAATAGTCTTTTATACAAAAAGAAAATTAAACAAATTTTATTTTAATTTAAAACTTAAAAATTGTGATAGAGAGTTAAATATAAAAGCATATTTGGATAGTGGTAATTTATTGCAAGATGATGAAACAGGACTTTCAATTCTAGTGCTTGATTATCAAACCTTCATTAATTTGTTTAATAATGAAATCACGCTTATGGATTATTTACAAAAGAAACTTGATAAAAAAATAAAGGGGAGATACATATCAGTTGGAACTGTTGGTGGAAAAAGCAATATGTTTGTTTGCAAAATTGATAAAGTCCTAAACATAGAAGATAAGACTAACTTAAAAGAAATTCAAGTTTTGATTGGAGTTGGCTTACAGAATTTTAAAAACAAAGACTGCAATGCTCTTTTAAGTCCGCTTGCTCTATGATGGTTTAAAATTTTTAATAAAAAAGGAGTTTAAGATGAAATTAACTAAACTTAAAAATTTTTTAAAGAAATTGCTTAAATTTGATTTTTTTACAATTAAAGAAAAACTTATTGCTTATATAAGTGGTAAGGAAGTTTTGCCCTCTGCACTAACGCAGGAAGAAGAAGATATGTTAATTGAAAGATTAAGAAACAAAGATGAAAGCGCAAAGAATGAACTTATAGAGCATAATTTAAGATTAGTTGTTTATATTGCTAAAAAATTTGATACAAATGGAAACGAACTAGATGATTTAATTTCTGTTGGTGCTATTGGACTAATTAAGGCTGTTCAATCATTTAATGTAGAAAAAAATATTAAACTTGCTACATATGCTTCAAGGTGTATTGAAAATGAGATTTTAATGTTTATAAGAAAAAAGAGCAAACAAACTATGGAAGTCAGCCTTGATGAACCTTTAAATTATGATAAGGAAGGTAATGAATTGTTACTTTGTGATGTTTTAGAAAATGAAAGCGAGGGAATAAGTTCAGAGTTAGAAAAAAGTAGCGAAAATAAATTATTATGGAGTGCCATAAGAAAGTTAAATGAAAGAGAACAGAAAATAATGGAGTTAAGATTTGGTCTAAATGGAGATGAAGAAAACACTCAAAAAGAAGTTGCTGATATGCTTGGGATTTCGCAAAGTTATATTTCAAGGATAGAAAAGAAAATTCTTTCAAGACTTAAAAAAGACCTAGCAAAATTAAATGCAAACTAAATTGGCACAAAATTTTCATAAAATAGTACTAAAAAAGGACATTATGATATAGCAAAATATTAAAATTAATTTCTTATCTGCTTTCATAAGTCCTTTTTTCTAACTAACTAAAATTCTTTTTTATTTCCGCAAGTGCATTTTTTTCAAGCCTTGATACTTGGGCTTGTGAAATTCCAACTTGTGAACTTATTTCGACTTGGGTTTTACCTTTAAAATATCTTAGCCATAATATTTCTTTTTCACGGGAATTAAGATTGTTTAATATTTCTTTTAATGCAACATGTTCTATGAAATCATCACAACTATTCTTTACATCTTTTATTTGGTCCATTACCATAACAGTTTCATTATTATCATTATAAACAGGTTCATAAAGTGAAACCGGGTCGGAAATTGCATCTAATGCACTCAAAACATCTCTCATATCTAGCCCAGATTCTTGTGCTATTTCCTCTAAATTTGGGTCATTTGGCATATTTTTTGCGAGTTTATCTCTTGCCTGTAAAGCCTTATATGCTATATCTCTTAAACTACGGCTTACTCTTACTGTTGAATTATCTCTTAAAAATCTTCTTATTTCTCCGATTATCATTGGGACTGCATAGGTGGAAAATTTTACATTAAAGTTTTCATCAAAGTTGTCCATTGCCTTAATTAGTCCAACAAAGCCAACTTGAAAAATGTCGTCAATACTATTCTTATTGACAGCAAACCTTTTTACAACGCTTAGAACTAATCTCATATTTGAAAACAAAAAAAGTTGTCTTGCTTCTTTATCTCCTTGTTTTAATTTTTTCATTAACTCGGCTATTTCGCTTGATTTAAGTTTTGGGAGTTCAGCGGTATTTATCCCACAAATATCTACTTTACTTGCCATTTTTGGACCACCTAAATAAATAATCTAATTGTAGAGTGTCCTTTTAACTTAAATATTATTCATACATTTATTTTTTTTATAAAATATATAGCGAAATATGTTTTATTTTGTGATTTTAAAGCATAAATATTAATTAAAAATACTTTAAAAAATTTTTTTAATTAATTTTATAAAAACTATTAGCATTTTTTAGTTTGGAAGTTTTTAAAAGGATATTAGTTTATGGAGACCTCTTTTACAGAACTTAGAAATAAAGAAGTTATAAATGTGTTAAGTGGTAGGTTACTTGGAAATATAAATGATATCATAATTGATCTGAGAAGAAATTCTATTCTTGGTTTTATGGTTCCTGGTTGTCGTTCTTTTTTTCATTTGTTTAAGCCACCTCAAGAAATTTTTATTCCTTACAATAAAATTTGTAAAATTGGGGAAGATGTTATTCTTGTTGAAATTATAGAAACTCCAACTAAAAATAAGAGAAATAAAAACAATGTTAGAGTTTTTGATGCGGGGATAGATACTGAAAGTGAAAATGAAGAAAATACTTTAAAAAAATGATTTGTTAGTTTTTGATAACTTTGCTATACTTACATAGTAAAAAGGAAAATTTTATTATGAAATGTATTTATTGTGGTAGTATAGAAAGTAAAGTTATTGATTCAAGGACATCAGAAGATAGTTGCTCAATTAGAAGAAGGAGAGAATGTTTAAAATGTGGTAAAAGATTTACTACATATGAAACAATAGAAAGCACGCCTGTATTAGTAATTAAAAATGATGGTTCAAGACAGTCTTTTGACGCCCAAAAAATAAAAAAGGGAATTATAAAATCTTGTGAAAAAAGACCTGTATCAATTCAGCAAATAGATGACTTGGTTAGAGATATTGAAAAACAAATCAATAACTCGCTTGTGCAGGAAATAAGAAGTTCTGAAATAGGCGAAATGGTTATGGAAAGGTTGAAGAAACTTGATGAAATTTCTTATGTCAGGTTTGCTGCTGTTTATAGAAAGTTCAAAGATATTACAACTTTTATAAATTTCTTAAATTCAGTAAGTTGAGTTTGTTTTTTTCTATAAATTTTCATAAACTAAGATAATTTTTGCTAGTTGTTCATATTCATATTATATGGACAACTTTTTTTATTTAGATAAGGGGTTAGTTAATAAAAAATACCACATTATTAAAGTTAATGGTAGTAATAAAATTAAAAGAAGATTGCTTGAATTAGGATTTGTTGATACCGATATTATGATTTTAAAAAAGTCATCACTAAATGGGGTTTTTCTATTGCAACTAAGAGGTTTTGTTTTGGCTCTTAAAAGAAAAGAAGTATGTAATATTTTGGTGAAAAGTTATGAATAATAAAATTGTTTTAGTGGGAAATCCTAATGTTGGTAAAACAACACTATATAATTATTTAACAAATAGTTTTGAACATACGGGCAATTGGCACGGTGTAACGGTTGATAAAATTGAAAAAGTGGTCGAATTTGAAAGTAAAAATTATAGCATAGTTGATTTGCCTGGAATTTATTCTTTAACAAGTTATAGTTTTGAAGAGCAAGTTTCAATTGACTATCTTTTAAAAAATGATGTTAAAATTATCAATATATGTGATGCAAATGTTTTAGAAAGAAATTTATATTTAACACTCCAACTTTTAGAAATGGGTTGTAAACCAACTCTTTTTATCAATTTTGATAAGGAAATTAAAAAAAATGGAGTAAAATATGATTATGATAAATTATCACAATTATTAAAAATAGATATTATCATAAATAATTACAATGTTAAAGAAAAAATATTTTCTTTTGTTAGAAAAATGGAAAAAAAATATAAAGATAACATTGATTATTTAAATATTTTACCAATAAAAGAGGTGCTGGACATTCTTAGTTTAGAGCAAAAGAAACTCTTTTTAGGAAAAGAAAATTTTATAGCAATTAAAATACTTGAAAACGATGAAAACATAATTGAAAAATTAAAATTATCATCTCATCAAAAAGAAAAACTAAAAATTCTATCTAGTAAGGAAGATTATCAATCAAAAATAGCAGGATTAAGATATTCTTATATCTCAAATATACTTAAAGAATGTAAATTATCTAGTAAAGAATTTGTATATGGTAAATTTTTCATTGATAAGATAATTTTAAATAAATATCTTTGTTTGCCAATTTTTTTAATGATTTTATTTACAATATTTTATATAACTTTTTCTTCATTTGGTGCCTTTTTATCTGAATGTCTTAAATCATTGATTGATAATTTTATAGGCACTCCTATAAATCGGTTTTTGCTAAAAGTAAATGCTCCTGCTTGGATAATTGGACTATTTTCAAACGCAATAATTGGTGGAGTAGGGGGATTATTTAGTTTTATTCCACAAGTTGTTTTATTATTTCTCTTTCTATCTTTACTCGAAGAAAGCGGTTATATGTCAAGGTTAGCCTTTTGTTTTGAAGACCTATTTTATAAATTTGGATTAAGCGGAAAAAGTATTTTCACAATTCTTATGAGTTTTGGTTGCACAACAACAGCAGTTTTGACTTCTAGGAATATTGAAGATAAAAATACTAAAATTAAGACAGCTCTCATTAGTCCTTATATGAGTTGTAGTGCTAAGTTGCCTGTTTATGCTGTGATAGGTGGGGCATTTTTTGGTAAAGGTAATATTTTTATTATAATAGGTTTATATGTGCTTGGGGTTGTTATCGGATTAATCCTTTCAAGTCTATTAAGTAAAAAAATTCTAAAAAGTGGTGAAAGGTCGTTTATTTTGGAGTTCCCGCCATATAGATTTCCTAATCTTAGACAAATAATTATTGTAATTTATCAAAATTGTAAAAATTTTATAATAAAAATATCAACAATTTTACTTTCATTTAGTGTAATTGTGTGGATATTCCAAAATTTTAGTTTTACATTTGAGTATGTTCCGACCAGTCAGTCAGCCGTTAGTATGCTGGAAATTATATGCGAAAAACTATCTGTTCTATTTAGACCAATAGGTCTTGGAAATTGGGGAATTGTTGCAAGTTTGATAGTTGGGGTTGTTGCAAAAGAAATGATTGTTGGAACTATGGCAATTATTAATAAACTACCAAATACAAATAATTTTACTGACCAATTAGGAAATAGTTTTCTGAGTTTGGCATTTGTAATTAATTTTTCTCCAATAACGGCAATCATTATGCTGATTTTTAGTTTATTATATATGCCTTGTATATCTACAATAGCAGTTTTAAGTAAGGAAATCGGTAAAAAATGGACATTTATTGCTTGCTTAATTCAATTTTCCATTGCATATGCTATATGCTTTGTTATTTATAATTTCTACATAGGTTCATTGTTTGCAAAAATCTTACTTTCAATAATTGTTCTAATTTTCCTAATTTCAATCTTCTTTGTATCTAAAAAACTCATTAAAACTAAAAAATTTTGTTGTAATTCTAGTTGTAAAAACTGTTCAAAATGTTGTTTCTAATATTGTCAATTATAATTGATATTTAGTTTTTTTTATGGTAAACTACTTCTGATTGGAGAAGAAAATGAGACCATTAGTTGCAATTGTTGGCAGGCCAAATGTTGGTAAAAGCACTTTTTTTAATAAAATTTGTGGCAAAAGAATAAGCATTGTTGACGACATTGCTGGGGTTACAAGAGATCGTGTTTATGGCGATGCCGAATGGTGTGGAAGTTATTTCACGCTAGTTGATACCGGTGGACTTGATTTTAATGAAAAAGGTGAAATTGAGCAAAATATTTTTAATCAAGCACAAATAGCAATCGATTTAGCACAAGTTATCTTATTTTTTGTAGATGGCAAGGATGGTTTAACAAACGCAGACAAGCAAGTGGCAGACTATTTAATGAAAAGAACTAAAAAAGATGTTTTACTTGTTGTAAATAAACTTGATAATTTTGAACTTGATAATCTATACGAATTTTATGAACTTGGATACAAGAGAGTTTTTCCAATTTCATCCGAGCAAAGTAAAGGACTAGGAGAGTTACTTGACGAGATTGTAAAATGCTTGAAGCAGAAAAACTTTGAACTTGAAAAAAAGGAAGACATTAAAATTGCTATTGTTGGTAAACCAAATGCTGGTAAAAGTAGTCTTACAAATAAACTTTTAGGAGAAGAAAGGCTTGTTGTCAGTAAAATTGCTGGAACAACTAGAGATGCTATTGATACTCCATTTAAGTATAATGGTAAAGATTATACTCTTATTGATACTGCTGGTCTTAGAAAAAAAAGTGCTATTGAAGACGCTTCAATAGAAAGATATAGTGTTCTTAGGACAATAGAAGCAATTAAAAGGGCTGATATAGTTATAATTATGATTGATGTAAGCCAAGGGATAACTGAACAAGATATTAAGGTTACAGGATTTGTCCATGAACAGAAGAAACCAAGTATTGTTGTTTTAAACAAATGGGACTTAGTTGGCAATAAAGATGATAAAACAATTAATAAATATAGAAAAAAATTGGAAGAAGATTTAAAGTTTATGGACTATTTTGTTCCTTTGTTTATCTCAGTTAAAACGGGGCAAAGAGTCCCTAAAATTATGCAAGAAGTAGAAAGAGTTCTTGTAAATTCTGCAAGGAGAATTTCAACAGGGCAACTAAATGATATCATTCAAGGAGCAATTAATTTAAAACAACCACCAAGTAAAAACGGACAGAGATTAAAAATTTTTTATACAACGCAGACGGGAGTTAATCCCCCAACTTTTGTTATTTTTGTTAATGACAAAAATTTAATGCATTTTTCTTATTTAAGGTATTTAGAAAACACAATACGAAATGCAGTCGATTTTTCTGGCACACCTATAAATATTGTGATTAAAAATCGTTCTCTAAAGGAAGAATATTAATTATGGAATGGTGGAAGTTTGTAGTTTTAATTATTGGTTCGTATTTGATTGGTAATATTTTCTTTGCAAGAATTATTAGCAATGCTAAGCATTATGATATTTCAAAATCTGGTAGTGGAAATCCTGGAACTATGAATATGCTTAGAAATCTTGGCTTTGGAATTGGTTTACTTACTCTTATCCTAGATATGTTGAAGGGAGTTATCCCTGCACTTGTTGGGTTTTATTTGTTTGGAGGTCAAGGCGCAGGAGTAAATGCTTATATTGGACTATTTACTGGTGGATTGTCCGCATTAATAGGTAATATTTTTCCTGTTTTTTATCACTTTAAAGGGGGAAAGGGGGCTGCTGTTGTATATGGAATGTATTGCACCGCTAGTCCAATTCTTGGTTTAATAATTTTCGTTGGTGGTTTCCTATTTTTATTAATTTTTGACTATGCCTCTTTATTATCTTTTGTAATGATTACTATTTTTACAATTTTTGAGGCATATTATCTTGGTATAGTTAATGGTAGCGGTAACATTGTTATAAGTTGTTTGCTATTTGCTATCTTTTGTCTTGTTTTATTTGCTCACAGACAAAATATTTTTAGACTACTTACGGGAAAAGAAAACAGGATAAATTTTATTCAAAAATTAAAAATAAAAGAAAAGAAAAAAGTATCAAAAGTTCAAAAAGAAGAACTAAAACAAAAAGAAATAGGTTAAGAATTAACTTGACCTATTTTTTTTGACAAAAAATGCATAACATTATTTTATAAGGCATATATTTTGGTATAACGAATTTTCGGAGGAAATATATGGATTCGTATAAGATTTATGAAGATATATCACAGAGAACAGGTGGAGATATTTATCTTGGAGTAGTCGGGCCTGTTAGATGTGGTAAATCTACTTTTATAACAAATTTTGTTAAGAAAATGGTTTTGCCTAACATTAAAAATGATTTTGACAAAACTAGAACTATTGATGAACTTCCTCAGAGTGCAGATGGAAAAACAATTATGACCACTCAACCAAGATTTGTGCCAAAAGAAGCCGTCCAAATTAAAGTTAATAACGATAGCATAAGTCTTAAAATTAGATTGGTAGATTGTGTAGGATACACAGTAAAGGGGGCAGAGGGCTTAACGGAGAACGATAAACCAAGACTTATCAAAACTCCTTGGAGTGATGAACCTTTGCCATTTGAAGAAGCAGCGGAGATTGGAACTAAAAAGGTAATAACTGACCACTCAACTATTGCTGTTGTCTTAACCAGCGATGGTAGTTTTGGTGAACTTGAAAGGAGTAATTTTGTTGAAGCAGAGGCAAGGACTATTAATCAATTAAAACAGGTTCAAAAACCTTTTGTTTTACTTGTTAATTCTTCTCAACCATATAGCAAGGAAACTGCCACACTTGTAGATACATTAAAAGAAAAGTATGAAATTCCTGTTCTTGCTATTGATGCATTAAATCTTAATGAAAAAAATATAGATGAAATTTTTAGTGCAATTTTGCAAGAGTTCCCACTTTATTCTTTAAGAGTAAAAATGCCTAGATGGCTACAGTCGCTTCCTTTTGAAGATGAACTTATCCAAGAAATTGTTTTTGAAAGCAGACAATTAGTTGATAATGTAACTAAAATTGGTCATATTGATACAACTCAAAGTATTTTTACTCAAAGTTCTAATTTTGAAGAAATCTCCATAGAAAATATTAATATGGGCGAAGGTATTGCTTATATAGAAATCAATCCAAAAGCAGATCTATTCTATAAAGTTTTATCTAATCAGTGCGGGCAGGAAATTAAAGGTGATTATCAACTTGTAAGTTACATTAAAGAACTAGCATATGCTAAGACTGAGTATGATAAAATTAAAGATGCCCTTATTCAGGCAGAACAAGACGGTTACGGTGTTGTAAGTCCTAAGATGGAAGAAATGAGTTTGGAAGAACCTGAAATTGTTAAACAAGGTGGTAGATATGGTGTTAGACTTAAAGCAAGTGCTCCAAGTCTTCATATTGTTAAAGTCGATGTCCAAACTGAGATTTGCCCTGTTGTTGGTTCTGAACAACAAAGTGAAGATATTGTTAAGTCTTTATTAAAAGAGTTTGAAAGCAATCCAAAGGGACTATGGGAAACAAATATGTTTGGTAAGAGCCTACATAGTTTAGTTAATGAAGGTCTTAATAAGAAAATAGTTCAAATGCCACCTGAGGCACAAAAGAAAATGAGAAAAACTTTAACAAGAATTGTCAACGAGGGCAAAGGCGGAATTATTTGTATTCTTTTGTAAGTTTTTTTTCTAAATTTTCATTTAACCCATCTTAAATAAAAAAGACACATTATATTTGATTAACTTTAAGTTTTTTCAAATTTAAAATGTGTCTTTTTATTATTAATCTCTATTCCAAAGAGAAATTTTCCCTTGTCCATAAATTGGCGAAAATATAAGCCATAGTGCGCTTAGTCCTACCAAACTATAAACAATTGAAACTAGGACAGGGACAGTCCCAAATATTGCTTCTACTAAATTCCATGAAAATAAGCCAACTAATAGCCAATTTAAACCACCTATAATTAGTATAATCCAAGCAATTGTATTTGCAACTCTCATAATAGAACCTCCTTTATTTCTAGTTTACATAAAAAAAGGAGTTTTATTCATAAAAAAAAGACCTTAGTTAAGGTCTAAAATTTTTTTGTGGGGTGAAAGATGGGACTCGAACCCACGGCCTCCAGAGCCACAATCTGGCGTTCTAGCCAACTGAACTACATTCACCAAATAAAAAAATGGTGTTCCAGGAGGGATTCGAACCCCCGACACCCGCCTTAGAAGGGCGGTGCTCTATCCAACTGAGCTACTGAAACATATTTGGAGCGGGTGAAGGGAATCGGACCCTCGCAGCCAGCTTGGAAGGCTGGAACTCTACCACTGAGCTACACCCGCATATCCAATACTTGATAAATTTAGCATACAATCATTTAATTGTCAACTTTTTTATAAAAATTTTTATGCTTTATTTATTAATTATTTATGTTTTCTTATTGTTAAATTTTTACTTTTATTCCTTTTATACTTTATTAATTATTTTGCTTGTCATTTATATTTATTAATTAATAATTAGAATAAATTTAGTTTTTTTGATTTTGTAAGATTAATTAGTATTTCAAAACAATAAAAATTAAAGTTTCATTAATTTAAAATAACTTTTTATTTTATTGATAACTTTATTAAGTTAAGAGATAAATTTTTGTAATATAAAATAGAATAAACATTATAAAAAATTATTGATTTTTTTACTAAAATGATAGATAATATAGCATAAGAATTTTTAAAGTTATATTTTTATGTTCTTTATTATCTAATTTTATAATTTTAAACATTTTTTAATTTTATCAAATCATTATTGGGGTGTCGCCAAGTGGTAAGGCATTGGACTCTGACTCCAACATTTCGT
This sequence comes from uncultured Christensenella sp., assembly GCA_949296965.1. Lineage (GTDB taxonomy): Bacteria > Bacillota > Clostridia > Christensenellales > UBA1242 > UBA7862. The sequence continues at coordinate 63,265 of CASFQL010000015.1, read as the reverse complement.
AGGTTCGAACCCTACCACCCCAGCCAACATTGTTTTATAATTGTTCTATTACTATTTTTATATTTTACTAAGCCATAGCAAAAAAGTTTAATTTTATACTTGTGTGACGATAATAAATCAAAATTGTGTGCAAAAAGCAAATGTTTTTAAATAAAGTTGTCAAAATTTTATAGTAAGAATTTAGTATAGATTTTTACAGTATACAATATGAATTATGTGTTGTTGTGATTTTTTATAAAATCACAACCTTTAAAAATTTAAGTAAGTTAAATTTTAAATCAAAAATTAATATTTTTGACACATAATTTTGATTTGTCGTCGTTAAGTAAAAATGAAAATAAATTTTCCTTTTTACCTTAACTTCCTAAAATATAAATTATAACAATAAAACAAATATTTTGGTTTTTATTTTCTATTATAAAATAATTCTAAAAATTTTTAAAATTTTTTAAAAAAAAGACTTGATTATTTTAATAAATAAGTATATACTTACAAAGTCGTTAGACAATATAGTGGGGTGTAGCCAAGTGGTAAGGCACAAGACTTTGACTCTTGCATCCGTAGGTTCAAATCCTGCCACCCCAGCCAAGGTATGATTCACTAGCTCAGTCGGTAGAGCACTTGACTTTTAATCAAGGGGTCCCGAGTTCGAACCTCGGGTGGATCACCATATGTGCGGATGTGGCGGAATTGGTAGACGCGTTAGACTTAGGATCTAATGGGAGACCGTGGGGGTTCGAGCCCTCTCATCCGCACCACATCACTGAACTATTTTGTCTAACAATGCAAATGACACCTAGCAAATAATTAGGTGTTTTTTTATTTAATAGAATTATAAAAGTTATTAAGATTTGGTATAATAAGATAACTAGGAGTTCTTATGTCTAATAAACAGAGATGTTATTTTGTTATTGATATGAAATCGTTTTTTGCTTCTGTTGAATGTGCTGAAAGGAATTTGGACCCTATGACGACAAAACTAGTTGTCGCTGACGAATCAAGGACAGAAAGCACCGTTTGTTTAGCAGTTAGTCCAGCACTTAGGAAGTTGGGGGTAAGAAATAGGTGTCGTTTATTTGAAATACCAAAAAGTATAGATTTTATGATAGTTCCTCCAAGAATGAAAAAGTATATTGATTATACAGCAAACATATATGGAATATATTTAGACTATTTTGATAAAAGTGATATTCATGTATATTCTATTGACGAGTGCTTTATTGATGTTACAGATTATCTTAAAATTTATGAGATTAAACCAAGAGAGTTTGCAAAAAAAATTATGAAAGAAATTGAAACCAAGACGAGAATACCTTGCACAATAGGAATTGGTACTAATTTATATTTAGCAAAAATTGCTCTTGATATAACTGCTAAAAAAACAAGAGATAGAATAGGTTATTTAGATCAAAAAAAGTATATAAAAACTCTTTGGAACCATAGACCTATAACTGATTTTTGGCAAATTTCAGTAGGAACTGCAAAGAGATTAGAAAAATATGGAATATTAGATATGCAAGGAGTTGCTAAATTTGATGAAGAACTTCTCTATAAAGAATTTGGAATAAATGCTGAACTTTTAATTGACCACGCGTGGGGTGAAGAAAGTTGCTTAATGAGCGATATAAAATCATATAAAAATAAATCAAAAATGATAACATCTTCGCAAATTTTACCTTGTAATTATACTTTTAATGAAGCAAAATTGATAATGAAAGAAATGATACAAAGCGGTTGTTATGAATTAGCAAAGTTAAACTATTCAACTAATTCAATTGGTATATTTGTAGAATATGGTGACAAAAGGGGCGAAGGGACAAAAGGAAATATTAAAATGTCATCAACAACAAATCTTTATTCTGTAATTATTAAATATGTTTTGAAGTTATACGACAAAATTGTTTCTCAAAATAGATTTGTTAGAAAACTAGGTTTTAGTTTTTCTTCACTTGTCCCCGAGTCACAAGAACAATATGATATGTTTACGGATATAGACAATATCTTTAAGGAAAAACAAATTGTTAATAGTATTAATAGAGTTAAAGATAAATATGGTAAGAATAGTTTATTAAAGGGGTTAGATTTAACTAAGATGGCAACTCAACAAGAAAGAAATGATAGCATAGGAGGTCACAAAAGTGGAGAGGGTAAAAATGCCAAGAAATGAACGAGCAAAACAGTTTGCACCATTTAATGCCTTAAAGGGTCTCCAAAAGGCTTTGAGAGAAAAAGAACTTGAACATAATAAGGTCAATAAAAAAGAGTTATTTGAGGAAATGCTAGCAGAAATTAACCAAACTATAAAAGAGATTAGAAAAGATGATTTAGTGCAAGTAATGTTCTATTTAGATGGTCTATATAAAACACTACAAGGTAAAGTAATAATTGATTTTCAAAATAAAACATTATTTATTGATAAATATATAATAAAATTTGAAGATATTTATAAAATAAGAATTGTCAAATAAAAAATAAAATAGAACATATATCTTTTATTTTTCATATATATTTATATAAAATGGGAAAATATATCTTTTTATTTGATAGCGGGAATGGCGGAAAATATGTTTTAGATGTTTTTAAAAATATTATGCCAAATGAAAATTATATTTTTTATATGGATAAAGATAATTGCCCATATGGTAATAAACCAAAAAATATATTAAAAGATATCGTTACTGAGATATTTGACAGAGTCCTTTCTAAATATGAAATTAAACTAATTGTTGTAGCCTGCAATACTATGGGGAGTATGTTTGATACTTATTTAAGAAAAAGGTATAAAAATTATAAGATATTATTTATAAGACCATTTATAAATAAAACAATTTTAAAAAATAAAACATTACTTCTAGCAACTTCAAATACTATAATTTATAATAAATTGATAAAAAAATTTAAAGGTTCAAATAATTTATACATAAAAGGGTTTGATGATTTGGCAAAAAGAATAGATAATGTAAGCGGTAAATTTTATATATTAAAAAGTTATTTAGATAAGGAACTAACTATTTTTAAAAATAAAAACATAAAAAATATAGTCCTTGGTTGCACTCATTATAATTATATAAAAAAAGAAATATTGGAAACTTTACCTAATGTTAAGTTTTATGAAAATAGTGATAATTTAGCAAAAAATGCATATGATTATCTTTCAAAGAAAGAGTTACTTAATAAACTCCCAAGTGGTAGTATAAAATTAATATCAAGGTTAGAAGATATAAATATGTAATTAAGTTTTAAGAATAACATAATGAAAATAAATTAATATATTGAATAAGTATTAAAATATTTTTGTTAAAAACATTTCAAGCCCTAATATAATTAATATTGAACCCCCAATAATTTCTGCCTTATTACCTATAAATGTTCCAAATTTTTTACCCAAGATAACGCCTAGAATACACATAATAAAAGTAATCACTGCAATTATTAAACAAGAGATAATTGCGACATTAATTGTTAAACTTGCTAATGTTAAACCTACTGATAAAGCATCAATAGATGTTCCTATGCCTTGTGCAATTATACCGATAAAAGTAAGTTTTGTATTTGATAGTAATTTATTTTCATGTTTTATTCCATCAATAATCATTTTATATCCAAGGAAAGATAATATAATTAATGTTATATAAGGAATGTAAGGATTGATATGTTGGATGATTGAACTTCCTACTATAAAACCAAGAAATGGCATTAAGCCTTGAAATAAACCAAATATAAGTGCAATACTTATTATTGTTATTTTTTTTATTTTAGTATTATTTAAGCCATTAGCCATAGATACTATACAAGCGTCCATAGATAAGCCAAGTGCTAAAAAAAATATTTGCAGATAAAATTCTATGTTCATAAAAATTCCTTACTATAAAAAAATTATATGTTTAGAATAATTAATATGCTAAAATAATGGTAAACTTTCGTATTTTGACAAAAATAGCAAATAAAATTTAAAATTATTCTATAATAAAAAAGCAGTATTTAATTATATTACATTTATAAACATCAGAGTATTTATTAATTGAGAGCAATTAAGTTTTTTATAATAAAATAAAAAAATAAAATAATAGGTTAAATTAAGAATGAATTGTTATCTGTTTTGGTAATCAATTAAACTTTTATTAAACCTCCAACATAATGTTAAATATGGGGAATATTTAAAGAAAAATATTTACAATTTTACAAAAATAACAATTATTTATAGAGTATATGAAGTGTTTGTATGACTAACTAAAAAATGATAGATTACAGAAAGTCAAATAGCAGAAAATATACAAATTGGTGGCAGTAGGTGGCGGAAAGATAAATAATATAGATATGTTTTATGAAGTAGATTTAACTAGAATATATAGTAGAGTGTAATCTTAACAAAATTATAGTTTTGTAGTTAAAAAAATAGTCAAATTATAAATCATAATTTGACTAAATTTAACCAAGTTGTATTTTTTCTATTAAATTTTTATATAATTTTGATAAATTGAAACTTCAAATATATATAAAATTATGGAGCTAATGGGGGGACTCGAACCCCCGACCTATTGATTACGAATCAATTACTCTACCAACTGAGCCACATTAGCATTTAGATATTCAATTTTAGCAATAATTATATAAAAAGTAAATTAAAATTTTATTAAAAAATATTTTATACTTTTTGTTGACTTTTTTTATATTTTATGTATAATGTTTGAGTAGTTAGTTTAAGGAGAAATAAAATGGCAAAGTGTGAGATTTGTGGCAAAGACCAAATGAGAGCTAGTAATTTAAGTTATAGAAGTTCACAGTTAACAAGAAGAACATTAACTCATAAAAAAGCAAATGTTCAAAAGGTTACTGTTCTTGAAAATGGAAATCCAACAAAGAAATATGTTTGCACAAAATGTTTGAAAGGCAAAAATGTTGTAAGAGGTTAATTTCCAAATTTTAAGATATTATTTAAGAACTGCTTATAATTAAGTAGTTCTTTTTTTGCTATATTTTTTTATTTTATTAGACAAAAATTAAATATCTTATTATAATTAAAATGTATTAAGAGGACAAAAATATTATGAATAATTTTAATGATGAGATTTTAACCAAAATGATAGAAAATAGGCCAACTTTTCCTAAAAGAGTTATGATAACTTCTGGTATGCCATATGGTAACAAAACATTACATTGTGGTCACATAGGGGGGCTATTTGTTCATGCAGACACATTTTCTAGGTTTATGAGAGATAGACTTGGGGCTAATAATGTTCTTTTTGTTTCAGGGACCGACTGTTATGGTTCTCCAATTTTAGAAAGTTATAGAAAACTAAAAGAAACAACAAATTATTCGGGTTCAATAGAAGACTTTGTAAAAAATAACCATGACCAACAATTTAATACTTTAAAAAAATATGAAATAGATTTAGATTTTTATGGTGCTTCTGGGGTAGGTCCTGCAAAAGAAGAACATGAACAAGTAAGTAAAGAGATTTTTGAAATTTTACAGAAAAATAAAACATTGTCAAAGATAAATACATTACAATTTTACGATGAAGTTGCAAAAACATTTTTAAATGGTAGGCAAGTTGTCGGTCAATGTCCTTTTGAAAATTGCAAATCTGAAAAAGCTTATGCTGATGGTTGTGATTTGGGACATCAGTATATGCCAAAAGAATTAATTAATCCAACAAGCACACTAACGGGAATGCGACCTGTTTTAAAAGAAATAGGGAATTGGTATTTTAATTTACAAGATAATAAAGAATTACTTGTTAATTGGGTGGATTATTTAGAGAAGAATACAAAAACTCGTCCTTATGTTTTAAAAGAGATTAGAGAATTTTTAAAAACCCCTGAATTATATATTAAAAAAGAATATATAGAAGATTTCAATAAGATAAAATATAAACTACCAAGATTTTATTCAACAAATACTGATAAATCTTCTATGACTATTTGTTTTGACTCTCTAAAAGATAGAGAAACTGCCTGCGATATTTTAACTGAATACAAGATAAGGTATAGAACGGGAAAGACACTAGTTCCTTTTAGACTTACAGGGAATATTTCGTGGGGAGTAAAAGTCCCTGATGAAAAAGATTTAACATTCTGGGTTTGGCCAGAAAGCCTTTGGGCTCCTATTTCTTTTACAAGAACATACCTTAAAAACAGCAATAGAAAAAATAAAGATTGGAAAGATTGGTGGTGTAGTAAAGATTGCTCAATATTTCAATTCATAGGAGAAGATAACATCTATTTTTATGGACCTGCTCAGCACGCTTTATGGTTTAACACACAAAAGGGAAAACCAAGTGTAAATGTCCAAGACGGAGACTTGCAAATTTCTACTTTGGTATCAAATAAACATCTTTTATTTTTAAATCAAAAGGCTAGCAGTAGTTCAAATATTAAGCCACCTATGGCCGATGAGTTGTTAAAATTCTATACAGCAGAGCAATTAAGAGCACACTTCTTAGGCTTAAATTTAGGTAACAATTCGGCTAGTTTTATGCCAAAACAATTTAATCCGCTTGCAAAAGAAGATGATGTGGACTTAGTTTTGAAAGAAGGAAATTTACTAACAAATGTCTATAATAAAATATTAAGGACCTTATTTTATACATGGCAAAAACATTTTGATGGAGTTGTTCCTTATGGAGAAGTAACGAATCAAGTTTTGATAGATTGCACAAAATTAATTTTAAAATATGAAAAACTAATGAGTCAAACTCGTTTTCATATGGTTACTTATGAACTTGACACCTTTATTAGAAATATTAATAAGTTTTGGCTTAATAACTGTGATGAAAATAATTTAGATAACTTAAAACAAACTATAATCGACACACTCCATATGGTTAAAGTTGCTATGGTTTTACTTCACCCAATAGCACCAAATTCAATTGAAAATTTAGCAGAATTTTTACATCTTAATAAAAATGTATTTTCTTGGGATAAAATTGAATTACCAATTTACGAGTTTGTAGAAGATAAAGAGAATTATAAACCAGAATTTTTGTTACCAAAACAAGATTTCTTTAAAAAACATTCTACACAATTAGTTAGGGAGAAAGAATGAGAGGTAAACTTATTGTTATTGAAGGAACAGATTGCTCTGGTAAACAAACACAATCTGAGATTTTAGTAAAAAAGTTGAATGAATTAGGATATAAAAGTATTGAGATGAGTTTTCCAATGTATGATACTCCAACGGGGAAAATAGTTGGAGGCCCATATCTTGGTAAAGAAAATATTTGCAAAGGTTTTTTTAGCGAAAAGGCAAATAATGTTAATCCAAAGGTAGCTTGCTTATATTTTGCAGCGGATAGACTATATAATGTAAACAAAATCGAAGAAGCATTAAATAATGGATATAATGTAATATTAGATAGATATGTAGAAAGCAATATGTCTCATCAAGCAGGAAAACTTAAATCGCAAGAGGAAAAAGAAGAGTTAATTAATTGGATTGATAACCTTGAATTTGGTTTCTTAAAATTACCTAAACCTGATAAAGTAGTTTTTCTTTATATGCCATATTATAAAACATTTGAATTAAGAAAAAATAGAAAAGAGAAACCTGATGAACACGAAAATAGTGCAGAACATTTAAAAAATGCGGAAAGTATTTATAAGTTTTTGTCAAAAAAATACAATTTTATAACTATTAATTGTGTAAAAAATAATAAAATTAGACAAATTGACGATATATCAAAAGAACTTTTAAATATTGTAATAAATGATATTATAAGAAGTTAAGGTAAAAGAGAAAATTTATTTTCTTTTTTACTTAACGACGGCGAATTCAAATTTTGTGCCAAAAGTGTTAACTTTTGAAATAAAATTTATCTTAGTTAAATTTTAATAGTTCTTATTTTGTTTTACAAAATTACAACACAGCACATAATTTATATTCTAGGAAGTTAAGGTAAAAGAGAAAATTTATTTTCATTTTTACTTAACGACGACGAATTCAAATTTTGTGCCAAAAGTGTTAACTTTTGAATAAAGTTTGTTAAAACTTTATAGTAAAAATTTAGTATAAATTTTTACAGCACAAAATTTATATTATCTCAGTATAAAGGAAATTAAAATGAATATAATTATTACAGGTGCTAGTAGGGGAATTGGTAAGGCTATTGCTTATCAACTTGCAAGCGAAGGATATAATCTTATAATTAATTACTTTAAATCAGAAAGTGAAGCAAATAAGATATGCGAAGAACTATCAATGATGTATAATATAAAGGCGTATCCATTTAAAGCAGATATATCTAACTATGATGACATAAAAAAATTATTTGATTTCTCACTTTCAAAATTTAATAAAATAGATGCTTTGGTTAATAATGCAGGAGTTTGCTATGATATGGAATTTAGCGAACGAACGGTCAGTTTATTTGAAAAAACCTTTAAAACAAACCTTTTTAGCGTGTTTTACTTATCAAAATTGGTTGGTGAACATATGGTCAAAACAGGTGGGGGAAAAATAGTAAATATATCATCAAATAACTCATTTAATGGTTTTTCCCCAACTACAATAGATTATGATGCTTCAAAAAGTGCATTAAATTCATTAACAAAAAACCTTGCAATTGAATTTTCTCCGCTTGTTAATGTCAATGCAGTCGCCCCAGGATGGATAGATACTGATATGAATAGTGAATTATTAACTCCAGATATCATTGAATTTGAATCTCAAAAAATTCTTAAAAAAAGAATAGGTAAACCAGAAGATGTCGCAAATTTAGTATCTTTTTTGATTTCAAATAAGGCAGATTATATAGACGGAGAAATAATTGTTATAGATGGTGGTTATTTTAAATAAAAATAATTTTTTTTTGTAAACATTTTAATTTTTTTACGAATAAAATAGGGAATGAAAATTAAATATTTTTTTGAGATTATTAAAAACATAAAAAGAAACTATACTAGATAAAGAGCATAGTTTCTTTTATTATACAAAAATACAATTAACTTTCTTATCTGATAAAAAGTTTAAAATCAATTCTTAATTAAATTAATTTAAAGAAATTTATATTTAATAAATTAAAATGAATTAATAAAAAATTACTAAAAGTATTATAAATTTTGGCTGTAAAAATTTATATTAAATTTTTACTATAAAGTTTTAACAAACTTTATTCAAAAGTTAACACTTTTGGCACAAAATTTGAATTCGTCGTCGTTAAGTAAAAATGAAAATAAATTTTCCTTTTTACCTTAACTTCCTAGAATATAAATTATGTGCTGTGTTGTAATTTTGTAAAACAAGATAAGAACTATTAAAATTTAACTAAGATAAATTTTATTTCAAAAGTTAACACTTTTGGCACAAAATTTGAATTCGTCGTTAAGTAAAAATGAAAATAAATTTTCCTTTTTACCTTAACTTCCTAGAATATTAATTATCAGAAATTAAATTCTCAAAAACATATTCGTAAATTTGTGCTGCTTTTTTGTTCCATTTTTTACCAGCACTTACAGCTGCACTTCTTGTTGAAGTTTTTAATCTAATTTCAAAAATTGATTGAGCAAGAACAGGCTCTTTAATTTTAAAAACTACTGTGTGAGAACCATCGTTATTTTTAAAATATTCATAAACATATTCCTGGTTTCTTTTAAATACCATCCGATTTTGTTTAGAATATTCAGTTATTTCTTCTCTTGTATGTTGTCTAATTCTATTATAAAAATGCGAAAGGCAATTTCTTCCTTCCATAGTTATTGTATATCTAATATCTTTTGGATCACTATCTAACCCATTATTATCAAGGACGCAAATAAAATTAACATCAATTAATTGTGCAAGAGCCTCCTTGCAGTCCATATATTTTAACCAATCATTTCTACTGGTGCAAATATCAATAATGGAATCTTCTGTTAATGGAATCTCCATTCTATCAAGAACAAATAATAATGTTAACTTTTTTACTGTTTCATCAAAAACTGCATCCATTTTATTATTTTTTCTCCTAAAAAATACATTTTACGCAAAAAATTATAACAATAAGATATAAAAAAATCAAATAAATACGGGATATATTTTGTAAATTTGTTTTTTAATTTTACAAATATGTGATATCATAATAGTTAACATTTAGTCAAAAGTTTATTTTTCTCAACAATTTTTGCTTTAAGACTTTAAGGGGGTATATTAAATGCAAAGTATAGAGTCAAATAATATTAGGAGTTTTATAAATGCTTGTGATGAGTTTATTGAAGGAAAATTTATTTTAGCGGATATAAAAATTGCTAAAATATTAAGGTCAGTTTCAATATGCGCACCAATTTATGATTTGATTGCAGAGAGTTTAATTAACTATGATTTTAAAAAAGAATTTGAAGAAATTAAGAAAAAAAATGAATTAGAGGGAAGAAATTGTTTAACATTACCTGAAAATATAGAAGAAATAATTCCTTTTGTATTCTCTTTGCTTGTTGATATAGATAGCAAACAGATTAATTTTAATGAATTTCTTTCAACTCAATTTCCAATTCAAAATACGCAAACGGAAGAATATGAGTCATTTGCTAAAAATTTAATTATTCCTTTTAAAAATGCTATTATAAAAGCTCTTGATTCAATTTTTGATGAACAAGACGATTACGAAAAAGAAAATGTTACTCTAAACTATGACAAGAAATTGATTGAAAAACATTTGGATAAATTTAAGAATAAATTAAACAATCAACAAGATGATATTAGCCAAGATGAGATTGATTTGCTATTTAATAGTTTGACAAGGACTAGTATGGTATTACTTGATAAAACCATATTATTAAAAAATGAATATAAAAAGTCAAATGTGGAAATTCTTGCAGAAGCATTATTAGAGGCTTGTCGCTTAAAAAATATAAAAATAACTGTTGCTCTTGTAATGGCATTAAATGATATTGCTGGAAAAGAAAAAGTATTAAAAGATGAAGTTAACGAAATAAATTCAATATGTTATGCTTTTTATAAATAATGGCACTAAATTATAAGAATATTGCACTAAAAATACTGCTTAATATAATAGATATTATTGTATGAGTAACTTTTGTTAATAAAAAGTATTTATAACTTATTCCTATTTTTGAAAAAAACATATAATTTTGTAAATGTATTGATATTCCACCAAAACTTATTAAACTAGTTATTATAACGCATAAAACTTTTATTGAACAATTTATTGTAGATAAAGATACACAACCATTTGTTACTTCTATTATTCCTTTTATAATGCTTTGAAGTATTGGAACATTTATTAAATTTAAAATTTGTAAAGATGAAATTACTTCCAAAAAAGCAAAACATATTGTTATATATCCACCTATCATTAGGACTGAAATAATTGTATTATACATTATATCGTTTAAGTTTTCTTTTTTAATGGTAGGTAGGTTTTCTTTTTTGTAAATCAGTTTATTTTCATCTTCTTTATACTTTTCTTCTTTATCTCTTTTTCTATAAATTAATCCGTTTATTAAGGCAGAGAGAATGTGCGATAAAAAAATTATAATACCAAGTTTTTGATTTAAGAATAACCCAACTCCGACACTACCAATTATGAACATTGGGCCTGAGGTAGAACAAAAACTTAATAATCTCTTTGCTTCATTTTTTGTTATTAATTTTTGATTATAAAATTCATAAGTTAATTTTGCACCAAGAGGATAGCCAGAAAGTGAACTCATTAAAAATATGTATCCAGAATAGTTTTTTACATTATATAATTTACCAAAAGCCTTATCAAAACTTGATGTTATAATAAAACTTGTTTTTGATTGCATTAATAATTTTGTTAGAATAAAAAAGAAAAATAGGCTAGGCAAAACAATTGTCGCCCATGTTTTAATTCCAAAAAAAGTAGTTGTGATATATTTTGACGGGCTAATAGTAACTAAAATAATTGTTATAAATAGAAAAAAACATAGAATAACTTCATAGTTTTCTTTAACAAAATTTTTTAACTTGCTCATATTAAATGTTATTTTTAATTCTTCATTTTTATGATAATTTGTGTAATTGTGTAACTATATCAACATTGTAAAAAATAATCATTTAGTGTTAATTTTATTTGCAAAATACATAAAATAGTTTTAAAATAGAAAGGTTTAAAGGAGATAAAATGAAAAATAAAGTTGCTCTTGTTTTAAGTGGAGGTGCTGCTTATGGATATGCACATATTGGAGTTTTAAAAGTTTTAGAAGAAAATAATATTAAGGTGGACATAATAACAGGGACTTCTATGGGTGCTATCATTGGCGGATTCTATGCTAGTGGAATGAGTTTGGAAGAAATGGACAAAATAATGCTTAATTTCACTAATAGAAAGTTTATTGATTTAAATATTTTTGGATTAACCGATAATGGATTGCTATACGGCAGAAAGGTTTTAAATATTTTCAGAAAGTATTTAGGTGATAAAAAAATTGAAGACTGTCCAATTAAATTTAATTGTATCGCATCCGATTTAAATAGTGGTGAAAAATATGTTTTCAAAGAAGGAGACTTGGCGACTGCAATTAGAGCAAGTATGTCAATTCCAGGGCTTTTTAAACCTGTTAAAATTGGTCATCATTGTTTAGTTGATGGGGGAATACATGACAATTTACCTGTAAAAGAGGCAAGAGAACTCGGTGCAGATGTGGTAATTACCATTGATGTTTGCAGTTTTTATAAGAAGCACTCTAAGATGAAATCTCTTTTAGATTTAGTCTTTAATGCTAGTTGTCTTGCTGTATCTAATTATATAAAAAATATAAAAGACAAAGGTGATATATATATCCAAATTGAACAACCCAATGTCGATTTTGATAAATTCTCATATGAAAATGCAAAAAAATCAATAGAAAATGGTGTGAATGCCACTAATAAATTTTTACCAGAAATTTTAGAACAGACAAAATAAAAACTAGCGTATAAATAATACTGCTAGTTTTTAATATCCAAAATTGCCTTTTATATCATCTTCCTTAATCCAGTCCTCAACACTATAAATTGTATAATCCTCTTTTGAATTTCTTACAATTACATTTACTATTCCTGCATTTATAACCAATCTTTTACACATAGAACATGAACTTGCATTTTTTATGTATTCATTTGTTTGTGCTTCGATTCCTACCATATATATAGTTCCATTAATCATTTTATCTCTAGGAGCAGAGATAATCGCATTTGCTTCGGCATGAACACTTCTACAAAGTTCGTATCTTTCTCCTCTTGCTATATTCATCTTTTCTCTCAAACAATAGCCTAAATCACAACAGTTGGCTCGACCTCTTGGAGCCCCGTTATACCCTGTTGAAATAATTTCATCATTTTTTACAATAACAACTCCAAATTTTCTTCTAAGACAAGTGCTTCTACCTGCAACGGTTTCGGCGATATTAAGATAATAATTTATTTTATCTACTCTCATTTTTCCTCCGTATACAAAAAGGTTAAAAGATTTTTTGTTAATTGTCAAGAATATATTATAAATAACGCTAGACAATATTTTTTCATTGTTATATGATATTCTATGTTGTTATCTGTGATTATCATTATTCGTTAAATAAATTATTTTTAATATGTTTTAAATTAAATTAAAATAATTAAATTAAAAGGTGAATTATGTTCAAGGTAAATAATTTATTAAATAGAGCAAAAAAGATGGAAAAAACAATAGTTTTCCCTGAGGCAGAGATAAGCCAGAGAGTAATAGAGGCGGTTCAAATAATTTTAAGAAAAAAAATTGCGAGAGTTATTTTGCTTGGAAATCCTAATAAGATTTTAAAAAAATCGTCTAAGTTAAAGGGAGCAACAATTATTGACCCAAATAATAGTGATTTATTGGAAGAATTTGTTGACTCTCTTGTTGAGATTAGAAAGAACAAAGGAATGACTAAGCAAGAAGCAAGGGAACTATTAAAAGATAATTTTTATTTTGCTTGTATGTTAGTTAAATTAGGTTACGCAGACGGTTATTTGGGTGGAAGTGAGACTTCAACCGCAAATGTTTTAAGACCTGCTCTTCAAATCATTAAAACAAAGCAAAATATAAAAACTGTTTCTTCCTGTAATATGATGGTAGGGACAAAAAAATTAGGTTATGGAGAAAATAATGTTATATTTACTGCTGATTGTGCTCTAAATATTGAGCCAACAGCAGAACAATTAAAAGATATTGTTTTATCAACTGTTCAAAGTGCAAAGAATTTCTGTCAAATATCCCCAAAAATTGCAATGCTATCTTTTTCTAGTTTTGGTAGTGGTGGAAATGATGATAAAAGTATTTTAAAAATACGAAAAGCAATTGAATTAGTTAAATCTGAAAATAAAGAAATAAAAATTGATGGCGAAATGCAACTTGATTGTGCTATTGTTAAAGAAGTTGCTAAAATTAAAGCAAAAAATAGCGATGTGGCTGGTAACGCCAATGTATTGATTTTCCCAGATTTAAATGCTGGAAATATTGGATATAAATTGATTGAAAGATTTGGAAAACTTCAAGCAGTCGGAGTAATTATGCAAGGTTTTGATAAACCTGTTAATGATTTATCAAGGGGCTGTTGTGTTAATGATATAGTTGTTATGACCGCAATCACTTGTATACAAGCAAATAGTTAAATTTAAAAGTTTGTATATTACTATGAATAGGTTCTATTTATTATAAGTTATGTAGTTTTTTAAATTTGAAATATAATAATTTAAAAATTAGTAAAAATATCTTTGAAAAATTTCTTTAAATATAATATAATATCATTATCGCTATCATAATAAATTTTAATATTTAATTTTTTTAAAAAAGCAATGATTTTATGTTAAAATTTTATTATGAAAATATATATTAAGGAGTAAAAATGAAAGTTTTAGTAATTAATGCTGGAAGCAGTTCAATTAAATATCAGTTAATTGATATGGATAATGAAAAATTATTAGCAAAAGGACTTGTTGAAAGAATTGGTGGAGAAGGTTCTCAGTTAACACATAAAGTTAACGGTAAGGCTATCGAAATTGTAAAACCATTGAAAGACCATGCTGCTGGGTTAAAATTAGTTTTGGATACTCTTGTTGACAATGAAATTGGAATTATTAAATCTCTTAAAGAAATATCTGCAGTAGGGCATAGAGTTTTACATGGTGCAACAAAATATAGTAAGGCAACTCTTATAAATGATAGAGTTTTAAATGATTTAAAAAGTTTCATTCCACTTGGGCCTTTACATATGCCTGCAAATATACAGGGTATTGAGGCTTGTCAAAATGTTATGCCAGGAGTAAAGAATGTTGCAGTTTTTGATACTGCATTTCATGCTACTATGCCAGATTATGCATATATGTATGCTGTCCCATATGATTGGTATGAAAAATATGGAGTAAGAAAATATGGTTTCCATGGAACAAGCCATGACTTTGTTTCTAAAGAACTTGCAAAAGTTTTGGGAAAGGATATTAAAGATTTAAGGATAATTTCTTGCCATATAGGCAATGGAGCAAGTATCGCAGCAATAAAATATGGGAAATGTGTTGACACTTCAATGGGATTTACTCCACTTGAAGGTTTAGTTATGGGAACTAGATGTGGAGATATTGACCCTGCTGTTGTTGAATATATTATGAATGAAACAGGGATGAGTATAAAAGATGCTCTTAATTCATTAAATAAAAAAAGTGGACTTCTGGGAATGAGCGGAATTAGTAATGATATAAGAGATGTCTTAAAAGCAAAAAAAGAAGGAAATGAAAGGGCTAGAATAGCAATAGATAAGTTTGTCTATGTAATTAAAAAATATATTGGAGCATATGCCGCAAGTATGGGTGGAGTTGATGCAATAGCATTTACTGCTGGAACAGGAGAGAATAGAGATGATATTAGAGAAGCAGTAATGAAAGATATGGATTATCTAGGAATTAATTTTGATATAGACGCAAATAAAAATTTTATAAGAGGCGAGAACTTTAAAATTTCAACAGATAATTCAAAGGTCGCTGTCTATGTAATTCCAACAGATGAAGAATTAAGTATTGCTAGACAAACAAAAGAAATAGTTATGAAAAAAGGTAATTAAAAGGTAAAATTTGATATTATGGAAAATGTTACTATGCAAAAATTAGTTGCATATTGTAAAAATAGAGGATTTGTTTTCCCTGGTAGTGAAATTTATGGTGGGCTTGCAAATACATGGGACTATGGTCCATTGGGAGTAGAGTTGAAGAACAACATAAAGAAAGCTTGGTGGGATTATTTTGTTACAAGAGATAAGAATAGTTATGGTGTTGACTGCGCCATTTTAATGAACCCAAGAGTTTGGGAAGCCAGCGGACATGTTTCTTCTTTTTCCGATCCTAAAATGGATTGTAGAAATTGTAAAACTCGTCATAGAGCAGACAATTTAATAAGCGAATATAATAATAAACATGGAATAGTTATGTCTGTTGATACTATGACAAAAGAAGAAATGGCTAACTATATTAAAGAAAAACAAATAAAATGTCCAAATTGTGGAAAATGCGATTTTACAGAAATTAAAAATTTTAACTTAATGTTTCAGACAAAAAGAGGTGTTACCGAGGATGCAAGTGATACAATTTATTTAAGGCCTGAAACTTGTCAAGGTGAATATATTAATTTTATTAATGTTCAAAGAACAATGAGAGCTAAAATTCCTTTTGGAATTGGGCAAATTGGTAAATCATTTAGAAATGAGATTACTCCTGGAAATTTTGTTTTTAGAACTATTGAATTTGAACAAATGGAATATCAATTATTTTGTAAACCAGGGGAAGATGAAAAATTTTTTAATTTATATAAACAAAAAGTAATGGATTTTTATAAATCTCTTGGGTTACCTGCTGAAAAATTGAAATTTAAAGACCATGAAAAATTAGCATTCTATGCAAAAGCGGCAACAGATATTATTTTTAATTTTCCTTTTGGTTGGGAAGAATTAAATGGAATTCATAATAGAACTAACTATGATTTGACTAGACACCAAGAATTTTCAGGTAAAAATTTAATGTATTTAGACCCAATAACAAATGAAAAATTTATTCCATATATAATAGAATTCTCTGTGGGGGCTGATAGATTATTCTTAACACTTATTGCTAACGCATATACTGAGGAAAAATTAGATGATGGAGAAACTAGAGTTGTATTAAAAATCTTACCTAAATTAGCACCAATTAAAGTTGCTGTCTTACCACTTCAAAAAAATCTAAGTGAGAAAGCTGATGAAATTTTTAAAACTTTACAGCAAAATTTTAATTGTGATTATGATGAATCGGGAAGTATTGGTAAAAGATATAGAAGACAAGATGAAATTGGAACACCATGTTGCGTTACAATTGACTTTGACACACTTGAAGATAATTGTGTAACTGTTAGAGATAGAGATACTATGAAACAAGAACGAGTTAATGTTGAGGAATTAATAAATTATTTAAAAAGAAAAATTTACAATAAATAGATTTGAAAATAAAGACAATAACATCTAAATATGTTATTGTTTTTTTATTTGTCAAGTTATAAAATTATAACTTAATTTATTTTAAATAGATATTAATTTATAACTTATATAAAAATATAACTTATTAAAAAAATAACAGAAAATGAATAAATATTCATCTTCTATCTAACTTATTATGATTAATAATTAAATATTTTTTCTAATAATTAATTAAATTTTAATAAAATTTTAATATATTTTAAATAAAAATTATACGAATTTTTGTTTTTGTTTTCAACTGAAACAAATAAATTTATAAATTTATAAATTTATATAATTATATATATATATTTGTTTATATTTATACATAATAATTAGATTAATTGTTTTAGATAAGGATATTTTAAAAAAATAAATATTTATTATCAATATAAGAATCAAATAAATTTAATATCAAAATAAGAATTAAATAAATTAATATAAATTAAATAAAAGATTAATATATAAATAAAGAAAATGTAATTTTAATATATCCTTATAAGACCAACCACTTTACCTAATATTTTAACATCTTTACTGTAAATAGGTTCCAATAAATCATTTTCTGGTTGTAGTCTAATAATATCTTTTTCTTTAAAAAATCTCTTTACTGTAACAGAATTTTCCATCATAGCAACAATGATTTCAGTATTTTCTGCATAATTTTGTTTTCTTATAATTATTTTATCTTTATCAAATATCCCAGCATTTATCATACTATCTCCCTTGACAGTCAACATAAACAAATCTTCTTTTATGTTAAATAGACTATTAGGGAATTCATATATTTCATCATAATTTGTTAAGGCAAAAATTGGATTCCCAGCAGCAACATCTCCAAGAAGGGGAATAGAGACTGTATCTTTTTTATCTTTTTTCATATGACTTTCAACTAATTCAATTGACCTATTTTTGTTAGAATCTCTTTTTATTAAATTATTTTCTTCTAACTTATCAAGATAATATTTAACAGTAGATGTAGAATTTACACCTAATTCGCCCATCAATTCTCTTACTGTTGGGGGATAACCTTTATCATCAATATATCTTTTTATTATTTTATATGTTTTATTTAAAGTTTCATTTATATTTTTTTTCATAATTTATTTACCTTTAACAAGATGATAACATACTATAAAACATTTGTCAAACATATGTTCTAAAAAATTAGATAAAATATAATCTATAATAATTAGGAATATATATATTAATGAACAACTTAATTTTTAATGTCATTTATCTTAAATAACAAAAATAAGTACTATTATAAAAATTTTTATGCCAATAATTGATGATATTTGGGTTAAACTATTAATTTTGGATAAAAACTATTAATTAAGATTAAGATTTCATAATATGAAATTATGTTCTAATAACTCAAAATTTTATATTTATAAAAATTCTTAAAAATTTTGTTATATGAATTAAATTATCTTTGTAATCGTAATAATGTTTATTTAATTAACATCGTTTAAAGTGCTATCTCTTAATTTTACAATGTTTGCAACACTTTTTCTTGCATCTTCTGAAATAGCCGCATAATGTTTCTTAGTTGTATTAACATCTTTATGTCCTAATACATCTGCAACAATATAGATATCTTTTGTTTCTCTATACAAATTTGTCCCAAATGTGCTTCTAAGTTTATGTGGAGTTATATGTTTAAGAGGTATACAACTTTCACTATATTTTTTAACTAATTTTTCAACTGCACGAACACCAATTCTTGTATTCCTTAGAGATAGAAATAGGGCAGTTTCATTTGGAGAAACTTTTTCATTATTTAATCTTTCTTCTAAATATTCTTTCAATGTTTTTGCAACCTCGTCTGAAAAATAAAGTATTGATTGTCCTCCGCCTTTCCTAGTTACTTTAAAACCATTCACATTAAAATCTATATCTTCAATATTTAATCCTACACATTCACTTACTCGAATTCCTGTCCCTAACATTAAGGTTAAAATTCCAACATCTCTTTTTCTCGTAATTCTATTATAGGAATTTTGTCTTTTTGAAAAATAAGAGGGAGATTCTACATTGTCTAGCAACTTAACAATTTCATCAACTTCTAATCTAATTATTTCTTTTTCTTTAATTTTAGGAGTATTGACTTTTTGTGATACATTCTGAGCAAGTTTATCTTTTTTGTAAAAATAGGTTAGTAGACATCTAATAGCGGATAATTTTCTAGCTTTTGTTACAGGAGTATTGGATAAATATTTATCACTTTCATTATAATAACCAGAAAGATAATTTAGATAGATTTCAAGATGAGTGGCTGTTATTTTTGATAAATCATCAATAGTTAAATCTTTTATCCTATTATCTTTAAATTCTATAATTTCAGTTGTTAAAAATTTAAAAAACCTACTTAAATCTTGGGCATATCCCAGCCTTGTAAGAGGGGTAGTATTGCTTTCAATTCCTCTAATGAATTCATCACAAAAATAGGGAAGGTTATATAAAACCTTTCTTATTTCTTCTTGGTTTAGTTTATCTCTTTGTTTAAAATAATTATCTTTCATATAAATTATTTTAACAACATTATTTGAAAATGTAAAATAAAAATGTAGAACATAAGTTGACTAAAAGTAGCAATATTACTATAATATATTTTGTTAATTTAGGAGATAATTATAAATGATTTCTATTGAACTAATTAAAAATGAAACAAAAAAGGTTGAAGAATTATTATTAAAAAAAGGGTATAAGGTCGATTTTTCTGAACTTTTATTATGGGATAATCAAAGAAGAAATTTTATAAAAGAAGTTGAAGAATTAAAGGCTAAAAAAAATAAAGTAAGTGCAGAAATTCCTTTGCTTAAAAAACAGGGGAAAGATGTTTCTGTAATTTTTGATGAGATGAAAGAACTCAATACTAAAATCAGTGAATTAGATGAGAAATTATATATTGTAGAAAAGAAAATATTTGATTTTATCGCTATTTTACCTAATTTACCAGACGAAGATTTACTGCCTGGCGGAAAAGAAAATAATCAAGTTTTAAGACAAGGAAATAAAAAGCCTGAATTTGATTTTAAAATTAAAAACCATGTTGATTTGTGTTCCGATTTAGGTTTGATTGATTATGAAAGGGGTGCAAAGCTTAGTGGAAATGGGGCATGGGTTTATAGAGGATTAGGAGCAAGATTAGAATGGGCTTTGCTTAATTACTTTGTTGAAGAACACCTTACGGACGGTTACGAATTTATTTTACCTCCTCATATGTTAAATTATGAATGTGGATTTGGTGCTGGACAATTCCCAAAATTCACAGATGAAGTTTATTGGATAGATAGTAAAGATGAAAAGTCAAAATTTCTTTTACCAACTGCCGAAACCGCATTAGTTAATCTATATAGAGGTGAAATTATACCGGAGGAAAATTTGCCTATGAAATTTTTTGCTTATACTCCTTGTTATAGAAGGGAAGCAGGAAGTTATAGACAAGAGGAAAGAGGAATGATTAGGGGCCATCAATTCAATAAAGTTGAAATGGTCCAATATACAACACCTGAAAATAGCTCAAAAGCCTTTGACGAATTAGTAAATAAAGCCGAAAATTTAGTAAAAAAATTAGGATTACATTATCAAGTTTCAAAATTAGCCGCAGGAGACTGTTCTGCATCAATGAGAAGAACCTATGATGTCGAAGTATGGATTCCAAGTATGGAGATATATAAGGAAGTATCTTCTGCCTCTAATTGTGGAGATTACCAAGCAAGAAGGACTAATACAAAATATAGAAATAGCAATACAAAGAAACTTGAATTTATTCATACACTAAATGCGAGTGGATTAGCAACATCTAGGTTAATCCCAGCTATTGTGGAACAATTTCAAAACAATGATGGTAGTGTTACAATACCAGAAGTTTTAAGAAAATATATGGGTATTGATAAAATTCAAAAAAAATAATAAATGTGAGGTAAGATGGCAAGTCTTCTAAGTAAAGAGCAAATTAAAAAATTTTCACAAAAAGTTAGTAAAGAAAAAGTCCAAGAATTTTATAATAAAATTTTGTCAATTCTTCATCATTCGCTTGATGATTTTTATCAATCGTTTGGAAATCTTAGCAATATAGATGAATATACTTTAAAAATATTTCCTATGGGAGATTACACTAATGATACCTTTATAGATGATTCTGGAGAACTAGAAATTGTTTTTGCTTCTTGTAATCCACAGCTCATTTTAAATAATAGGCTTTATTTAGATAAACTTAATTTAAAAAAACAAAATAAAAAAGAAATTATTTCAAATGCTGGTACCTTTGACGGCTTTATAGAAAAATTTTTAGAAATTTTAATTCAGTATTTTACAGAAAAAACATTTTTTTTATTAACAGAAGAAGGATTGAAGGTTTTTTGTTATAAAGAATATGGATTTAAAGTCTTAATTAGATTTTGCACTTATGATGAAGAAGATAAAGATGCTATTTTAGAATTTTGGAACCCTATAAAGAAATTAACAAAAAAAGTAAATTTGTTTTTATATAATGAAAATATGAATTTAAAAGATAAACAAACAAATGGGAATTATAAAAAGTTAGTAAGAATATTTAAAAATATTAGAAAAACTTTACTTATCAATAAAATGACATCAAATTCAAAATTAAATAAATATTTTATAGAACTTCTAGTTTATAATATACCAAATGAATTGATTAAAGATGAAGATATTACAAATGATTTTTTCAAATCTATAAATTATTTATATAATTGTAATATTTTAAATTTTAAATCATTTGATAATTCAAATTATAATACATTTTCATTAGCAAAAATTGATTATTTTTCAATAAAGAATTTTTTATCACTACTTCAAAAGGTAATATGATTTTACTTTTAAATGTATTAACTGGTGCTATGCAAACTAAAAAGGCTAAACTAAAATTCAAAATCTAAAATTTAAAAAACTACTATGCAAACTATAAAAATAAAAGAATATAAATCATTTAAGTACTATGCAAACTTATAAAACTAAAAGAATATAAAATTTATTTAAGTACTATGCAAACTTATTATATAATATTATTTATAACTAATAAAACTATTCAATAATTTAGATATAAAAGTTTATATTATAAAAAATTAATATATTTAAAGAGTTTAGAATAGAAAATAATTATGTTAATATACTATAAAAAATTTATATGATTGGAATATCATATAAAAGTAAATTTTCTGTCTCACAACACCAAATCCATAAAAAATAATAGGAAATAAGTGAGAATTTACAATAAAAAAAATTACAGGAAATTTAATGTAAAAATTTTTAAATTTAATTGATTAATTTCTGTTTATTAAATTTAATAATATAAAAAATCACATTTTATTTATTTTTTGTTCAGATTTTAACATATTTATTCGCAAAACCTGTATTTTACGAATAATTTAATAAATATTTGTAATTAGAAAATTATTTAAAATTTAATATAATGATAATAAGAATGAGTAATTTTTTAACTCTTCTCTACTTTCCTTACAATTTGGACAAATTTTAGATAATTCACTATAAAATTTTTTTGAATGATTTAATTCTATAAGGTGTGTTAGTTCATGATATATAACGAAATCAATTAACTTAGCATCTAACATCGCAAGTTTCCAATTTAATTTTATCACGCCATAATTATCACAACTTCCCCATTTTGATTTAAACGAACCAATAACTAATTTATTTACTTCAAATTTTTTATAATTTTGAAGGATATCCTTAACTCGTTTTGATATTACCCTTTCTGCAATCTCTTTTACAACTTTTTTTATATAAAAAATAGTTTTATTTGTTTCAAAATATTTCTTTGGAATTAAAAAGTATTCATCTGTAAAGCAAGGTTTAGAAACTTTTGTTGTTGGGACAATAAGATATTCTTTACCAAATAAAAGCATATTTTCATAGTTAATTATTTTAGAAAATTTTGAATTAATTTTTTTTACTTTATTTGAATGTCTTTCAAGGACTTTCTGTTTTGATTTTAAAATTTCTTCTATTTTTTGATAAGCAAGACCAAAAGGACAATAAACTATTATATTCCCTTCTCTACTAACAGTTATTCTAATATTCTTTCTATCTTCCCTTATTATACTTGCCTGTTCTAACATACTAACCCCTTTTATTTTTATATTTTATCACAAATTTTTCTTAAAAAAAATAATTAAATATTAATTTTATTGACTAAAAAAATTCTATTTTGTAATATATAATTATATATAAGATTTAGGTTGTTTATACAAATTTTTTATCTACTTGCATAATTTTATATAAATTTCTATGTAAGAGAGAATTTTTATATGTTTGATAATGAAAATAAAGCTACAAGAGGAAGTATTATTCAAATAATATTGACTGCCCTAAGCAGTGGTAGTAAATATGGATATGAAATTTGTAAAGAAATAGAAAGATTATCGTCTGGCGTATTACTACTAAAACAGCCTAGTTTATATAGTAGTTTGAGAAGAATGGAAGAGCAAGGTCTTATTAGCTCATATTGGACAGATAGCGAATTGGGTGGTAAAAGACATTATTATACATTAACAGACGAAGGACGAGAATATTACAAAGAGAATTGTGAAAATGTCAAAATGGAAGATTTAATCAAAAATTTACCATTAAATGAATTTTCTAACGATATGTTAGATAATAAAAATAATGAAGAATCATCATCTTCTTCACAAACAACTTATGTTTTAAATCAAGAAAATTTGTTTAATTTGGCAAGAAGAAAAGAAAATGTCAAACTCATAAACGAAAATGAAAATCAAGAAGAAAAAAATAAATCTTTTTTCCAGTTTGATTTATTTAATGAAAATGTAAAATTTATAAAAGAAGACTCAAAGCATAGCGAAAAAATACAAGCTTATACTAATAAATATGCTGGGCTTAATAATAAAGATATGTATATAGAACCAATAAAGAGAGAGGATGTTTTTAAAGATACAAAAAAAACACACAAATCAATTGATGAAGTTTTTTATAATGAAAAATTAGAAATACCACAAACTCAAACAAATGAAATCATTAAAGATTTCCCCAATTCTTTCCTATCTACTTCTATGTTAAATTCATCTTTAACACATGAAATAAAAGAAGATAAAGAAAATAAACAAAATAATAATTTAAATGAAACTACATATTTTAATTTTACACAAATAAAACAAACTCCAACTTCCTTTACTTTTAGCACTCTAAATAATGATTCACAGTCAAATGAAACTAATTTGTTAAATGAAATAGATGATATGACAAATCATAAAGATAAAGAAACTATAGACGATTCGACTAATCTTAATGTTATTAACACTTCTAATTACCTAAATAATCAATTAAATAAACTAAATGATTTTGGCTCAGAAAATACTAAAACTACACCTAAAACAACAGATTATCCAGAACATTTTAATTCAATTGATTATAAAAATGTGATTAGTAAACTTTACAATGATTCTAAACTACAAGATCCTTATGAAAAAAATAAATATAAAACATTTAAGGAACTCTTCCCTTCCTCAACGGTTATAAATAAAAAAAATAACATTAAAAAGGAAAGTGAGATAAATAATTATGTTAGTGAGAATTTAAAAGAAAATAAAAATAATGATTTAGAAATACTAAATAATTATTATAAAGAACACGGTTTTTTCATAAAATGTCATAATAAAGACAATATGTCTAAGACAACAAAACAATATACTGACGTAAATAAACTTAATATGGTTACATCTTGGATTGTATGTCTGATAATGATTTGTGAAATAACTTCATTATTTTTTATAGTTAAAAAATACAATGGTATTGAGTTTGGGAAAATAATGTATTTTATTGCTGGCATAATTATTTTAAGTTTATTTTCAATATCCACACTTGAAAATATATTTGATAGGTTTAAATTGTTAATATTAAAAAAGAATTACAAAAACACTATTATTAAGGAAATTTTATTTTTTATCTTTTTTTCAATATTGATTTTTGCTATATGCTTAATGTTTGGTATGCAAAGTCTTCTTCAAATTGAGTTTATAAATTATTGGGCAATTCCCCTTTTAGTATGTTCAAATATCATTGTTTATTCAATAATTTATTTCGCACTTCTTAAATCTAAGAAATTTAATAGATAAGTAAGAATTAGTAATATCTATTGTTTTTTAGATTAAAATAATATATAATAAAGATACAAAAATATATATAATAGTCATATAAAAATAAAAAACATTGGAGAAAAATTTTGGGTAGTGCTATTTTAAAGATAAGAAACTTAACAAAAAAATACAACGAACGAGTTGTAGTTAATAATCTCACCCTTGATGTATTTGAGGGTGAAATTTTTGGTTTCTTAGGTGCAAATGGTGCTGGAAAATCAACTACAATGAAAATGATAACTGGACTAGCAAGTATAACATCTGGCGAAGTTTTTATTTGTAATAATTCAATAAAAACTAATTTTGAAAAAGCAATTATTAATGTTGGTGGGTTTATTGAAATCCCTGAGATGTATAAGAATTTTTCTGGGCTAGATAATCTTATGTATTATGCTAGTTTATATGACAATATATCAAAAGAAAGAATAAACAATATTGTTGAATTAGTTGGACTTAAAGATAGAATTAAAGATAAAGTAAAGACTTATTCCCTAGGTATGAAGCAAAGACTTGGGATAGCTCAGGCTTTGCTTCATAGCCCAAAACTATTAGTTTTAGATGAACCAACAAACGGGCTTGATCCTGAGGCAGTTATTGAACTAAGAAGATTTTTAAAAAAAATTGCAATAAAAGAAAAAATTGCTATTTTTATAAGTAGTCATAATTTACCAGAAATGGAACTAATTTGTGATACTATTGGAATAATTAATAATGGTATTTTAGAACAAATAAGAAGTATTGACCAATTAAAACAATATGACAATAATCAACAGATTTTATTAAAAGTTAATTTCCCAAACTATGCAGGCAAAATTTTGCTTGAAAAATATAAAAATTTATCAATGTCAATTAAAAAAAATACTTTAAATATTCAATTAGATACTTCCCTTATACCTGAGATTACTCAATTACTTGTTCAAAATGGGATTTTAATTTATTCAATATCGTCATCAAACAAATCGTTAGAAGACATTTTCTTAGATACAATTAACAAAAGAAGTTTACCAGCACCAAAAGGAGCAAAAAATGGGTAAAATTAATAGACTTTTTAAAGGAGAAATTAAAAAAATATTTTCAGGCCCTTCTATCTATATAATGACAGGGTTATTTATTTTAGCTCTTACCCTTTTGCCTTCTTTTTTTAATCCTACACCTAGAGTTGATGAAATTTCTACTATTACAATAAATGAAACTAGTGTTACTGATATTTATTCTTCTTTTACAGAGCAAAAAGATATTTATGACTCGAAAATAAATCAATTACAAAATAATATAAACGAGATTGTTGAAAATAATGGTGATTTCAAACAAAACCTTACTCAATTAGCACAAGAATTGTATACAACAAGAATTAACTTTTCATTAGCAATAAGCAGAAATAAAATTGAAGGCGAAAATGGTTGTTTTCAACTTCAACTTAAAATGATTGAACTTGCAAATAATATAAAAAAAATGTATAACTCATATGCAAATGATTATTTTGTTCCATTAATACTTTTAAATGAAGATTTATTCTACACTCTTGAAATAGAAATTAATTTTTTCACTACCCTACTTGATGGTTCAAATGAGAACAAAAATATTGAGTATTATATCAATTTAGACAAATCT
The DNA here is from genome assembly GCA_949296965.1 of uncultured Christensenella sp. Taxonomy (GTDB): domain Bacteria; phylum Bacillota; class Clostridia; order Christensenellales; family UBA1242; genus UBA7862. The sequence continues at coordinate 36,083 of CASFQL010000015.1, read as the reverse complement.
TTAAATGATTTTGCTTGTGTAAATAACATTAGAAGTTATATAGATGAAATTCAAAATAATGTATATTCAAGTGAAAATTTAAACAAAATTTTAACTGAAAATCTTAATTTTAAAAAAGAATTTTTAGATGAACTTTATAATGAGATTTTAACCATATATTCTGAAGCTCAAAGTAATACAGAAGCTAATATAAGTAAAGTTAACAGAGAAAACATAAAACAGAAATCACTTTTGTATTTATCAACAAATATAAATTTATATAATATAATTGAAAATTCCTCTTATTTAGAGATAGCAAAAAATTATAGTGATAATGAATTGACTTGTTATATGGGTTTTGAAGATTTTAATTCATATAAAATTAGTGAAGACTTATGTGAAGGTAAATATTTGTTAGAAAATAACATAATTAGCACTGAACTAGCAAGAATGTTTTCTTTTAATGCAAATACAACAACATCTTCTTCTAATGCATTTGATTATGCATACTATTCAATTGAAATCATTAGTTTATTGATTATTGCTTTTACAGTAATTATTGGGGCTGGGACTATTGCAAAAGAATATAATGAAGGGACTATTAAACTACTTGCCATCAGGCCATATAGTAGAACTAAAATAATGAAATCAAAAATCTATTCTACCCTATTTATTACAGGGCTATTCACCTTAATTGCAACGATTGTATCTTTAATTGTAGGCTCTATTATATATGGTTTTGTGACAACTGATATGCTAGTAATTATAAATGCTAGTTATGCCTTCTCTATTCCTAATTGGCTTGTTTTTATCATTTATCTTGCAAGCGTATTTATAAAAATTTTAATATATTCCTTAATAGCAATAGCACTATCAACTTTGTTTAGGTCATATGTCGCTGCTGTATGCACTTCACTTGGTATTTATGTGATAAATATGATAGTTACTTTTATTTCAAATGGTGCTAATTGGTTAAGGTTTAATCCTTTCTCAAATATAGACTTCTTTAAATTCTTTGGTGGTAGTTTTATTAACTCTGCTAGTAATGGAATAAATAGTTTATTTGTTTCCCCTGTATTTCTCGGAACAAATTTGTGGATTACATTAAGCATAATAGTTACAATGATAGTGTTGTTAAATATAATTATCTATGTAACATTTAAAAAGAGAGATATTACTTAATCTCTCTTTTTTTATTTCTTAACTATCCATTATTTTTTTTATTTCATCTCTTGCGATGCTATCGCATCTATTATTTTTCTCATTAGATGAATGACCTTTTACCTTAATGAATTTTACTTTATGATAAGATAGCAATTCAATAAGTCTTAACCATAAATCTTTGTTTAAGACTTCCTTATTTTTAGAATTTCTCCAATTATTCAGTTGCCATGATAATGTCCAATTTTCATTGATTGCATTGCAAACATATGCGGAATCAGAATACAAATTAACATTACACATTTCTTTTAGAATTTCAAGTGATTTTATTACTGCCATAAGTTCCATTCTATTATTCGTTGTGTTATTTTCTCCACCTGAAATTATTTTCTCATTATTATTATAATTTAAAATTCCTGCATATCCACCAGGACCTGGATTACCTGAACACGCTCCATCTGTGTAAATTTCAACAACTTTCATATTCTTATTATAAAATATAAAAAAAATTTATGCAAATAAAACTACTTTAATTATAAATCTAATTAAATCATTTTTTCTAATTATTAACAAATTTTTAGAAAGGATAATTAATCAATGCAATAGTTATATTAGTAAGAATTTATTTTAAAAAAACATAAAAAAAATAGAAAACATTATTTAGAGATATAAAAATTTAAATATTTAAAAATTTTTAATCTGTAAAAAAATAACTGATATTTATATTTATTTTTTATTAAAGATATTAAAACATTAAGAATTAGAATTATACTAAATTTATTAACAAAAAAAGACTGTAAAAACAATCTTCTTATAATATTTAAAAAATTGGCAGGGGAAGAGGGATTCGAACCCCCATCGATGGTTTTGGAGACCATAGCTCTACCATTGAACTATTCCCCTTAAAATACCTATTAAGTATATAAAAAATTATAGTTAATGTCAATAAATTTATACCTAATTTATCTTTTAATAAAAAAATTTATAAAAGTAATTTATAAAATATAGACTTAAAAAATTGACTTTTATTTTAAAATAAAAAAAGAATTAATATTTTTATTAAATTTCATATTAATTCTTTTTTTAAAACTATTTCTTTTTTTAAATTTATTTAGCCACATCGCTAGCACGAGTTTCTCTTATAACATTAACTTTTATTTGACCTGGATACTGCAATTCATTTTCAATTTTTCTAGCAATATCTTTTGCAAGAAATACCATAGCGCTATCACTAACTTCCTCTGGCTTAACCATAATTCTAATTTCTCTACCTGCTTGGATTGCATATGATTTTTCAACGCCTTTAAAACTATTTGCAATTTCTTCGAGGTTTTCAAGTCTTTTAATATATGCATCAAGTAATTCCCTTCTAGCCCCTGGTCTACTACTTGAAATTGCATCAGCAGTTTGAACAATAATTGCTTCCAAAGACTTAAATTCAACTTCTCCATGATGAGCCTGTATACAATGAATAACCTCAGGAGATTCCTTATACTTTTTAGCAAGGTCAACACCTATTGAAACATGAGTGCCCTCTTGCTCATGGTCAAGTGCCTTTCCAATATCGTGAAGTAAACCACCTCTTTTTGCAATTTTAATATTAGCACCGAGTTCACCTGCTAAAAGTCCAGCAATATGACAAACTTCCAAACTATGTTTCAAAACATTTTGTCCATAACTTGTTCTATATTTTAATCTTCCTAATATCTTAATAAGTTCAGGGTGAAGTCCAATTATCCCAGACTCATATACAGCATTTTCTCCTGCTTCTTTAACTTCATTATCTACATCTCTTTGGGCCTTTTCAACGATTTCTTCAATTCTTGCTGGATGAATTCTACCATCCATAATAAGTTTTTCTAATGCAACTCTTGCAACTTCTCTCCTATATGGGTCAAAGCCTGATAAAACAACTGCCTCTGGTGTGTCATCTATAATTAAATCAACACCGGTTGCATTTTCAATAGCCCTAATATTTCTGCCTTCACGGCCAATAATTCTTCCCTTTAATTCATCATTTGGCAAAGGAACAACTGTAACAGTTATTTCAGAAGTGATATTAGTAGCACATTTTTGAACTGCAAGTGTTATAATTTCTTTTGCTTTACTTTCAGCAGTTTCATTTGCTTCTTCTTCCATTTTTCTAATTAATGTAGCACAATCATGTTTTGCATCTTCTGTAAACATATCAATAAGTTGTTTTTTTGCCTCATCTTTTGTCAAGCCTGAAATGGTTTCCAACTTTTCGACAATTTTTTCACTTTCCTTTGAGATCTCCTCCCTTTCTCTTTCTAGTTGTTGCTCTTTTTCTTTTAATTCATTCATAGAAAGGTCTAATGATTCAATCTTTTTATCAATTATTTCTTCTTTTTTTGTTAATGTATCTTCTTTAATTGTTAGACGATTTTCAGACTTAGATATTTCGTTATATCTTTCTGCAATCTCTGCATCACACTTTTCTTTTAAATTATGAATTTCTTCTTTTGCTTCTAAAATTGCTTCTTTCTTTGCTGTCTTTGCCTCTGCATAAGCATTTTCTAAAATCTTAGCAGCACTATTTCTTGATTGTTGAGATTTTGTTACTACTAAAAGATAAGTTACGCCAACACCTGCTCCAATACAAAGAACACAAGCAACTAAAAACCATACAATAGATATCATATTTAGTTACTCATCCTTTTTATAAAAATTATCAAAATTTAATAAGAAATTATTAAATACTTATAAGCTTTGATTAAGTTAATTTTAACAAAAAGAATTCTTTTTTGTCAACAAAATTTAGAAAAAGTAAAATAAAAACTGTTCTTGCTAAAAAACAAAAACAGTATTTACTTTTTATTAAAGCAAAAAAGAAAAAAATATACTCTCTAATAACATTTATAATTTTATATCAATTATCTCAATATTTTTTATTGCTTCGTCAATTAAACTCTTTCTATTAAGTAATTTCTCATTCATTATGACCTTATCAAATTTTGGGTGAGTTGCAGGTTTTTTAGGTAGGAAAACGCTACAACAATCTTCATATGGAAGTATTGACGTTTCATATGTTCCAATTTTTTCAGCGATATCACATATATCAATCTTATCAAAGCCAATAAGTGGCCTAAAAATTGGTAAATCTTGTGCCATTTTATTCGTAGATGTAATTCCTTCTACTGTTTGACTTGCAACTTGTCCTAAATTTTCTCCCGTGATTATTGCTCCGCAATTTTGTTGTTTTGCTACTATTTCTGCTATTTCCATCATAAATCTTCTTACTATTGTAACCATATATATGCTGTCACAATTCTTATGAATTTCTTCTTGTATTTTTGTAAAAGGAACCATAAATAATCTAATGTCGCCCGTATATTTTTTTATGATATTAGCAAGGTCAATTACCTTTTGTTTTGCTTGCTCACTTGTATAAGGATAACTAAAAAAATGAATTGCATCTAATTTCAATCCCCTTTTAGCCATCATAAATCCTGCAACTGGGCTATCAATCCCCCCACTAAGTAAAAGCATTCCTTTACCTGCAGTTCCAACGGGCATTCCACCTAAACAATTTATTTTATCATAAAAAATATATGTTTTACCATTTTGTCTTATATCAATATTTAAGATTTGTTCTGGGCTATGAACATCAACTTTTAGATTAGGATTTTTTTCTAAAATAAGTCCCCCAATTTTAGTTGATAGTTCAAAAGATTTTAGAGGAAAGTTCTTATCCGCCCTATTTGTTTCTACTTTGAAAGTATTTTTATTTATTTTTAATGATGAACATACTTCGCAAATTGTTTCAATATTTGTATCTACTTCATAAGCAACACTAATTGATACAATTCCAAAAATAGTTCTTAAAATATCAATGATTTCTTCCTTATTATTTTTATCAAAATTAGAAATTAAAAATCTTCCATAAATTCTATCAATTTTAAGTTCAAACTTCCTTAATCTTCTTTGGATATTTTTAAACAATGTATTTTCAAAAAATAAATAATTCTTCCCTTTTAAAAAAATTTCTCCAAATCTAATTAATATTGTTTCTTTCATAAATTTTTCCTTTTCTACAATTATTTTTATAATATATATTTATATTTACACATTAAGATTTAGATAATTATATTTCAATTATTGCGATATAAAAATAATATATTTATAGTATTAAAAAATATAATAATCTAGGACTATGTGCAGTAAAAATTTAAAAAATTTTTACACTGAAATTTTCAAAAATGAAAATTTCATAAAAATTGAAACTTTTAGCACATAGTCCGCCTATTATTATAGGTTGTATTACAAAATAAATTCTTTTAAAGCAGAAATAAGTTGGTCTATTTCTTCAACACTATTATCAAACCCAAAACTTATCCTAATAGCCTCAATTACTTCACTCTTTTGATATCCCATTGCTTCTAAAACTCTATTGCCAATTTTATTTGATGAGCAAGCAGAACCCGTTCCTACAATAATTTGTTTAAAATCTAAGTATCTCATTATTGTTTCGCCCCTTTGTCCTATAAACAATAAACTCGTAATATAAGGCGAACACTTATCATTAGAAACAATTCTTACTTTATCTTTAAAGTAAGACAAAGACTTTATTAAATATTTTTTTAATAAATCAACTTTCTCAAAATATTTGTCTTTATTTTTTTGCATTATTTTAATTGAATTTAAGAAAGACAAAATTCCCGCACCATTAACAGTCCCTGACCTAATACCAAACTCTTGTCCACCACCAAAATTGATATTTTTAATTCTACATTGTTTTGAGATATATAATGCTCCAACACCTTTTATTCCACCAATTTTATGGGCTGAGATTGAACATAAATCAATTTTATATTTTGATACATTAAAATCAATCTTGCAATAACCCTGGACAGCATCGACATGCAAAACACAGTTTTTTGATTTTCTATCTAAAATCTCTCTTATTTTTTCAAAATCATTAATTGCACCCGTCTCGTTATTAACTAACATTACAGAAAGGAAACAAACCTCTTCATTACATATTTCTTCTAAATAATTATAATCTATTTCGCCATTTTTTTGAAGTGGAATAAAATCTACTTTATAACCACGATTTTTTAATTCAACTCCACAATTATAAACAGCAGGGTGTTCGCCCATTGAAAAAAGATAAGTTTTATTTTTGTTTGTAGCACTGCCAAAAATTGCTATATTATTTGACTCAGTTGCCCCAGAAGTAAAAATTAATTGGTCATCTTCTTTTCCGCCAAGAGTATTTATAATATATTTTCGTGCTTCACCTATCTTTTTATAAACATTAAAACCACTTAAATAAAGAGCAGAAGGATTAAAAAATTCTTCCGTATTAACTTTATTAAAAACATCTAAACTCTCTTTGAATGGCTTTGTTGTAGCCGCATTGTCAAAATAAATCATATTGTTTCCTTTATAGTTTAAGACTTATTCCATTTTCTTTAAATTTTACAATAACACTTGAATGAAATTTCTCTATATCTTCATTTGTTAAAGTTCTTACTAAACTATTTACTTCATAGTGTAAAGTATAACTTTTTGTATTATCACTATTTTCATAAATATCTAATAGACTTACATTATAATTTAAGTCTGTCTCAATTTCATTTGCATAAGATATTATATCTTTATAAAGTTTGGTTTTTGGAATTATGAAATTAAAATCTAGTTTGGTGGTTGGATATTTACTAATTTTCTCAAACTTAATTATATTTTCTTTCAAACTTGCTAGTTTTGTAAAATTAATTTCAAAACCAACAACTGAGCAATCTTTTTCAATTTGGTCTAATGATATTGGATGTAAGGCAAAAATATCTCCAACTAATTCATTATTAGCATAAATTTTATAATAGTTCTTTGGGTGATAATAATTGACATCAGGGCTAGAAAGTTCTAGTGATAAATCTAACTTAAATACATAATTAAACAAATAATCTACTACATCTTTTATATTTAGCAAATCATCAACTATCTTTCCTGTCTTATTATAAGTTACAACACCTAAACTTTTTGTTTCGACAGCAAGATTATCTTTCCCCATTTCTTTCACAACTCTGCCGACTTCAAATGTTCCAAACTTAGCAAAACTATTTTTATTATCAACAACAACTTTAAGTAAACTAGGTATCATAGTGCTACGAATTTTATCATTATCTTTGTTTATTGAATTAACACATCTAACAACATTTTTTGGTTCTATATTAAGCATCTTATTAGTATGTAAATCATACCAAATATAAGAATGAGTTTCATTAAAATCAAATCTTTGAGCAAGTGCTAACTTTGTGTCATATTCTAATTTAATGACTCTATCAAGTAAAGTAGGCTTAACAGGTTGAATAATTGATTTAGGGGTTATGTTATCATAGCCATAAATCCTAGTTATTTCTTCAACAAGGTCTGCCTTTCCATTAATATCCTTTGTTGCTCTAAAAGAAGGAATTTCAAATTTATAGGTATGATTTTTATTTTCTAATAACTTAAACTCTAAACTTGTTAGAATATCAATAATTTTTTTCTCACTAATTTCTATACCAACAAATTTGTCTACAAAATCTTTTGTTAAAGATATTTCAAGTTTTGGATATCTTTTATTATAAACATCACAAATTTCGCTTGAAATTACCGCCCCTTTATCCATTTTTTTAACTAAATAAATGAATCTAAGTAATGCTGTCATTGTTAATTCAGGATCAAGAGATTTCTCATATCTTGCACTTGCTTCTGTCCTTAGTCCTAGACTTGTTGCAGTTGTTCTTATTTTGTATGAATCAAAATTTGCCGATTCAATTAAAACACTTGTAGTGTTATCAGTAATTTCGCTATTTTCACCACCCATTATTCCCGCTAATGCAACAGGTTCATTGTTTGTTGCAATTACCATATTCCCTTGATGAAGTTCCCTTTCTACTCCATCTAATGTTTTAAACTTCATATTTTCTTTGAGATTGTAAACTTCAATCTTTTTTACAATATCCCCATCAAAAGCGTGCATTGGTTGACCAAGTTCAAGCATAACATAATTTGTTATATCGGCAAGTAAATTAATTCCTCTCATTCCACAATAGTAAAGCCTTATTTGTGTATTTATAGTAGATTTTTTTCTAGTAATATTTGACATACAAGCGGTTGTATACCTATAACAATCTTTTGATGTAATAGATAATGTTACTTTCTTATTGTTTGTAGATTTAAAATCATCTTCAATTTTGAGTGGTTTTAATTTTCTACTAACAAGTGCAGCAATTTCCCTAGCAATTCCATAATGCCCCCATAAATCAGGGCGATTAGTTAAAGATTTATTATCAACTTCAAAAATAATATCTTCTATATCAATAACTTCCTTTATATCTTTCCCTATTGGAGTGTCTTCATCTAATTCAACAATTCCGCTATGATCATCAGAAATCCCAATTTCATCTCCGCCACAACACATCCCACAACTATCATATCCAGCAAGTTTTGTCTTATTAATGGTTATATCCCCAAGTTTTGCTCCAATCTTAGCAAGAGCAGTTACTAAGCCAACTCTTACATTAGGGGCCCCGCATACAATTTGTAGGACTTCATTATTGCCAGCATCAACTTTAAGCAAATGTAATTTCTTGCTATTTGGAACATTTTCCACGCTTAAAATCTTTGCAGTAACTACACCTGAAATGTTCTTCCCCTTATATTCAATACCTTCGACTTCTGCAACCGACATTGTAAATTTTGAAATTAAATCTTCAATGTTAATTCCACTTAAATCAACAAAATCTTTTATCCAATTAATTGAAACTTTCATAAATTAACCCCTTTTATTTAATCCTTACCTGAGAAAGTGCTTTAATATTTCCGCTATTTAACAACCTTATTTCAGTTATATCATAAGTCATCATAGCAAGCCTTGAAAAGCCAAGTCCGAAAGCAAAACCTTGATATTTTTCTGGGTCAATTCCACCCATTCTTAGAACATTTGGATGAATCATTCCGCAAGGACAGAGTTCAATCCAGCCACTATGTTTACAGACTCTGCAACCTTTTCCATCACAATAAGGACAAGAAATATCTAGTTCAAAGCCAGGTTCAACAAATGGGAAAAAACCAGGTCTAAGTCTGACATTAATTTGTTTGCCAAAAACATTAGTAAGCATTTCTTTCATAAAGTAAATAAGATTTGCAACAGAAACATCTTTATCTATCATCATTCCTTCAATTTGAAAGAATGTATTTTCGTGGCTAGCATCTAGTTCTTCATTTCTAAAACATCTACCAGGAAAAATTGCCTTTAATGGTGCTCCATATTTTTTCATAATTCTATTTTGAGCAGCAGAAGTATGTGTTTTTAGAACTTGTCCACTGTCAAGATAGAAAGTATCTTGCATATCTCTTGCAGGGTGATTTTTAGGAACATTTACTGCTTCGAAGTTATTATATTCAGTTTCAATCTCGTTGCCATCTTCAACAGTAAATCCCATACTTAAAAATATATCAATGATTTTATTTTGAATAATAGTAATTGGATGTAGGCTACCTTTCTTAGTTCTTTGTGGAATGGTTAAATCAACTAATTGTGTTTTTTCGATTTTCTCATCTATTTGTTTCTTAGCAAGTTCCTTCTCTTTATTACTAATCAAAAGTTGAATTTCTTGTTTTATATTATTAACTTGCATACCAAAAGATTTTTTTTCTTCGTTTGGTATATCTTTCATCATCTTAAGAAGTTCGGTAATTTTTCCATTCTTACCTAAATAATTTTGATAAAAATTTCCTAACTCACTAGCACTATTAATTTCTTCCAATTTCTTTCTTGCTTCATCTAAAATTAAACTTAAATTTTCCATATTCTTCCCTTTTACTTTAAGTTATTGTTTTAATATTAAAAAAACTCCACCCTAATTTTAGGGTGAAGTTATTCTTCACGGTACCACCTAAATTCAGTTGAAAAACAACCCTTATTAACTAATCACGGTTAGCATATCCGTCCTTTCCTAATTAAGAATACTCGTTTAATCTCTATAAGCAAACTTGTTCAAAAAGGAAGCTAGAAAGTGAATTCACATTACTTATACAATAGGTTTTTTTCAGCACAATAAGACTTTCTTAAAGAAAACCCTCTCTAAATTGAATAAATTTTGCAATGTTACTAGTCTTTCATCATCGCTTTTAATATTAAAACAAGTTTATTTTATCAAATGTAAAAAAATTGTCAACTTTTATTTGTATAATTCATCTAGCGAAGTAACATTTATATAAAAAGACGGAACTTTTCCAACAATCAAACATTCTGAAATTAAAATATCGACTTGTTTGGTCACTATTTCCATTTTAAAAGGAATATTTAAAGATGCCTGACTTTCTATTGATAAATAAATCTTATGAGATGTTTGATTTATTCCTGCACTTGTAAAACTTGTATAAAATTTATAAACTACACTACCGATAGGATTAATTGGTATTGAAACATTGCTTCCCTTTCCTATTAAAAATGGAATCCCCGTAAATGTTCCAAGTGGGATATTAATCCCCAAAATACTTTGTTTATCTATTTCCTTTTGTGTCTGAGTAGCAACAAGATTTCCTATGTTATTTATAACAGAACTATTTGCCGTAATTGAAGAAATTTCATTTTCAGATGAATAACTTATTGTTATCATTTCATCATAATTAAATGAAGTTAAATTTTGAGACACAACATTATTGCAGGCAACAGTCAATAGATTGTCAACCTTCGATTTGGCATAAGAAAATAAAATAGGGCTAGCAACCTTATTAAAATATGTAAAAATGAGCAAAATTAAGAGTAAAAAAACAAAAATAATAGCAAAGATTTTTTTCTTAAATTTTTTTCTTTTTGCTATTTTAAAATGCTCATTTACATAAACGGATTGAATATCCTCACAACTCACATTATATATATATTAAAATTTTGTAATAAAATGTCAAAACTTAAAAAAATAGGACAAAAAGTTATGTCAAAACTTATGAAATAGAACAAAAATAAATAATAGACATTATAAAATAGGACAAAAAATACAACAAACCATTAAATATAAAAGATAAGATTATCTCTTTTGAAATTAGTAATAAAAACTTTATAAAAAAACTAAGTTCCTTTTTTTTGTATTAGTTTAAAAAATAACAGACTAATATTTATGATTTTTTACTTCTAGCCCTAAATATTAAAGCAAACAAATAACCAAATCCAACAGCAGCGGCAATACCAGCAGCAGTAGCAGTAAGTCCCCCACTAAATATTCCAAGTATTCCAAATTCTTTGACTCCATCAATAGCACCCTTTGCAAGTGAAGCCCCAAACCCTATAATTGGAACAGTTATGCCAGATTTAGCAAAATTTTTAATAGGCTCAAAAATGTTAACTGACTGCAAAAAAACACCAATTAACAAAAATAAAACCAAAATTCTAGCAGATGTCATTCTAGTTCTTATTATTAAAATTTGAGCAAGCATACAAACAAACCCACCCACACAAAAAACAATTAAATATTGTAAAAACATTTTAACTTCCTTTTATTTAATAAAAATTTTTAGTCAAAGATCATAAATGTCTTTTTATAGTAAAATGGTCAAAAATTTATTTACCCTTTTCCACAATAACTGCATGTGCAATTCCTGGTATTGTATCTCCTTGTTGAGCAGATGTTGTGCTAAGAAGGGCGCCTGTTGACATTAAAATTATTTTCTTATAATCTCCACTGTCAAGTTTATTTAGAATATATGAATTCATAACAGTTGCACTGCAACCACAACCGCTTCCACCCATAAAACTTCTTTGCTTATTGCTAAACATCATTTGTCCACAATCGCAATAATTACTACCTAATTTAAAGCCGTAATTTTCAAGTAAATCTACTAATAATTCCGAGCCCAATTTACCTAAGTCACCCGTTACTATTAAGTCATAGTCTTGAGGTTTTGTATTTGTATCATTAAATAAATTTTTTAGAGTATCCGCAGCAGCAGGTGCCATTGCCGCTCCCATATTATTCATATCCTTTATACCAAAATCAATAACTTTTCCAAAAGTAGCATGAGTAATTCTATGCCCTTTACCTTCTCTACTTAAAATTGAACATCCTGCCCCTGTTACAGTCCATTGAGATGTTGGCGGGCGCTGACATCCAAGTTCTAGCGGATATCTAAATTGTCTTTCTGCCGTGCTAAAATGACTACTTGTAGCACAAGCAACTTTATTAGCACAACCACCATCTATAAGACAAGAGCCAAGAGCAAGACTTAAAGTCATAGTAGAACATGCCCCAAAAACTCCAATAAAAGAAGTTTGAATTTGTCTAGCAGAAAATGTTGCTGAAATAATTTGATTGAGCAAATCTCCACTTAATAAAATATCAATATCAGTTGATAATAAATTAGCCTTATCAATTGCCCCACAAATTGCTTGTTCCAACATTTTTCTTTCTGCCCTTTCATAAGTTTTTTCGTTAAAAGCATCATCTTTTAATATATAATCAAAATATTTAGCCAGTGGACTTAGCCCTTCTTTTGGGCCAACTATTGCATAACCACTCATTATTTTAGGCGGTAATGTAAATTTAATTGTATTTTCTCCAACCTTCTTAATCATAATAACCCCACAATATAGTAAATTATTCCAACAATAATACTTGCACTAATACCCGTAACAATCACTGGGCCAGAAATAGAGAACATTTTTACACACAACCCAAATATCCAGCCTTCATTTTTGAATTCAAGTGCAGGGCTTGCTATTGAATTAGAAAAACCTGTTATCGGAATAATTGAACCTGCCCCTGCAAAAGCTCCTATACGGTCATAAATACCAAGTCCAGTTAAAAATGATGCTAAAAAAATTAAAATAATCAAAGTATAAGCCTGAATATGTTCTTGTTTTAAATCTGGGAAAATAGCAGAAATCCCGTCAAAAATTCCCTGCCCTATACAACAAATTAATCCCCCAACAAGAAATGCCCACAAAAGTGATGGAAAAAATTTTGTTTTAGGCAGTCTATTCTCAACAAATTTACTGTATGCAATATTTATTTTATTTTTATCCACTTTAAACCTCTCTTTGTAACAACTATTGACTACTTTTTAGTAAATATTCAAAAATTTTTAAAGATTTGTAAATAATTTCAAAATTTTTAAGCAAAATAAAGTTAGAAGTAAAATGGAGGATAAAATGAAAAAATTTTTAGGTATAATATCAATCGCACTCGTTTGTGTTTTATTGTTTGGTTGTTCAACTAATAATAATGCAAAAGTCAAATTAGCAAGTCAAAAACTTTCAACAGGCATTGACCAAATGATTTATCAAGTAAACAGACTTGAAACAGTAGATAGTGAAAAATTGGAATTAGATAGTATTCTTGGAGATTATTCTTCATCTACAAATTCAAATTCAACAAATTTATCTAATGTAAACAAACTAAACACGAATTTAAGTAATAAAAGAAATTTCACTCCAACTAGAAATAAAATGGTCAAAAACACAAATTTATCATTTAAAGCAATTAATGATAAAAACTTTAATTTTGTAAGCAAAAGCCAAGAAGCAAATTATAGTAGTCTATACACAATTAGCAATGATTGTAAAAACTTATCTAGTGAGTTTTGTTCTTTAAAAGAAAATCTTCTTAACAACTGTTATGAAGAAAAAACACTTTTAACAAAATTAAAAAATACAGATAAAAATTTAACTGATGATGAATTAAAAACTCTAAATAGTTACTACGAAGTATTAAAACAATGCACTGAAAGCATAAAATCTTGTAAAAGTTGCTCTCAAAAAGTCAATTCGGTTAGTAAAAAGAAATTAAATCTTGCAACAAATTATTCTTCAATGAATGCAGACTATATGCAAATCTATAATACACTTGATTCAAACTGTTGTTCTTGTAATAATGCTAACGAAAGTCTTTGCAGTTTAATAAATTATACAAATAGTTTATTAGGAAACGAAACTACTTCCCTACAAAAACAAAATAATGAAACAAAAAATCAAAATTCATATATAAGAAATAGAAGATATAATTTGGATAATCAAAACTTGGCAGATGAAAAAAGGTTAAACAACAATACTGCTGTTGATTATTTAGTTAACAATAATAAAAATAATTTTATGGAAAATTATAAGATTGATAGAAATAATGATGTAAATTATTCAAAAGAAGAAATAAATAGAAATAAAAACCTAAATCAACTAGACGACAACTTAGATCATAATAGCAATAAAAATTTGCAATATAAGAATAACAATTTGGTTAACAACTCAACAAATAACAACTCAAATATTTTAAAAGATAATCAAAATTCTAATAACAAAATTATGACATTAGAAAATAAAGATGAAAATCTCCCTATTTATAGTAGCACACAACCTATTTTGTTTAATAATAATTCTTCTATGAATAATAGTATAGAAAATAAGCCTACAATATATCCAAGTAGGACAACATTGCAAAAAAATTCAAATGAAACTAATATAAATAATGAAAAATTTAATAAAGAACAAACTAGAAATACTACTGAAAAAGATACTAAACCTATTTCATACAATCAAAGAATGATTAATGAGAATAATTCTAACACAGAAAATTATTCAAATAGAGTAATTAATTCAAAAAATAATAATGAGCAAAATTATAATAAAAAATATCAACAAAAAAGTGAAAGTTTAACAAATAACAATCAAATACAAAAAAATAATTATAATCAAAGTAGTTTGATTGATAATACTAGTTCAACAGTTAGTAATAACAATTTAGATCACAATTATTATCCTAGCAATATTAATCAAGATTCAACAAGAAAAAATAGTCAAAATGAATTTAATGATTTAAAAAATGAAAATGAAATAAACTTAGACAATAACAACATTATTAATAAAACTGTAACTAGTGACACATTATTAAATAATAATAATGTTGAAAATGTTTCAACACTTAGCAATAATCAAACAAATTCAATAAACAAATTAAATAATGATAATCAGTTATTAGATAAAACTAAAAATGATATTGTTAACACAAATCAAAAAGATTTTAATGTTAATAGTGTTAATTCAAATAATAAAGGAATAAATTTATTGGAAAGCGATAAAGACTTAAAAAATAATTTTAACAATCTAAATAATCAAAATATATCAAATGATAAAACATATAGTCAAAATAATGTAAATAAAAATCAAAATTCTTCTATTAATAAGCATAATGAAAATAACAGAAATAATAAAGTTAGTTATAATAAAACTACAAATAACAACACAGAAAATAATGAAACTACTAACTCAAATAATATTGTCAATTATAATAACCAAACTAATTATGATAGTCAAAATATTAAGAAGAATAATTTAGTTGAAAATAATACAGCAAACAATTCTTATTCTCAAAAACAAAATAATTATATGAGAAATAGAAATCATAATAATTCTAATCCTAATAGAAATAATAATGTGTCAAATTCTATTTCAAATAGTCAAAATGACAATAAAAATTATTCAAATTATAGAAATAACAACCGCTATAATTTAAATAATATAACAAAATCAAACAATTCAAATAATACTAATAATACTAATAATACTAATAATATTGACGACACTAACAACACTTTTAATAATACTAATAATACTAGTAGAACTATTAACAATACTAATAATTCTAATAATATTAATAATCTAAATAATTCTAATAGTTCAAATAATTCATCAAAAACTATAATTAGAAATACCAATTTTAAAAATGATGAATTTAGAAATAGTTCAAATACTAATTTAACATATGCTCCAAATAAAGTAAGAGCATAATAATCATAATGAGGTTTCCAAAAAAAGGAAACCTTTTTTTATTTGCAAAAATTTTTTAAATAAGTTTTAAAATAATAAAAAACACGAAAACAAAAAAAATCTAAATTTTTCCAAAAATTTTATTGCAAAAATATATAAAGTATGGTATAAGAATTAATGTAAATTTGTGCCGAAATGGCGGAATGGTAGACGCACAAGACTCAAAATCTTGCGTAGGCAACTACATGTGGGTTCGAGTCCCACTTTCGGTACCAAGTTATATAATACAATTTTATACTTTTTTAATAAAAAAATAACTTTACAATTTAAGGAATTAATCAAATTGTAAAGTTTTTTGTTTTATTAACTACAAGATAATTTATTTTATCTATTTTTAAAGATTATATCCTCAAAACATTTAACTCTTTATTTTAGCCCCATTTCTTATAAATTTCTAGCCATAAAAATTTTTATGATATTTTATCTAACCAATATTTTATATTTATATATTGTTCTTCCCTAGTGCTATTTCTTCCATGCCCAGAGTAAAGCATCTTAAAGTCCAAAGCATTTATTTTTTTTAAAGATTTTATCATTTCTTCTAAACTTGAATTTAAGAAGTCTGTCCTTCCTATTGAATTACAAAACAATGTATCCCCAACAAATAAATTCTTTTCAATTAAGAAACTCATTCCATCACTGCTATGCCCTGCTGTTTCATAACAAGTTACTTTAATATCATCATCAATAAAGACTTCATCATTATCATTCACAACAAAAAAATTATTTAATTTAAAACTCTTCCTTATCTTAAAATGGTTGCACACATTTAGTTCATTGTCACAAACAATATCCTTCAAAAATTTCGAGCCATAAATTTTAATATTTTCATATTCATTAAGATTAAATATATGATCAAAATGTCCATGTGTAATAAATATAGCTTTTATAGGTTTATTAGTTATCTTTTTTATTTCACTTTTACTGCAAGTTGGGTCAATTAAAACGCAACAATTTTTACTCTCTATCAAATATGAATTTTGTTCAAGTAAACCAAATAGTAATTTATTTTTTATAGTATGAACTTTCATTTAAACCTCGCAACTCTTTATATCATTATCATTTTGACACAAAATAGTCAATTATTTAACAAAATAAAAACTCCTATCTATTTAGGAATTTTTATTTATGATTTCAATATTAAAAATTTTTAATTGTAATATACTTTTCTATTAAAGTTGCTATAACAATTATTTAGTCTATTGAAATGGTAATTACAATTATTATAACCCGAGTTTCTACAATTAAAGTTACAACATTTTAAATTATTAAAACAGCAATTATTTCTTTTAAAACAAAATCTAATTGAACAGCAACACATTTTTTTACAACAATTACAATACCTTAAGCAAGGTCTAACAAATATAACTTTTTCTTCTCCTTTTATTATTTTAGTTTCTACAAAGTTACTCAAATAAACTATTGGTGGGTTAGAACTATTATCAATCACCGATGAAAAATTTACAATATTATTCATTTTATATTACCTTTACATCAAATTCTACAATCCTTTGTTGTCCCTGTGTCATATCTGGCAAAGCAAAACCAACTTCTGGGTTGTATATTGGTTGATTAACACCATCAACAATTACACTACCTAAAACAAAAGTTGTTCCTGTTGGAATATTATCTCTAAATATAATATTTGTTTTAGTTTGATTCCCCGTGTTTACAATAGTATTAGTATAATGAAGGGTATCTCCACTAACTGCATACTTTTTATCTACTTGTTTAAATATACTCATTGTATTTGAAATTACTGCCAAATCAACATTATTTGTATTTTCAGCAAAATTTAAATTTTCAACAGAATAATTTAGATTACCATAATTTGTAACGATATTTTGTGTCAATGGATTATCTGCGGTAACCGTATATTTTATTGTTGTTGAATCCCCTGAATTAAGGTCATTTAATGGAAATCCCGCTATTAAATCATAAGCTGGATATGATACACCGTCTATCATAACACTCCCAATTAAATAATTTGCTCCATCAGTCATAATGTCTTTAAATATTTGATTTTTAATTGTTGCACTTGAATTATTAGTCAGTAAAACAGTAAAGTCAGCATTTTCACCTTGTTTAACAAATGTTTTATTACTAGATTTAACTTTTGTAAAAAGATAAGTTAAAATTTCAGTTTTAACAATATTTGAATCTTTATTTTCCGTTTCTGTGCTTCCATCTGGAAGAACATAAGAAAACTCAATATTTGATTTATTTTCTATTATCATTTAATCTCCTCCACATTAACAATTACATTATAATTACTCTACAATTACATTAAATTTAACAATTATGCTATCTCCTGGCACCAAATTCCCTATGTTAAAGCCTATATTTGGGTCATAAGTTGATTGGTTTATATCATTAATATAAACTGAACCAAGAATGAATTTTGTGCCAACGGGGATACTATCCCTAAATAAAATATTAAACATTGTCAAATTACCATTATTTATAATTGTTGTAGTATAAGTTAAAGTCTCTGCTTGAATAGCATAATTTTTATCCACTTCTTTTGTAATTGACATATTTTTATCTGTTATATAAACGCTAGCAATGTTTGTGTTAGTTGAACTTGATATAATTAAGCCATCAAAAGGAGCAAATTGATAGTCGACTTTTGCTATATTGATAACAGGATTAATTGCTGGAACAGAATTTGCAATAACTTCAAATGAAATTGTTCGAGTTTGATTAACATTTATACTTCCAATATTTAAAGGAAATGTTCCAATATAAGGAACTCCATCAATTAAAATTGAATTCGGAACTAATTCTAAATAATTAAATAAATTATCACTCACAATTACATTATCTGCAGTAATATCCCCTGTATTAGTTAATTGAATTTGATATTGTATGCTTTCTCCTATTTCAGCAAAACTTTTATCTACGCTCTTTTCTGCAACAATGTTTGCACCCTTACTATCAATTTGCAATCCCAAACCATTTGCTAAATATAAATCACCATCACTTGTAAATCTAATAGATGCCGTCTTTTGACTAGTTTGTAATTTGTTTGTTAAATCAATAGCAGTTATATCCCAACCTTGTCTACATCCGCTAGTATTTGTGCCTGTAAAAGCATTTGCATTTCTTGTTCCAAAGGTTCCCGTTGTATCAAGTAATCCATTTGAATCATTTATTTGAGAAGCAAAAAAATTGTTTACAGGGTTATTTGGCCCAGATAGATTAGTTAATGTAGAAGTATCACTTCCAAATAACATTTGGTCACCAGAAATCACAGCATCGCCTTCCGCACTCGAAACAAAAAGTTTACCCGAAATCGGTGCCACATCAGGTGTAAGAAAGCCACTTATTGAAATATCAGTGTCCAATGTTAAAGGTGAAACAATAACTCCTCCTGTCCATAAATTGAGATTTCTAAGTGGCAAAGAACTATTTTCATAAACAATAGCCAAAGTCCATCCAGCGTGATTTGTGCTAAATGTTCTTGTTTCAAGTGCCTCAATTAGTGCGGGAACAGCCTGAACACTATATGTTCCATTAAAATTGTTTTGCAATAAACTAGTTACATTTGCACTTCTTGCATAAAAGCCAATAGTTGTATTGTTTTGAGTAAAAGTAAATTCTCTTTTTGTTAAAGTATCTGGGCTAATTAATGTTGATTGCGTAGGAGTCGAAAATCTAATACTATTATCAAGTAAATTTGAAATATTATTATTACTTGAACGATAAAGTCCACCCCAAATAAGTTCTGCATATAAAATTTTACTATCACTTAATATATTTAAAGTTGCACTCGAACCATTCTCCAAATAATTTAAAGTTGTTCCCTGTGGGAAAGTTGGAACTTGCAAACTTGTATCTAAACTTGTAAATGCACCAATAGAGCCCAATGTCCCCGAAGCCGTCAAATTTTCTAATTTACTAAGACCTAAGGTATTCCCTATAAAAACAATTCCGCCCTTTTTAATATCTGTAAATCTTTTTAAGAAAGACATAAAAATTCTCCCAAGTTAAATTAATTTATTTAAACTTGCTTTTGCTTTATATAAACAAAAAAGCGCACATAACATCAATAATGTTATGTACGCAAAACTATAACATAATATTAATTTATAATAGATAGTTGTTACTTTTTCTTTTAGCAAATTAGATTTAATTTATAAAAAATGATAATAAATAATAACTAATAATAAAACAAGCAGGATTAATCTATTCTTTTTGAAACTAATATAAAAAAGAACTCTGCTTTTTATGTGCAAAGTTCCTTTTTCTAATTTATTCTACTAGTTTTAAAACAGTTTAACCTTTGTATATTTTTTATTTTTATTAAATCTTACAATTATAAAACGCATAAATTAAAATAATATTCTAAAACATAACTTTTATTATAGTTATTATATCAATAATAATTATAATTAATTATCATTTTCTTTAACGAGTTTTAAAACTTCTGGTTCTTCTTGCATTGCCTTTAATGAAAGACTTACCTTATTATTATCGTAATCAATATCAATAATTTTTAAATCAAGTGATTGCCCTACTTTTGCCACTTCATAAATATTTTTAACATAAAAATGTGATGCCTCTTTTATGTGTAGTAAACCTTCAATATTATCTCCAAAGACAATGACTGCTCCAAATGGTAAAATCTTTTTGACCTTTCCATTTACGATATCCCCAACTTTAAGTTGTTTTACTTTTGCAGTCAACGGATTTTCTTGCAATACCTTATAACTTAAAGACACTTTTTTATTTTCTCTATCAACGCTAATTACTCTAAAATCATATGATTTACCCAACTCAAAAACTTCACTAGCAGGTCTATTATCATAACTTACTTGACTATTATGAACTAAACAGTCTACACCATTTACATTTACAAAAGCACCAAAAGTTATAAATCTTACAATTTTGCCTGTTACTATTTTATTTTCAAAAACAGATTCAAAAAATGCCTTTTCATTATCAAGCGTAACTTTTTCTTCATATGCCTTAATAGATGCAACAATTTTCTTTTTAATAAGGTCAATTTCAAGTATTGTTGCTCTAAATTGCTTATTTACATAGTTATTCAAATTATTATCAACCTTTCTACTTGAAATTTGACTATAAGGAATAAAAACTTCAAATGAACCTAAATTTGAAATTAACCCTGCTTTATTTGTTGAAGTAATAATAAAATTTGTATTATCTCCCACATTTAGATTATTAACCATCTCATTTCCAAGTCTAATATCATCTGCTTTTTTCTTAGACAAAATAATTGCCCCACTTTCGTCCTTTGTATTTACTATAATAGCATCAAATTTATCCCCAATTTTTACATCTTTCAAAGCATTTTCTTCTTCACTAGAAAATGGGATAAGTCCATCTTTTTTGCCACCAATATTTAAAAGTAAGCCACTTTTTAAGATGGCAACAACAGATGCTTCAACCTTTGAACCAACTTTAAATCTTGTAAAAGTCTTATCAATATTTTCTAAATCAAATTTCTCGTCCATAAAATAAACTCCCCTAATTAATTTAATTATATCAAAAAAACAAAAAAAGAAAAGAAAAATATTAAACTTTTTTACTTTTTCTTTCCCTTTTTAATGCTTTTACAAGCATTTTTTCATTAATTACCTTTTGATAATTGTATCCAATCTCAATAATTTTATCTCTTAAAATATTTTCAGCTTTTTCTATGTTTTCCTTATCTAATTTTTTGTCATAAAATTCACTTAATTCAAATGGTTTTCCAATAATAATAGTATTTTTCTTAAAATTTTTCTGTTTGTTCACAATAAAACAAGGCAAAATGGGCGTTTTTGTTTTTATTGCAAATAAACAAGCCCCACCCTTTATTTTATCATCTTTGTTTAGGCCTTCCCTCCTTGTCCCTTCCGGGAAAATTCCAAGAAACTCATTATTTTTTAAAATATTATATATTTCTTTCGTTTGAGAAATTGTAACTCCCTTTTCTCTATCAATAGGAATTGCCCCTAAAATATTTTTAAAAAGAAAAGAAGAAGTTTTTTTCTTAAACAATTCTTTTTTTGCAATAAATCTTATTCTTTTTCTAAAAGTAAAGTCAAGCAAAATTGGGTCAAAATTACTTTGATGATTGCATACTAATACATAATTTTTTCTTTTACTATAATTATTTTTACCTATTACTCTAAAAGGAGCAATGATATGGACAGGCAACCAAATTAAATAGTATGTTAACCAAAACAACATAAAAATCTCTCCTTATTTAGTTTTTATATAATTTCCTGCACAATAACCTGTTGACAATGCTATTTGTATATTAAACCCACCCGTCAAAGCATCAACATCAAGGATTTCGCCCACAATAAATAAATTTTTTATAATTTTACTCTCCATTGTCTTCGGATTAATTTCTCTTACATCAACTCCGCCACTAGTAACAATAGCATAATCTATATTATCTAAATTTTTTATATTAAAACTAAAATTTTTTAACAGCCTACAAATTTTTTTTCTATCTTCCTTATTAATATTATTTACGCAAGTTAAGGTATTGAAATCACATTTTTTCATAAATAATTCAATTAAACTACTTGGCAATAATTCTTTTAGATAGTTTTTTAACAATTTTGAATTATTTGAAAAATCTCTTATTAATCTATTTTCTAGTTTTTCATATGATAAAGCAGGCTTCAAATCAATAACGATTTTTTGCCCGCTAATATTAAACCTATTTATGTAACTAGATAAAGTTAAAACAGTTGGCCCACTTATTCCGTTATGCGTAAAAAGCAGTTCCCCAAATTGAGAAAATTTTTTACCATTTATATCAACACTTATCTCAACATTTTTAAGAGTTAGTCCTGCAAGTTCTCCATTGTAATCATTTAAAATTATAGGAACGAGTGCTGGCTTTAATTCAACTATATTATGCCCTAAATTTTTAGCAAAAATATATCCATCTCCCGCTGAACCTGTTAAATGATATGATTTACCACCCGTTGCAATCACAAGACAATTAGCAATAATTTCGCCATCTTTTGTAAATATCTTAAAGCCATTATCAAAAACTTCAACTTTTTGCACTTTACAATTAAGTTTTAACTCAATATTTTTTCTATTTAATAATTTAGAAAAACATTTGATAATATCACTAGATTTATCAGATTGTGGAAAAACTCTATTACCCCTTTCGACTTTTAACCTAACACCATTACTTTCAAAAAAAGAAATAGTATCACTTGAATTAAATGTATTTATAGCAGAATATAAAAACTTAGGATTTCTTACTACATTTTTTAAAAAATCTTCATTACTACATAAGTTTGTAACATTACACCTGCCTTTCCCTGTAATAAATAATTTTTTACCAATCTTTTCGTTTGAGTCAATCAATATAATTTCATTATTAATATTTTGACTTGCACAGGTAGCACACATCATTCCAGCAGGTCCACAACCAATTATAACAACTTTCATCTTACACCTTTACTTACTTTGTTAAAGACTTTAAATGTTCAATCTCGTAATCCTTTAATGGTCTAATTTCACCCCTTTTTAACCCACCAAGCCTAATACCTGCCATTTCAATTCTTTTTAGAAAAATAACTTCTTTACCAATAGCCTCAAACATTTTTCTAATTTCTCTATTCTTTCCTTCACTTAAAATAATTTCAATCTTAGAAATATTGTTTTCAAAATTAATAAGTTTAGCCTTACATTTATTATATCTTACCTTATCTATGACAACTCCTGCCCTTAATACAGCAAGTTCACTCTCTTTAATCTCACCTTCTATCTTAACAATATATTTCTTAGGTATCTCAAATCTTGGGTGAGTTAACTTATAGGTTAATTCCCCGTCATTAGTTAAAAACAACAAACCTTCACTGTCGTAATCTAGTCTTCCAATAGGAAAAACTCTCTTGTCAATATCACCTAGCAAATCAGTTATTGTTTTACGGTTTCTATCATCGTTCATTGTTGTGATATAACCTTTGGGTTTATTTAGCATATAATAAACATTTTGAGAAGTGGGTTTAATAACTTGGTCATTTAATAAAACAACATCACTCGGCTTTATGTCTATTGCTAAATTTGTTACAATTTGACCATTTACTTTAACCATTTTGTCTAATATAAATTCTTCTGCTTTTCTTCTTGAACATACTCCACTAAGAGCAATAAACTTATTAATTCTCATACCTTTACCATTTGTCTAATATATCTTTTAATTTGTCGACAGGTTCTAAACTATCTACCTTTTCAATACTACACAAATTTTCACTAAAAATCAAGGTATTATCAAAATAAATTTTAACTTCGCCCAAAATTTCATCTTTTTCAATTGGTGCCTTAACTTGTTTTTTATAATCATATACCACTGTATACTTGTCAATATCTTTTTCCTTTGCAACAACAGAAAAACCATTTTTGTTATATAGCCTTAAAAATGACGATTTGCCGTCTTCGACTACTACATCACTTACAAACTTATAACTAGGCAATATTTCATAAAGTTTATATTCTTTAAAAGCAAGATTGATTAAATCAGAACTTTCCTCAAACATAGGTCCACAATTTAAAACAACACAAACGACCTGCATTCCATCTCTTTCACAGGCTGAAACAAGACATCTACCTGACTTTTTAGTATATCCTGTTTTTACGCCGATGCAACCTTCAAGGCTTGACAATAATTTATTCTTATTTAAAAGAGTTCTAGCGTTATTTTTTTCAGTCGCCTTTATATCAAATTTTTTGGTAGAAACAATTTCTTTAAACACATTATTTTTTAGCCCATAACTTGTTATCTTAGCAAGGTCTAATGCGGTAGTATAATGATTTTTATCATCTAAACCATGTGGCGTTACAAAATTACTATTTGTTGCACCACATTTTTTTGCAGTTTCGTTCATTAATTCCGCAAATTTTTCAAGGCTACCTTCACCTATTTCAAGAGCAAGAGTATGTGCAGCATCATTACCAGATTGCAACATTAACCCATATAAAAGTTGTCTTATTGTAAGTTCTTCATCTTCTCTTAGATAAATTGAACTTCCCTCTACAAGAGTTGCACTCTTAGGAACTTTTACTAATTTATCAAGGTCATTACAATTTTCTATAACTGTTATTGCAGTAACTATCTTTGTTGTGCTAGCCATAGGGAGTTTTTCATTTTCATTCTTACTATATAAAACATTATTACCTGTTGTTTCAAGCACGACCATAGATTTTGCAGATGACAACTGACTAGAAGAGGCAGCAAGAACACTTTTATAATTTAACATAAATAAGTTAACTATGACTAAAACTAGCATTATAACTGAATATAACTTATATTCTTTTCTCATTTTAATCTCCTTACTTCATAGACTTGATAAAGTCACTTACAACATCAATAGTTTTTTCAATGCTATTATCTCCCATAGCCCTGATAAACTGAATTTTGCTCTTATCAATTATTAAAAAGCCAATAGGCGTAATATTACAACCGCCACCGCTACCACCAGCAAATGGATAATTAATGTCATATTTCTTTTTCTTTTTATTGTCATATTCCCCTCCGCCACCAACATAGCCAACTGACACCTTAGAAATAGGAATAATTGTAGTTGTCCCCTGAACAATTGGTTCACCAACTATTGAATTAACATCAATTATATTTTTTAAATTTTTCAAAGTTTCTTCTAACACATTTTCAACAGGTTTTTTTATTTCCATTTTTCTTTCCTTCTTTTAATTAAAGTTAAAACAACACAATAAAGTAGTAAAATAATATTTAATGAAATACTAGCCGTATACCCTAATAAAAATCGGTTATGCAAATAATCTGGGTAAGCATTGATACTTGTTCTAAAAACGCCTTCCTTATCAAATAAAAAATAATTTAGTATTGAAGAGAAAGTTATTATACAAGCAGTTCCTAAGCAAGAATACATACAATCTTCCATAAGTCCAAATCGTGCATAAGTTCTAAAATCATTGATTTTTATTTTCTTTATTAATTGTTCAATATAAACATCTCCAAAACTTGTCTTTACATTTTTTTCTTTTATAAGATAAAAATAACTTTTATGCTTTTTGTTATCTATCACAATTTTCATTGGCTCAAAACTCAAAGTCAATACTGCAAGTTTTAATTTATAAAAATATAAACTTAAATAGCCCTTATTCTTATAAATATCATAGATTATCTTGCTTCTAATTTTTATAGGTATTAACAATATAAATAAGACAATAAAAAAAAGTATGATAGTTAACTTCATACTTTTATTATTTGAATAATATTAAAAAATATTTACAATAAAATAAATTTTCTTAGTTTATTCTTATCATTTTAAAAAAATTATCTAATGGTAAATAAGATAAAGTATTCTATTTCTTTACAGTGTTATTTTATACTAAAATAAAACATCTATATTTCTCATTTTCTCAGTCTTTTACTTTATAACAAATAATATTTATTGAATTTAATTTAATTGTATTAGATAATACTATTTGTTTAATATTATTTGTTTATCAAATTCTTCCCCTATAATGTTTTTTACCCATTAATATTCTATTCGTATAATCTGCCGTAACTGAATAAGGAATTTTATTTAAAGTTACTCCATCTTTACTAATATCCTTATTAGCAAGCCAAAAATTTACAGTTGTTTCGCCTGCGTTATATGCGGATAAATATACTTTTTCATCGACAAATTTATCTCTTAAATAATTTAGATAATAGCAACCATACCTAATATTAGTTTCTGGATCAAATAGTTTTTCATTATAAAAGTTTTCGTTTAACTGACTTGCTATATACTCACCTGTTGATGGTAAAATTTGCATAAGTCCTATTGCCCCTTTTTTAGATACTGCACTTGAAACAAAACTACTTTCTTCATTAATAAGGCTTGCAACCAACTCTTTATCAAGTGAATATTCATTAGAATACTTAATAATATATTCGCTATACTTTAAAGGATATTTTATTTGATAAAATGCAAACATTCCAATACAAATTACTGCTATACTTAAAAAGAAAGCAAACACATATCCAAATTTCTTTTTAGTTTTTTCTTTTTTCATATAAGTATTTTATGTCAAAATAAAAAAATTATTAATCAACAATCAAACCAAGATTTTCCATAGTTAACATCTACTAACAACGGAACATTTAACTTAACGACATTTTCCATCTTTTCTTTTAGCAACTTAACCACTTCATCAATCTCGTTTTTTGGACAATCAATTATTAATTCGTCATGAACCTGTAAAATTAACTCACTTTTCATTTTCTTATCGTTTAAAGCATTATAAACATCAATCATAGCAAGTTTAATAATGTCACTAGCAGAGCCTTGCAAAGGCATATTCATAGCAACTCTCTCCCCAAATTGCCTTGTGTTGTAATTTGACGAGAAAATCTCATTAATTTTTCTTCTTCTATTATAAAGTGTGTAAGCATAGCCTGTTTCTTTTGCAGAGGCAATATTTTTATCCATATATTCCTTAATTTTTTTATATCTATTAAAATATTTGTTTATATAATCTCTTGCTTGATATCTAGTGCAACCAACATTTTGTGCTAAACTAAATTCAGAAATTCCATAGATTATACCAAAATTAACCGCCTTAGCAGTTCTCCTTAGACTTGCATCAACATCTTTAATATCTACTCCAAATACTTCACTGGCTGTAATTGTATGAATATCTATATTTTCTTTAAATGCTTTTAGGAGAGTGTCATCTTTGCTAAAATGAGCAAGTAAACGCAACTCAATTTGTGAATAGTCTGCGCTTATTAGAGCCCCATCTTCATATCTTGAAACAAACATTTTGCGTAAATTTTTACCTTCTTTATCTCTAACAGGAATATTTTGAAGATTAGGCTCGCTTGAAGAAAGCCTACCCGTTGCAGTTAAAGTTTGATTAAATATTGTATGAATTAATTGGTTATCATCATTTACAAGTTCTTTATATGGTTCTATATAGGTGGAGAGAATTTTTTTAATTTTTCTATAATCAATAATCTTTTCAATTATTGGGTGCATATCAAACATTTCTTCTAAATGTTCAATACTAGTTGACTTCTTTTTATTATTAGCACTGACAAGACCTAATTTATCAAATAAAATTTCTCCAAGTTGTTTTGGTGAATTGACATTGAATTCTTTCCCTGCAAGTTCAATTATCTCTTTTTCTAAATTATCAGCTTCCTGTGAATATTTATCTTCCAAAGTCCTTAACACATCTATGTTAATTTTAAAACCAAAGTTTTCCATATCATATAAAACATCAATCAAAGGGAATTCTATCTTGTAATACAAATCATTCAAATTATTAGTAGTCAACTCTTTAATCAATGTTTCTGTTAAATAAATTATATTAATTGCCTCAAAGTTTTCATCTAATTTATACATTTGTATTATATTTTTTTTATTTGCATCTCTTTCTCCTGCATATAAAAGATAAAAAGCAAGTGTAACATCAAAAACAACACCTTTTAAATTAATATTGAATTTATCTAATATATGTCTTAAAGATTTTTTATCATAAACAAATTTTTTTATCTTTTCATCTTCAAAAATGTCTTTTAGAGCATTTAAAATTTCTCCAATATCTAAAATTCCATCAATTAATGACCCCTGAACTTTGCTATAAAATTCACAATTTTTGTCATAGGCAAATGAGAAAATATCATTATTTAATTCAAAATAGAATTCACCTGCCTTTTTGATATATTTTAATTGATCTAATATTGTGTCAATACTAGATAATTCAATTCTATTTGCTGAATATGTTATTGTATTTGATTTATTTTCAACTCCAACAAACAAATCATCTCTTTTTATTAAACTATTGAAATCATATTCTTTAAAAAAGTCGAAAACTTTTTTATTAAAAGGAAAAGTATAAGTAAAATCTTCTAATTTATATTCTAATGGGACATCTGTTCTTATAGTTGCTAAATTTTGACTTAAATAAGCCATTTCCTTGCTATTAACAAGTTTTTCTTGCAGTTTACCTTTTATATTTTCTAAATTTTTATACACATTATCAAGTGAACCATATTCTCTCATAAGTTCAAGTGCAGTCTTTTCTCCAACTCCCAGAACACCCGGAATATTATCTGAACTATCCCCCATTAAAGCCTTTAAATCTACAACTTGACTTGGCACTAAACCATATTCTTCTTTATAAGATTTTTCGTTCATTACTTTTACTTCAGTAATACCTTTCTTTGTTAGCCAAACTTCCGTGTTATCATTTATTAATTGTAGAGCATCTCTATCACCTGTGATTATAATATTGTCTGTTTCATATTTTTTTGAAAGAGTTCCAATAATATCATCAGCCTCATAGCCCTCTTTTTCAATATAAGTGATGTTCATACTATTTAACATTTCTTTAAGTAGCGGGAATTGACTTTTTAATTCATTTGGAGTAGGTTTTCTCTTTGCTTTATATTCTTCATATAATTTATTTCTAAAAGTCTTTTTGCCATAATCAAGTGCTACGACAATATACTTTGGATTAATATCAAAAATTGCTTTAACTAGGATATTAACAAACCCATACACACCATTAGAAAACTCACCCTTGCTATTTGAAAGCAAAGGTAAAGCATAAAAAGCCCTATTAATTAAACTATTCCCATCAATTATAACTAATTTTTCTTTCATACTTATTCCTTTTATATAATTTTAAACATAATAAGCAAATTTAAAATATTATTTTGGAGAAACTTCATCAAGGTAAGTTGCTTCAATGTCTGCACTATGAAAAACAACAGATAAAGGGTATTGATAATAAGCAGAACTTAAAGAATAACTTCCACCAATGACTCTTGTATCAAATCCACCCATATGCCAATTAATTGCCATAGATTCTTCCCTAGACAATTTCATAAAACCTGAAATCATATAAACTGACTTTTCCCCATGCCCATAGGGTAAATTGTCTACAAAAGAATAATATGGAACTTTTACCCATTCATTATCAACTTTTGCATTTCTATATTCCACTTTATAACAATCTACCTTGCATATATCGTGGAGTAATGCAATTATTGCAATTGTTTCATCAGAATATGTTCCTTCTTTGAATTCTCTTGCGACCTTGTCTTTAAATCTTTTATAAACATTTAGTGTATGAAAACACAACCCACCCTCAAAAGAAGAATGAAATTTTGTACTTGCTGGCGCTGTAAAAAAATCTGTTTTTAATAACCAATCTAATAGTTCACTAGCCCCTTCTCGTTTGATATTTTCCTTATAAATTCTAATAAATTCTTGCTGATTTTTTGCAATGTCTATCTCCATTTGTATATTTCCTTTTAACATTTTATATTCTTTCAAATTTAGTAAAATAGATTTTAAAATGATTAAGTTAATAAAATTATAAATTCTTTTAATCAATAATTTAGATATAATTTAATTTTTAAAATTATCTAAATTTATAAAACTCTATTCTTTCTTTATCTTAACATACTTTTTTTATATTGTCTAAAATAAAATAAAAAAAGTTGAGCAAAAACTCAACTTTCACAATCAAAATAAGAACAAAATTATTCTGCCTTACTTTTAGCAGTTTTTCTAGTAGTTCTAGTTTTTTTCTCTACCTTTTCTTCTGCAACAACTTCTTCCTTTACTTCAACAGGCTTTTCTTCAACTTTATTAGCATTATTAAGTTTTGCCTTATTAAGTAATAAATTAAGACGAGAAATCTTTCTACTAGCAGTATTTGAATGTATAACACCCTTACTTTTTGCACTATCTATGTAAGAGATTACATCTTTAAGCATTGCCTCCGCAGAAACTACATCAGAGTTAACCATACTTCTAAACTTCTTTATCATAGTAGCCATAGTAGACCTAACATATCTATTTTCTTCTCTTCTTCTAGCGATTACAGAAACTCTTTTCTTTGCTGATTTAATGTTTGGCATTACATACTCCTTTTTATTACTCGACAATTCTAGCATAATATAAATTAAATTGCAACACTTTTTTATAAAATTGTATACAAAATTTATAAATTTGTATAATGAATTTTGGTATCCAATAAATTTTAAATTATCTATGACTTTAAGCAAGTTGATGACGCAAGAATTATTCATTTTTCTTTAAAAATTTACAACTTTATAAAAAGTTTATAATTTTTATATCAACTGTAAATTGTTAAGTTAAAGAATTTTTAATAAAAGTATTTTAAAATATTTAAAAAAAAATTCTAAATAGATTTATTTTAGAATACTTGAAACAAGATAATAAAGTGAATTTTTTGCCTCCATTTTACCATTCTTTACCAAAAATTCAACTTCTAAACATTTATCATAGATTTCTTTAAGTTGTTTTTGAGAAAAATATCTTAACTGCTCTTTATATTTTTTTATAGCAAATTCTTTTACATTAAGATATTGTGCTAGTTCACTTGTTAAAAAGTTACTCCTTGATATAAAGAATAATCTTCTAAAATGATTTGAAAGTGTTGATATAATCATACTTGGTTGCTCTTTATTTTTAATCATAGTGTCTATCAATAGAAATACTTTATTTTTATCTTTAATACTTATTGCATTTGTAAGGTCGAAAATTACATATTCTAAGTCTTTATTTACATAATTTTCAATATCTTCATCTGTTAACTTAAAATTTTTTTGACCTAACTTAATAGATTTTAACTTTGACAATTCAACATCTAATTTTGTAATAGAATAATTTGTATAATCAACAAGTTTGTCAATAATGGTTTTATCTGCTTCAAGTCCATTTTCTTCTAATTTTTCTTTTACCCACGAAAAAATAAATTGGACTGATGGTTTTTGGCAATCAATGACAACTACATACTTATTTGTTTCAATAGATGAGAGAAAATCACTTTTATTAGTAGAGAAAAATACTAGACAAGTCGAAAGATTTGGTTTTTCAAAGTATTTCTCAAATATTTTTTTTTCGTGCTCATTCTTTTTATTGATATAATCATAAACAACAATTAATCTCTTAGCGTCAATTATGGGCAATGCTTGACATTGCTCTATAATATCACTCGCAGATTTCTTGTAATCATCTGGAATGTATACCTTATTAAAATCAGGTATTGTGATATTTAAAGCCTTTTCAATTTCATTTAAAGCAGATATGGTAAGTAAACTTTCCCCACCATTTATAACATATACAGGACTTATTTGTTTTTTTAAATTTTGTTTTAATTCTTCATATTTCATATTTAAACCTCAATTAAATTAATACTAGTTATGTAGTCTCTGTCATAAATCAAATTGACATAATCTAAATTACTTATAAGAATATGTTCCCTACAACCTATAACTCGTAATAAATCTATTTTTGAACTAAAATTTGCACTTAGATAATTTTTTGTTTCATTATTAATTGGCAAATTCCCATCAAAGAATTTTATATTATAGCCTTCAATTTCAATAGAAATTGCCGAGACTTCTTCAATTAAATCATGGTCATAATCAAAATAAAAATACTCTAATTTAAAATAATCATCTACAATAACATATGAACTTTCATCATATGTTTTTGAAACTTCAACAACATTAAACCCCTGACTTTCAAAATCATATGAGAAAACATTATCCATACTTAAATAAATTGTAGGTGTAAACTCTTTCAAATTTTGATAAATTGTGTAAGTATTTATACTTAAATCATCTTGCAAAATAATTATACCTGAAAGATTATTAATTTTTAAATCATATAAAGAATTAGCAATACTATTTGATTTAGTCAAATCAGGGTTAATTAAATAAAACTTATTATTTTTTGTTTCAAGTAAAGTTCCAATCGAGGAACTAACACTATAAAATGTAATTTTATTTTCATAAGAACTTCTAAATTTTGAGTTTGAAATAATGTTATAACTTATGAGTGAATATATTATAATTGAAATAATAACTTTATATTTAAAGTCCATAACAATAAATTTACTTAAAACATACATAGCAATGTAAAATAAACAAGACAACTCAAAACTAAGTGCGTTTACACTCACCATACCATATGGCAACATTATCGAGAAAGCATTTAATTTTATTACAAAAGACAAAATTATATTTGGTAAGAAATATAAAAATTTTAAAAAAGGTAAAATTAAAACTATAAAATTGATTACAAAAAATATTGAAAAGAAAACTGAAAAAATTGGAACAATTATAATATTTGCCAAAACGGACCAAGTTGTTATATACCCATAGGAATTAGCAAAAATAGGAAAAAGCCCCAACTGTGCTCCAAGAGAGGTTGTAAGTGCCGAATAAACGGTCTTTATGTATTTATTTTGAATTTTTATTTTATTAAATAAGGAGCCAAACATTATAATTCCAATGACAGAAGCAAATGTCATTTGAAAACCAATATCAAAAGTATTTAAAGGATTAAGAATTAGTAGAATACACCCTGCTAAACTTACAGAATTTAATACATCATATTTTTTACCAAAAATTTTACTTGATATCATCACTAATGCCATTATACTTGCTCTAATCACTGATGATGAAAAATTACATAATAAACAAAAAACGAATAATATTAAAAGATTAATTATAAATTTTTTTAAATTAGATGCATTTGTCTTTGAGATAAAAAAACTAATTACAAGAACAATAAGGCTTATATGTAGCCCCGAAACAGTAAAAATATGTGCCACACCTGATTGTCTAAATTGGTCTAATAATTCACTATCCGTATAAGATTTATCACCATAAAGAGAAGCATATGCAAGATTTCCATTTGTATCTCCAAAAACTTCAACTAAAAGTTTTCTATTATGCTCTTTTACTTTTTCAATAAAATTACTAGACTCTCCTAAAATTATAACATTGTCTAAGACAACATTCTCCGTTACATATCTTATATTATTTTTTAAGTAGAAAGTATTTATATAATTTTCGCTAAACAAATCAATGCTTGATATATTTGAAACAAAAGCAATAGTGTAAAAATTCTTTAAATCAAAATTTGAATTTGAAGTATCAAGTTTAACCGATAAATTGGCATTTAAAAAATAGGTGTTTTGATTACTATCAATTATATTAACATTGGTTAAAGTTAAATATGTAAAATCGCTTGAAATTTCATTTGTAGAAATAATCTTCCCTGTTATTGATAGTTCTCCTAAATTTTCAAATCTAGTATCTTTATAATAAGATAAGAATATTAATGTGTATAAAGTTACAAACATTATAAATAAAAAACTAAACAATAAATAGATAAACCTTTTTTTTAAAAGTAAATAAACTAAAATTCCTAATGGTATAATAAAACCAAATAAATAATAAAGATTGAAAAAAGATTTGTATGTAAAATAAACACACAATAAACCCGAAATAAATAAAAAAAATATGCCTCTAAAATTTAAAACTTTAATATTATTCAAACTAATTAACCTTCAAAAATAAATTACAACAAAATAACAAAAATGTCAAAATTTTAATATAAAAACACATTTTTTAATATAATAAATTAAATTAATTATATTTTTTTTAAAAATTTTTAATAAACTATTGATTTTATTAAAAAAATTTGATATAAAATTAAAGTAGTTTTAGCCATCATAGTATAAGGGTTAGTACACTGGCCTCTCACGCCGGCAATGCGGGTTCGAATCCCACTGGTGGTACCAAATTGGCAGTATAGTTTGTTACTATGCTGTTTTTTTATTTTCATAATTTATATTTTTATATGAAATTTTGAAGGCTTTATCATAAAATGTTTTGATATATTTAACTATATATTGATTTAATAAAATTTTTATAATTTCAAGTTATTATTATATATTGACTCTAATTTTTTTAATAAGTAAATTAAAGTATAAATAAAGAGATTATATAAAGTGATAAATAATGAAATAAATGATAAAATATTAAATATTTAAAAATTTTTTATATCTAATTAGACATTCTATTTATTTGTCAAAATTTTAATAATTAATTATAATAAAACTTGAAAGGAAGTGATAAAATGTTTAATTTTGTTGTTACAGGAGCAACAGGTCATCTTGGAAATGTTGTTGTCAAAGAGTTGCTAAAAGAAAATTATAATGTTAAAGTTTTGTTATTGCCTAATGAAGACCTTTCTCCATTAAAAGACTTAAACATTGAAATTGCAT
The DNA here is from genome assembly GCA_949296965.1 of uncultured Christensenella sp. Lineage (GTDB taxonomy): Bacteria > Bacillota > Clostridia > Christensenellales > UBA1242 > UBA7862. Next base: position 1,042 of record CASFQL010000015.1, on the reverse strand, counting down.
ATGGAGATGTAAGAAATAAAAAATTCTTAGAAGATAACATCTCAAAAGATAGTTTTGTAATTCATATGGCTGGAATTATTGATGTTTCAAGCAAAAAAAATGATTTACTATATGATGTTAATGTTAATGGAACAAAAAATATTGCAGATGTATGTTTAGAAAAAGGAGTAAAACTAATTTATACAAGTTCAGTCCATACAATACCTGTAATTCCAAAAGATAATTCTAAACTTACTGAACCAACTAATTTTGACGAAACGAAAATTGAAGGTGCATATGCTAAAAGTAAAACAATAGCAACTAGATATGTTTTTGAGAAAACAAAAGAAGGGCTTGATGCAATCGTTGTCTATCCTTCTGGTATAATTGGTCCATTTGACTACAAAATTAGCGACATTGGGCAAGTTATAATTGACCACTTGAATGGAAAACTCTTAGCATATGTTAAAGGCGGATACAATTTCGTTGATGTTAGAGATGTCGCACAAGGGATTATTCTTGCAATCAAAAAAGGTAAATCAGACGAAGGATATATTTTAAGTGGTGAAATGTGTAGTGTTAAAGAATTATTAGAGATAATTAATAAAAAAATAGGGAGAAAAAAATTGCCACCTAAAATAGCACTTTGGTTTTTAAGGGGTTTTGCCTCCCTTTGTGAGTTTTATTATAAAGTTAGAAATAAAAAACCTTCTTTTAGTGCATATTCCCTTCATACCTTAAATGTAAATTGCAATTTTGATAACTCAAAAGCAAAGAAAGATTTAGGATTTATAACAAGAAGTAAAGAACAATCTATTTTTGATGCGATTGATTGGTTTTTAGAAAACAAGCCAGAACTTATAAAAATAAAAAAATAATTAAAAAATTTTTTAAGAAAATACAAAAAAGATAGTGTGTAAATTAACCCGTAGGATTAAAACGGACTAAAAATTAAAAAGAGAGAGATGCAAGAATTTGTTGCCTAAATTGAATAGGAGCAAGTTCTTGTATTTTTTCTTGTAATCTTTCATTATTATAATACATTATGAAGTTTTTTACAACT
>CASFQL010000014.1 GCA_949296965.1 uncultured Christensenella sp. | reverse complement strand
CGGACTGTTAAGCAGCAGCTAAACTAGTCTTATAAGTTTTGTTTGCGTTTATTTTTTTGACACTTTTTAGGTTAGCATCAAAACCACACGCTGTGCACTTTCTCCCTTGCCCCGTCGAAGCCTTATCGCCCCCCTTCCTTTACGACCCTGCGAATTTCTTGTTTAATCGTGTCTTGTTTTTTACATTCGCGTTTGTCATAAAGTTTTTTGCCTTTTGCGAGGCCTTTGCTTATCTTAACCCTCCCCTTGTCAAAATAAGCTTTGGTTGCCATAAGTGAAAATCCTTTTTCTTGGACTTTTCGAGAAAACTTTTCGATCTCAGCTTTATGAAGTAGCAACTTTCTAGTCCTTCTCTCATCAAGCTGTGAAATCTTGTCATGTTCATACGTTTTAATGTATGCGTTTTTGAGAAAAATTTCGCCATTTTTTATTATAACAAAACTTTCATTCAAACTCATTCCATTTTCTCGAACTGACTTGACCTCGCTACCTTTGAGAACTACTCCCGCTTCGACCAAATCTGAAATGAAGAAATTATAATATGCTTTCTTATTTGTGGTTATCACCCTCATTTCGTTATTCATTATAACACCTTTTAAAATATATTTCAAGACCCTTTTTTAATTTTTTTTTAAAATTTTACATTTTTTTGATATTTTTTCGCATGTTTTTCAATTTTTTAACTATTTTACAAGTTCAAAATCTATTTTTCTTGTGTAGACATTAGCATTAATGAGCTTTACCTTGACCTTATCTCCAATTTTAAATCTATTTGATTGATTTTTAAGCTCAAGAGATTTTTCAAAATACAAATATCCTCCGCCCGGCAAATCTTCTAGTTTAATCAATCCTTCGACACTATTTTCTAACCCTACAAATAATCCAAAATTTGTTACGCTAGTGATTACGGCTTCAAAAACTTCACCTATTCTATCTTTCATTAAATACGCACGCCACAAATCATCGACTTCGCGTTCTGCTTTATCACTATTGCGTTCGGCTTCTGAACTTTGTAAAGCGCTTTCATAAGTAAAGCTCTCCAATTCTTCTTTTCTTTCCTCGTCAATCTTTTCACCATTATGCAAATATTCTTTAATAATTCTATGAATAGTAAGATCAGGATATCTTCTTATCGGTGAAGTAAAATGACAATAATACTCTAAAGCCAATCCAAAATGACCTAAATTTTGATTTTTATAAACAGCTTTTTGCAAACTTCTCAATATTATTTTGTTTACAATTTCACTATAATCTTTTTTGCCCACAAGTTCAATAAGTTTTTTAATATAATCAGGTTTAATAGATTGTGGAAGTTTTGGCACAGCAAGTCCAAGACCTTTTAAAAAATCTAAAACACTCTTTACTTTTTCTACCGTTGGCTTTTCGTGAACACGATAAACAAATGGAATGTTTTTTAAATTAAAGTGCTTTGCCACCACTTCATTTGCAAGGATCATAAATTCTTCGATAAGTCTATGGGCATCATTACGTTCTCTTTTCTTTACATCAACAACATATCCATTTTCATCAAAAACAAATTCTGCTTCGGGTATATCTAAATCTAAAGCTCCACGTTTTTCTCGATTAACTTGCAATATTTTTGCCAATTTCCCCATTAAAATGAGTTCTTTCTTAAATTTATTCGCTTTAGGCGTGCTATCTTTACCTATTAATATAGGATACACCTCAGTGTAAGTTAATCTTGCGCTACTTTTAATCACTGACTCTTTTATTTGATAGTCAAATATGTTAGCATTTTTATCCAACTTAATAATGCACGACAAAGTCAGCCTTTCCTCTCCTTCGTTCAACGAACAAATACCATTGGAAAGAGAAGTTGGTAGCATAGGCAGAACCGAAGTAGGAAAATAGGTGCTTGTGCCCCTGTCAAATGCCTCTTCGTCAATTAAAGAGCCTTGCCCTACATATTCTCCAACGTCAGCTATATGTACGCCAAGTTCATACCCACCTTTAGGCAACGCAGAAATAGACACAGCGTCATCAAAATCTTTGGCATCTTCCCCATCAATTGTAAAAGTTACAATTTTAGTTAAATCCAATCTCCCCGCTTTTTGTTGTTTAGAAACAGGTTTATTCAAATTTTGTGCTAATTTTTCTACCTCATCAGAAAAACTTTCATACAAATTATGCTGTCTTATGATAGCAAGTTCCAATGTCTTCACATCATCAGCATCACCTAGCGTTTCTACAACTTCTCCACTTAATTTGCCGTTTTTCTTGCGAATTACGTTAACAACAACTTTTTCATTTTGTTTAAAAAACTTTTTTGATTTAATTAAAGGAATTTTAAATGCGATCTTCTCATTATCAGGTTCTAAAAACATATTTTTATTGATTTTCACAACCCTTCCTACTAATTTTTTAACAGGAGAAAAGATATCAACAACTTCTCCTTCTTTGCCACCATTAAGTGAAAAAAGCTTCACTATTACTCCATCACCATCGATTGCCCCCAAAGTTCTATTGCCTGGAATAAAGATATCGTTTTCATCTCCAACATCACAAAACCCATATCCTTTTGAAGAACCTGAAAACTTGCCTTTTACATATCCTCTTGATGGCAATACTAAAAATTTGCCTTTTCGTATTTCAAAAATTTCACCTGTAGCGATCATTTTTTTTATTTCAGTCTTTATTCTATCCAAAGGCACATTCAAAACTTCAGCTAAAAACAAAAAAAGATTGTCTGGTTTTGAATAAACCAAACTATCTTTTATCATCAATTCTTTTATCTTATCTTTAATCATGACTTATTAACTATTTCTGTGATGAAGTAAACTATCACACAAACAATAATTATGCTAGCGCAAATTATTGTAGTAAGTTTCAATTTCCCATCACGAGTGCTACCCTTGTTTTTCGCATAATAACTCTCTTGTATCCCGGAAAGAGGGTTGCCTTCATTTGAAGAATTTGACTGCAATAACACAGTGATGATCACTATTATAGAGCAAGCTATTACAATAAAAAATAAAACATACCTAAGAATTGGAAGGAATGTCGTGATCCAATCTGCTTGAATTTGATCTGCTAAAATGTTAGAAATGTTCATATAAACTCCTTTTTACCTTGCTAAACATATGTAAATCGTAAGCCCTACTAAAATTGCTAAAACAAAAAAAGATAAGAATTTAAATTTTGGCTTTGATCCTATGAAGCCTTTAATTAAATTAATAAGCAAAAGCAACATGGAAATAGTAAAAACAAGCATTACTACTATAAAAACAACTTTATCCCAACCTCTTATCCAATTTGTCAAATTTGTGAAAACATCACCAAGTAGCGCCATAGTTTCCCCTTAAAGATTATTTTGCTAATTTTCTACTGTAAAAGTATAGCATAATAACATATAATTTTCAAGCGCTTTAATCACAATTTTTGCCAAATTTGACTATTTTTGCAATAAAAACTTAAAAAACAAGCGATGTAAATATAATACATCGCTATCTTTTTAAATTTGTATTGCTATCATCTTTCAAAATAGCTACAAAGTTTTCAATAGATTTTACAATATTCTTGTCTTCTTTGTTTTTATGATTCTCTATCAATTTTTCTATTTTATCTTCATTACTCTAATGATCTTCTAAAATTGACTTTTTATGTATATTTTTCTCCATATTTTACCTTTTGATTATATTTTTTATAATTTTTAAAAAGAGTAAAGCTTTCCAGTTACTTCACAACTTCTTTTTCATTATCCATAATGTCTTTTATATTAACACTTAAGTTTTGCGAGTCCGCTTCATTACTGATGTTATAATAATCTAATTTGCAAATGTTATCACAATTGTCAAAAGCTCTTTTCTCAATTTTTAGATTTTTCTTTGGCAAATATAATTCATTTAGATTTTTTGCAAACATAAAAGCACAACTTCCCAAAACATCCACCGTTTCTGGCACATAATATGAATAATCGCTCTTTGCTTCCGGATATCTAATAAGCACTTTTTTGTCTTTATCAAACAACACGCCTTTTTCACTGCTAAAAGACTTGTTTTGTGGATCGACAAATATATTCTGTAGTTTTGTACATTTTAAAAGATTTTTGAAATTTATATCACAAACATCTGGTCCTATGTAAAGAGTTTTTATATTTGGAAATGCTCCTAAAGGTAAAAATCCTACGCCATCTTTTATTACCAGAATTTTGACATTATCATAATTTAAACCGCAAGGAATAGAAGATCTGCCAATAATCGTCATAGTTATTCCACTTGAAAACACACCGTCACAAACACATTTTCCGTATTTTTTTTCAAGTTTTTTAATTCCGATTTTTTTTACTATCGCCTCAAACAAACTCATTATTTATCCCTCTCATACAAATGATATAACATTTTAAAACTGTTGTCAATAGGCTTTTTAAAAAAAATCACAAAAAAAAGCTAAATTTTTGATAAAATTAATCAAATTTACATTTATTAAATTTTTTTTAATAAAATTTATTAAAAGTTGCAATCGAAAGCAAAAAACCTTAAATCATTATATCACAAGACACATTTAACAATATTAATAAGGCATACAATCATATTTTTATAAATATTAAAAATCATTACTACATTTTCATTTTTATAAAAGTAATTAAACGCTCTAATATTAAAAATCATGTTATAACATTTATCACTCGCGACATTTTTAACAATTAATAGAAAATTTAACTGAATTATAATACAACAATAATCTAACTCAAACAAGTTTTGATTTTTAGATAAAGAAATATATTTATTAACAGATAATTATATAAAACTTATACCATTTATTTTTTATACGTTTATAATTTATTTAATAACAACAGAATTTGACACATATTGTTTTTTTTACAACGTTCAAATCTCTTGCTTATCCATCCTCAATCCATTACCAACAAGGTCTCCATAAAACTATTTGATGAAAAATTTTTAAAATATAATTGACAAAAAACATTAAATTTTGTAAAATAAAGAAAATCTCTCTGCGTGTGGCTTAAAATGTTTAATACACTATACTCAATTTTAAATAAACTGTTTAATTAGAAAAACAAAAAAAGTTATTTAAAAATTATATAATTAAAGTTTTTTATTTTGGTAGCGTACAGATATAGTGCAATAAACAGAATGACACCTTGGTAAGATAAAAAATGGCAAATTTTACCACTTAAAAAACAACAAAATTTCATTCAAAAACTAAATATGCTAATGTAGCACAGTCGGTAGTGCACCGCCTTGGTAAGATAAAAAAATAGCAAATTTTACCACTTAAAAAACAACAAAATTTTACTCAAAAACTGAATATGCTAATGTAGCACAGTCGGTAGTGCACCGCCTTGGTAAGGCGGAGGTCACGGGTTCAAGTCCCGTCATTAGCTCCACAATCAAAAATCGCTAAAATCCTTATAAATAAAGGGATTTAGTGATTTTTTCTTTTCTAAAATTTTATCTTTAATAATACTAAAATTTACAATTGGTATCAAATTAGCTCCTAATTGGTGTCAAAATTTTTATGAAAATAAACAAAAAAAATAGACCGAAACTCGCTTTCGAATTTTCGGTTTAAAACTGCCTAAAAATGACTAAAACTACCCCAAATTGGTGTCAATTGATGTCATATTTTACGATAAACTGAAACTTAAAATTATTAGTTTTACCTAAAATACTTATAAAATATCTATTATTCCAATATATTTTAGTCTATACATAAAAAATGTATATTTACAAACGTGCTCTAATGACTTTAAAAAAGTTTACACAATTAATTACACTTACTGATAGTCCAAAGATAAATGTAAGAACTGAAAGCATATTAGTATAATGCATAAATATAATATTATTAACTTTTTGATATATACATAATTGAACTACATTTACTAGAATGCATATAAAAAATGCTAAAAGACCCACTATATAATTCCTTGAAATTTGATCATAAAAACCTTGATCTTTTAACGATTTTTTTATCTCCGAACCTAATGGTATTGAGTAATAAATTCCCAATGCTGAAATTAAAAAACCTATAAAAATTCCTGATGTTGTAATAATTGTGTTTGGTAGATCTTCATTATCAATATAAATTTTGCATAAATGTAAAATAATAAAAATTATCGCAATAACAAATGTGAAAATAGTAGATATTAATATAACCGTTTCTTTGGGTTTTATTTTTTTCATTCTTTCACTCCTTTAATATGTACTTCTTAAAAGCATTTTCTAATTTTTGTTTTATACTTTCAAAACACTTTAAATCTATTTCATTAATTGTAATTGAATCCTTGATTGTAAAATAATTATCAAACAAATGAGTTATATTGTCATTTAAATTCTCATCCTGCACTTTAAGAACCGGTTTTTTAATTTTATTAAATCTTTCTTTATCTTGCACTAACTGCACTGCATAACTTTTTTTAGGATGCTTAATTTTAATTTTTATTTCATAAGATTCAATATCTCTAGCCCAATCTAAGCATTTGTCAATACTTTTGGAAACCAAGTCATTTGGCGAAAGTTGGAAATCTATGCTTTGCACTTTAACAGCTTTATTAATTTTTTCTATAATACTATCTTCTGCATAAAAAGAAATTATCAAATATTCACTTGTAAAGTTTTTAAAGTACAATTTAAATATCTCGTTAATATTTTTAAGATTTTTGTGCCCTATATATACCAAAGATTTTGTTTTTACATCAATATAAAAAAATGTAAAAGAGTTTATTATTATTTTTTTGACATTCTCACCTTCTACTTTATATTCTTCTAAAATTTCATTGTGCTCTTTTTCAGTAGAAATTCTACCAAAATAAAAACTATCATTTTCTTCTATCAAACTAATTGCATATTTTTGCTGTTTAAAAGGAAATATAAAAGCCTCAACGCCATTAGTCATTTGATAAAATTTATTGTTTTTCTTAAAACTTTTCTCAAGTAGCGTTAATAAATTGTTCGATACAATATTCCCATCAACCATATATTGATCAAATTCTGCACAAGAAATTTTTGCAAAATAAATTGCTTTTTCTACACCATTTCTCTTTTTTCTTCTAGAAATAATATTATCACCAAATAAATCTTTCATAATATAAATTATAACATAAAAATTATGAATTTCACATAAAAATTACATAAATTGCAAAAATTTTTACATCTCCATATCTTCTTCTTTTTTGCGTTTTCTTTCTTTGCGTTCTTCAAGTAATTGCATAAGCAAGTCGTCATATTCTTCATCTGTCATTCTTGATATTAAATCATTTTTGCGATTTTCAAGGTCTTTATGTCTTTTTTGATCATCAAGATACATTTCTACTTCTTTAATCTTCTCATTTAATTTATCAGTTGTATTTCGTATATATTCATTATCAACTGAGTTATAAACTGTTATTGTTGTTTTAACATCTCTATGTCCAAGTAGTTGCTGTATTGCCTTTGGATTTTCATTCATCTCAAATAGCATATTTGAAAATGTATGCCTAAGGCCATGAAAATGGATATTGTATTTACCTAAATTATGTCGTTTAATAAATCTATCAAATATCATTCTACAACCTGAATATGTTCTAACACTTCCATCATCATTCGCAAAAATAAAAGATGTTGGCGCTGTAAGTTCAGCCGTAACATCTCTATTTGTTCTTTCTCTTTCTATTTGTTTGTCTCTCCAAGCAAGTAATGTATTAACAACTATATCTGTAATAGGAATTTCTCTAACACTACAAGTAGTTTTCGTATCCCCTATAACTGTAACTCGTGAAAGAATTCTACCTTCACTATCAAACTTTGGAACTTGTGTTACACTGCGCTCAACTTTTAATGTTTTATTCTCAAAGTTAACATTTTTCCATTGAAGAGCAATCGCTTCGCCAATACGAAGTCCTGCAAATAAAAGGACATAACATAGTGGCTTCAAGAAATTTGTTTCATCTTGATTTAATGCTGTAAGAAATTCTTTCCTTGCTTCTGGTGTTAATGCCTTATATCTATCCTGTCCGCTATAAATTTTTCGATCTCTCGCTTTAACAACAACCTTTCTTGTTGGATTCTCTTGCACCCATTTATT
>CASFQL010000013.1 GCA_949296965.1 uncultured Christensenella sp. | reverse complement strand
TTTAAATATCATATAATTATACATTTGGGTTATTAGTTCTAACATAATTTCAATATTCGCATAGGTATTTTTGATAAATGGTTTGCTGAATTTTATGAAGTAATTCATTCGTTTTGTATGTTCGTGAATAGCATCTAAAATGGTTTGCTTTTCATTTTTAAAAGCCCAATTATCCTTTTCATGTTTTTCATAAACATCTATTCCCGTTTCAATTACATCATTAAAAAATTTGTTTTTTGACACACCTGAACCACCATAAAATTTTTCATAAAATTCTTTAAGTTTATTGAATAATTTATCACTTTTTATTCTTACTATATTTTCCTTTGTTAGCAATTGTTTATTCATTATGGCCTCCTTGTTCTTATGTTTTTGAAGGGTTCTATTCTCTCACCTCCTTTTATTTTTTTCAATAAAAAAAGAACTGTAATTTAAGCAGTTCTCTTTTCATTCAATAACCCCTCACTATATAGGACAAAAATAAACCAAAAATTAAGTATCTTTTTGATACATTTTTAAATTTTTTAATTTTCTTTTTTAACTTTATTTTCAGCACTCTTTTGCAAATCATCAATAAAATCATCTACCATTTTTAAAACTTGCATAATGTTACCCTTAAATTTCTTTAAATTCTCAAAATGAGCTTCAACACCTAATTCTGCAAATGCATTATTCATTTTCTCAATATATTTATCATCAAGTTTTGAATAGTCAATTTGTTTGCTTAATTGTTCTCTTATACTAATATTTGATTTAGTTGCAATGGTTTGCCTTATTGCTTTTCTAACTTCTTTAATTAAATCTTTAATTTCATATAAATTAAGTTTTAACTGACCTGTTTTTCTAACCTCATTCATATAAGCCAAAAAAGCAAATTCTGTTTCTTGTTGTAATTTATCAAACTCACTTGTTTGAGTAAATTCTTTATCATTACACAAAATAACTCTATAATTATAGAATATTTTATCTAATCTTTGATTTATTGCACTTGGTGAAATATTCAACCTATTTGCAATATCTAATTGTTTTGTTCCTAGCAAATATTCAGTCAAGATTTCTCTATCTTCTTTTGGCAACTTGAATAAAGCTCGCTGTAAAACCCTTTTGTCAATTTTTTCTACCATTCTGTCAGCAAAATCTATACAACCATTGCTTCTAGAATGTTCCATTAAATAACTGTTTAAATAATCATCGCCTTTTCCATTCTTAACTTGAGAAAATGTAACTTCGTGTCTTCTAACTTTTCTTTCAAAACTTTCAATATTAATTGGTTTTTCTTCCATATCAACTCCTGTTAAGTTCATTATACAACAAAAAAAATTTTGCTCAAAACAATCATTGGCACCAAAACAAAAAGAAGTAAGTCAACCTTACTTCTCTCTATTTATAAGAAAACTTTTCTTTATTATTAATTTCTTTTGAAAGTAAATACTTACAAAAAAAGTAATAACATATAATTTATATATAATATATACAGTGCACACATTTTCTAAAACCCACAAAATAATATATTAATTATAAATATTTGTTATTTTGTGTTTACTAGATATTTCTCAATCTTTATTTTTCTTTTGTGGCTAATTTTTTATGTTTAAGTTCCTGATTTCATTTTTTTAATTCTTTATAT
>CASFQL010000012.1 GCA_949296965.1 uncultured Christensenella sp. | reverse complement strand
TGGTTTCCTTTTTCATTTTTAACTCCTTTGTGTAATAAATTTTGTTAGACTACAAACTTAATTTTAACACAAAGGAGTTAAAATCGTTCATCGGTAAACCTAAAATGAACCACCAGACTATCTGGTGGTTTTATTAAACAATAAAAAATGCTTTAATTTAAAGCACTTTAATATATAGGGTTTCTACCTAAATAGGCGATATTCTTTACCTGATAATTAGAGTAATTATTTTCATAATTTATTATTTAACTTTTTAAAAATATAAAAATATATTAATTTGTTTTTTAATATAATTTTTATTTCTACATTTTAATATAACTTTTATTATTATTTATCTAAGATTTTTTTTATAACTGATAATTGCATATTTTTTGGCAAGAGATTTAACAATTTGAGATATTTATTTGCGTTTATTGTATAAGTAAATTTAGGGTGCTTTTTAAGAAGTATCTTTTCCACTAATTTTGCAATTTTATTTGGCTCAATAGTTTTTGCTTCTACTGAGTTTACTATTTTTTTGAATTTATCTGCGTTACAACTATATAATTTAGTCTTTTCGCACATTATGTCAAGGGCTTTTGTTGACTCTGAAATCATATCTGTTTTAACTGCTCCTGGTCTAACAACGCTTACCTTTATACCTAATAAGTTCAGTTCCATATAAAGAGAAAAAGCATATTTTTCTATTGTAGATTTTGTGATTGCGTAAAGCCCCGTAAAAGGCAACGGATTAAGTGGTGCTAGTTCGCTTGAAATAATAACTATTCTTCCCTTACTTTTAATTAGCAAAGGCAAAAAAACTTTATTAATTCTATATACTCCAAATACATTTATGTCAAAAATTTTAATAAAATCTTTTTCTTCTATTTCAACAAGCGAGTCCATTTTATAAATTCCAGCAAAATGAATAATCGCATCTAATGAGTCAGTTATAGATGAGATTTCTTCATAAGCCTTTTCTATGCTACCTAAGTTTGTAACATCAACTTCAATTGGATAAATGTTTTGAAATTTTTCTTGTTTAACTATGTCAAGTGCAAAAACTCTATACCCTTTACTTGCAAAATATTGTGCGGTTTTCTTTCCCATACCATTGCCCGCACCTGTAATTAAAATACTTTTCATATTTTAAGTTTATCACATATTAATTAAAAACAAAACAAATTATCAAAATTTTAGCACTGATAATTTGTTATTTAAAAATTTTAAAATAAGAAAAAATTTTAAAATAAGAAAAAATTTTACATCTAATTAAATAAATGGCATTTACTAATCATATTTATTCATTTTGTTGTAAATGTTAAAAACATTATCATAAAAATTTTGTTTTTACATAAATAATTAGATTTTTTTATAAAAAACATTATAATACAGTTATGAAGAAAAAAATCTTAGTTATCATAACCGTTTTATTGATTTTATCATTTAGCGTTACAACATTTATTTTGTTAAATAAAGACAAAAATCAATTAAACAAAAATATTCTCGGCGTTTGGTGGTGGGATAATAGGATAGACGATACTTACCTTAATTACGCACAAGAAAATGGAGTTACAGAAATTTATTACTATGCTTCTAGTTTCAACAATAAAATTGCAGATTTTATTGAAAAAGCAAATTCAAAAGATATTAAAGTGTATTGGCTTACAGGTAAATATGAATATATAGAGAATCCATCTCTAATTATAGACAAAATTGATTCGTATTTAGACTTTCAAAATAAACATAAACATAATTTTGCAGGAATTCATTTTGATATTGAACCTCATCAGCACCCAGAATTTGACACAAGACGAGAAGAAATAATTTTAAACTTTGTTAAATTAACAAGTAACATTAGAAGCAAATATCTTAGTTTATATTTGGAATATGATTTGCCTTGTTGGCTAGAAGATGAAATTACTTATAATGGCATAACGAAGCCTGCTTTTGCTCACATTTTTGATTACTCTAATAAAATAACTTTTATGAGTTATAGAGATAGTGCCGAAAAAATTTTAGATTTTGCTAAAAGTGAAATTGAATATGCAAATCAAAACAATAAATCATTTAATTTAAGTGTTGAAACCCAAGATGTTGAAGATGATACAGTGACATTTTTTGAAGAAGGTAAAAGTTATATGAATACTCAATTAAAAAAATTAAGAAGACTCCTTTTTGCAAATAATGGAATTGCTATCCACCACATAATCTCTTGGGTTGAACTTAAAGAATAAAAAAGTTTTATAATAAAGACCTTTAATTCTTTAATTATAATCATAAAAAACATATTTTTAAGTTATAACACTAATAAATAAAACGGGCTATGTGCCAAAAAGTGAAACTTTTTGAGTGAGATTGTTAGAGGTTTTAACCTTTAACAATCTCACGGTGAAAATTTTTCAAATTTTCACCGCACATAGCCCCTTAGAATCTAATATGTCCGCTTGATTATAATTTAGTTAATTTTATAATATAAAAATTAAATAAATACCTCTTAATAAATATCTTACTAATTATATCTTAATTACTTTTACAATATAAAAACTTAATAAATAGATTTCATAATATAGACTTAATTAATTAAATTCAACCATTTAATCTTTTATGAATTCTATAAAGAAAATTCAAAAGAAAAGTAAAAATAACCATTTAATTTTTACCAATTTTATATAAACAATTTTTTCTAATAAACCAACTTAATCAAACAATTTATTAGAATTATCAAAATTATTTTATTAACAAACTTTTTATAATTTATTGTTAATAGCATAATATTTTTTCATTCTACTATAACTAACTTTTTAATAATTATGTCAAATTTATTATCCTATTAATTTACTTTACATACCCATTCTTCACTAAAATTATTAATTTTTTATTAAACCTAATAATCTTTTTATTTATTTTCTTTATTAAATTACTTCATTTTTCTCTTTCAAAAGGTTTTTCATATTTAAAAAATTTGTCATTTTTCCAAATAATAAATTGCTCCAAATCAGAATCGCCATAATAATTTTGCCCTTCTATACCAAATTGTCCATAATCAATATTTTTTAATAATTTTCTTTGTTTAACATTAAATTTTCTAATTAAGTCCTGCAAATCATTAGCATTCATACCTACATTAATTTGTTTTAAAGGTTTCTTCTTATTTTCTCTATTATATTGTTCTGCAAATAACTTAATAGCCATTATAAATTTTTCATAAATAATTTGCTTATCTGTATCACTAACTATTCCATTATTTAAACCAACATTATTACAAATACCATATTGTTCTTCTCTATTTACAAATAAAGTTGATTTACCTACAATTTTACCTTTACCATCTTCTATTACAAGATTTTGAATATCAGGGTGAATAATACTAGCGTGCATAATTCCATATCCAGCACCTTCAAGGTGGGAGCAACAAGAGCAGAGTTTACCAAGCACAAAATTAAGGGCAGAATCTTTACTCAGCCATTCAAAAGTAAATTTCTTGCTAGCAAGTTCAGCCAAAATAGAAAGTGTATCTTTATTTAAACTTTTGATACTTTTTTGATAATTTTCAATAGTTTCAAACACATCTTTTTCTCTGATATTAGTTTCTAAAATACCTTTTTTTGTTCCCTTTTGTATTCTTTCTCTATCAATTTCGACTGCTCTATCAAAAGTTGTTTGACTAGAAAAATAATTAGACAAAACCTCTGCTATATTTCTATTATGGTCGTTGATTCCCTTAAATTTATTTTGTAGAAAAAAATCTTTAAATTTTGTAATTGTGGGTTTTAATTGCCTTTGTTTTCCCTTATTTGAAGTATTTGTTTCTTGTATTTCTTCAAAAGAGTCATAACACCTAGCGACAAAATTTGGGTTATGTTCTTCTTCTTTTAAACATTCAACAAAGTTATCTTTGTCTATAAAAAAATCTGTAAAATCGCTTTTAAATTGTCCAAAGTTTATATCTTCAAATAAAGTTGAAAGTTTTTGCAAAGAAACAATATTTTTTTCAACCTTATCCTTTAAAAATTCCGCAATATGCTGAGCATAATCAACTTTTGTGAGTTTCTTTTCTCCATTTTTTAAAATGGTTACTTGTGTTATAGGAGTTTTAAATCCACCCAAATTGTAATAAAGTTTTACAAAATTTAAATATTGACTTTGGCTAAGCGAGGACAAATCAAATTGATTAAAGAACTTTAAATTTTTATCATTTAGAAAAGAAGAAAAATCTTTTTTACCCAAATTCATATAAAGTGTATTTATCAATAAAAGATTTTTTTTAGATTTCAACTCTTTTAATAATACATTTCTGTCTTCATAATTTGAGATAATCATATTTAAAATACTCAAATTATTCTCATCTATTAATAAGTCGTCAACATTTTTTGTTTCACTTGTTGACAACTTATACCCATCATCAATTTTTTGTAAACTTTTAAAGTCTTCAAAATCAAATGCTAAATATCCTAATTTTTCGATACCTTTTGGTATATTTATCTCTTTTAGTTGTGGACAATATAGAAATGCCTTTGAACCTATTGATTTTACATCTTTTGGAAAATTAATATCACATAAATTTTTACAACCATAAAAAGCCATATCTCCTATTTCAGTTACTTTTTCTGGTATTGTCATTTCTTGCAATTTTGCACATTCTAAAAAGGCTCTTTCCCCGATTTCAATTAAAGACTTAGGCAAATCTAAACTATTAATACTTTTACATCTAAAAAATGCCCTTGAATCAATAGTTTTTAAATTACTAGGCAATTTTAAATGTTCCAAAGATGAACAGTTTGCAAAAGTACTTTCTTTAATACTTTGAATATTTTCAGGGATTTCAATAGATTTTAATTTTGAACAATTACTAAAAACAGAATTTCCAAGAGTTAACAAAGATTTTGGAAGAAGTATTTTTTCTAAAAGAAAACAATTTGAAAAAGCGCCTTCTTCTATTCTTTCAACATTTGAAGGAATTACAATCTCTTTAACTAACGAACACCCCATAAAGGCTTTTTTTGAAATAATTTTTAGAGAATTAGGTAGCAAAATTTCTTTAATGTTATAGCACCTATTTAACGCATCTTCTTCAATTTTTATCACACCTTCTGGAATTTTAAGTATCCCATTATCTAAATCTTTTTGAAAAACTTTTTGTAAAACATTGTTAACTATTAACATAATTACCTCATAATAGTAAGATAAAACTGATTTTAAAAAAAGTCAAGGTCTATTAAAACTAATTTTTTTGAAATAATATACAACTTAATATACTTTAAACATCAAAATGTTTTAAAATTTGCTTAAAATTGTTAGTAGAAAAACATAAAATATTCTATAATAAAATAGGCAAGAAAATAGGGACAAGTCTTGTTAGGTGCTTGCATTGTTTAACTAGTTTGGTCTTCTTCGTGGCAGTCATGTTAACCACAGTGGTAATGCTGGGCCTTTCAGTTACGGTGTTCATAGCAACCTCACCACGACTGGTGTTTATATCGGGTTTCGCCTTTCCCTTATAATTTTTGCTAAAAACAGGGACAAGTCTTGTTAGGTGCTTGCATTGTTTAACTAGTTTGGTCTTCTTCGTGGCAGTCATGCGGGTAGCATATCTAGTGCTGGGCCTTTCTCTTACTCTGTGAATTACAGCGTTACTGATACGAGGTCTGCTTTCGGGTTTCGCCTTTCCCTTACTTAGCAATTAGATTTTAATTGTATTAAAGATTTGTTCCTTAGCATGTCTAAAAATTTATCATTTGCGTCGGTTTAGTAAATATTTGAAAGACCGACAGATATTGTAAGGGAAAATAGAGAACAACTAAAATAAGTTGTAATTTAAAACAGATATTATTAATTTTTATAAAAAACAAATTATTAAATTTGCAAATTAGCACGCTAAATAATAAAAAACATAAGTCCCTAATAAATCAATAAAACAAATTAAAAGTAAAAAAGTCTAATTACAAAATTAGACTTTTTAAATAAATTTATATTTTTTAATCAATATTAATGAGTTCATAATCTCTATTTCCAAAGCCTAATTGACTTGCTCTTTCAATAGTATGAATACCATTTCTACTTTCAACTCTTTCAATAAAATGTTGTTTGCCTTCATCTTCTGACGAATACACTAAATCAATACAGGCTTGGTCAAGCGCTATTGGGTCAAGTGAAGACAAAATTCCTATATCTTTAATACAAGGGTCTTCTGCTACTGCGCAACAATCACAATCAACAGACATATTACACATAATATTTATAAAAGCCATATTGCCCTTGAAAAATTGAACGACGGAAGATGCTGACTCTGCCATTGACTCTAAAAATTTATCTTGGCTAGCGATATTATCCCAAACAATATTTTGGTCTTTTGTAAAGCCCGCAGAGTGAATGTAACTTTTGCCTTCGCGAAGCACAACCTATTGAAAGTTGCTTTAATGCCCCGCCATAGCCTCCCATTGGGTGCCCTTTAAAATGAGATAAGACAAGCATAGCATCATAATTTTTTAAGTTTTTCCCAACAAAATTTTCTTTAATTGTCTTCCCTTTTGGAATTTTCAAAACTAAATCTGGTCCACTTTCATCCATAATATCAACTTTAAAATATTTGCTCCAACCGTGTTCTTCAAGTAATTTTTTGTGCTTATTTGTATAATTTCTTGCACCATCGTAAGCGGTATTACATTCAACGACAGTTCCACCAACATAATCAATTACGGGCTTTAAAAATTCAGGTTTTAAATAATTTTGATTACCTTTTTCTCCTGAATGAACTTTTATAGCAACTCTACCCTTTAACTCTTTATTAAGTATTTTAAACATATCAACAACCCTTTCAGGTGTCAAAATCTTAGTAAAATAAACCTTTGATTTTTCCATTTTTATCCCCTTACTATATGTATATATCATGAAAATAGAATATTTAACAAACAAAAATTTGATTTTTTTAATTTTTAAATGCAAAAATTATTCTGGTAAACATATTAAATCAATTTCAGTAGCATAAATACTTCCACCGCTATATCTTAGGTAAAAGTTATAATTTTTATTGAGTCTATTTATTAACCTAGGCAACTTAATTAAATCAATATTTGAGTGGTAGACTGCAACAAGTAAAATCGGATTATCTTCTATAATATGCTTTTTTGCTCCAATTAAAGCTTTTTTTTCTCCACCTTCTATATCCATTTTAATTATGTCAATTTTTTCTAAGATATCATTATCTAAACTGACTGATGTTATTTTTATTTTACCCTTTTTACTAGTTTTATTTGCTGAAAAACTTCCAATACTATCATCTAAATATAAAGTCGAATTCTTGTCACTAACTGCCATATTTTTAAAAATAATATTTTGATATGTCAAAAGTCTTGTTTTTGATAAATTAATTATACTTTGAGTTATCTCATAGCAATATATTTTTTTGTAATCTCCAAAAGAAAAAATAAAATCAAATACACTATCCCCTACATATGAACCAACATCTACGAACACTTTGTCTTTGCAATCTTTCATTAAATCTAAATCAAAATATTGTTTAAACATTTTACATTGAGCACTTGCTAGATGCCCAAAATCAAAATTATAATAATTACTTAATACTGAAAATAAAACAAATTTTGATTGATAGTCATTTAGTTTGTTATATAACCATATAAAATCTCTATATCCATTTTTAAAAACATTTGCCTTTAATGAAAAAACTTCATAATTATTTTTTCTTCTATCAAGCCTCCCCCAATAGTTGAACTGATTTAAAAATTTTTCTATTGAATCTTTTGTTTTTTCGTCAAGTGATAAAAATTTATCTACCATATTTTGATATATTTGATTGTAACTTTTATCTTTAAACTCTTTCATTAACTTATAAAACATTTCATCAATATAATTTTTCATAGTTATTCCTTTTAATTTTTACCTATAAAATATATATTATTCATATTCAAATCATTTTGTTTATGCTAAGATTTTTAAAATTATTTTTTGCTTTTTATATGTTTAAAAATCAAAAACATTATATGTTTAAAAGACAATTACATAAATTTTAGAATATCCAAAACAAATGATGTCTACCCAAATTATACTAGTAAAAACGAACTTTGTGCCAAAAGTAAAACTTTTGCGTGGAATTTTACAAGCGTAAAATTCCACAGTAAAAATTTTACACGCAAAATTTTTACCGCACAAAGTTCGTGTTAATTCCTTAGTAAAACATTAAAAAATTAATTTAAGTTAACAATTTCTTAAATTTTTTTGACTTTAATTTATATATATTATAATCTATTTATATATGTAAAAAAAACAAAAAAACAAAAGGGGAAAAAATGAAAATATTATTATTAACTGTTTCAGCAGGTGAAGGACACAATTCAATGTGTAGGGCTCTAACTAACTATTTTAAAGATACATATGATGACATTGAACTAAAACAAGTTGACCTATTTAAAGACGGAGAGAAAACTAGGAAAAAGAAACTTGCAAATTGGATGGTAAACGATGGATACTTTACCTTAGTAAAATATGCAATAAAATTTGCAAATCATAATTTTGAAAAATTAAAAGTAAGAAATATTCATAAGAAAGCAAACTCATTAAGAGGCAATTTTATAAAGCCAGCAAGCCCATATATTGAAGAAGTAATTAACGACTTTAAACCAGACGCAATATTTTGTGCACACACTTTTGCTGGAATAATAGTGACCGACCTTAGAAAGAAAGGAAATCAAAATGCACTAAAAGCAAGAGTGGTTACAGTTGTTTCAGATTATGATGTAGCACCTTATACAGAACTATTAACAGAAGTCGATTATATAGTAACTCCAAGCGACGACTTTGATGATGTTTTAATAGCAAAAGGTTTTGACATTAAAAAGAGAATTAGTTTAGGAATACCTGTTCAAACAAAATTCTCAAAAAAAATTGATAAAAACGAAGCCAAAAAAGAATTAAACTTAGACCTTAATAAGAAGACAGTTATGATGATGAGTGGCGGGGTTGGATTTGGTAATATTGCAAAACTCGTTTTAAACTTAAATAAATGTAAGAGCGATTTCCAAATAGTTTGCGTTTGTGGAAGAAATGAAAAACTTAAAAAACAATTAGAGAGTCTAAAAGCAAAAGGAAAAATAAAGAAAGATATCACAATATTTGGTTTTGTTAACAATGTTGATGTAATAATGAGTGCAAGTGATGTTTTAATAGGTAAAATTGGCGGAGTTGCAATAGCAGAGGCGTTTAATAAGTTCTTACCTATTATAGCAAACAAGAAACTTCCTTTCCAAGAATATGACAATATGGTTTTCTTAAAAGAAAGAAATGCTTGTGAATATATTTCAAATAATAAAGAAGCATACAAAATTGTTGATAACTTCTTCTTAGATGAAGAAAAATATCAACTTATGCAAAGTCAAATTAAGAGTATTAGAAAACCAAATGCATCAAGAGATATTGGCGACCTTTTATATAAAGGATTAAAAAAGTAATTCAAAAAAATAATAAAAAAGTTTTCTATATATAAATTTTTAAATTAACAAATATACTTTTAAAAAATAAGATAAAAAATAAATAATAAATAATAATAAAAAAGAGGGAAAAATGAAAATATTAATATTGACGGTTTCAGCAGGCGAAGGCCACAACTCAATGTGTAGGGCACTAACAAATTATTTTAATGAAAATTATAACGATGTTGAGATAAAACAAATTGATCTATTTAAAGATGGCGAGCAAACAAAAGAAAAAAAGAAAGCAAATTGGTATGTAACAAAAGGTTATTTTTACTCGGTAAAATATTTATTTAACTATGCCAACAAAGTTTTTAGAAAATTAAGAGATAGAGATGTAACAAAAGAAGCCCCAACTCTTAGAAAGAATTTTATATCTCCATCAAAAAAATTTGTTGAAAATATTATAAATGATTTTAAACCTGACGCAGTATTTTGCGCACATACTTTTGCGGGGATAATTTTAAGTGATCTAAGAAAAGAACATAATGAAAATGCTTTAAAAGCAAGAGTAGTAAGTGTTGTATCTGACTTTGATATTGCTCCTTATACCGAATTTTTAACTGAGGTAGATTACATTGTAACCCCTAGTGATGATTTTGATAAAGACTTAGAAAAAAGAGGTTTCGATTTAAGTAAAAGAATTAGTTTAGGTATTCCCTTTCAAACAAAATTCAATAAAGAAATTGACAAAAACGAAGCAAAAAAACAGTTAGGGTTAAAACTAGATAAAAAGACAGTTTTAGTTATGAGTGGAGGTATTGGTTTTGGTAATCTAAAAAACACAATACTAAACTTAAACAAATGCAAAAGCGACTTTCAAATAGTTTGTATATGTGGTAAAAATCAAGCAATGAAAAATACACTAGACAAACTAAAAGCAAGTAAAAAAATAAAAAAAGACATTTTAATTTTAGGCTTTGTCAACAATGTCGATGTTATAATGAGTGCTTGTGATGTTCTACTAGGAAAACTTGGTGGACTTTCCACAATGGAAGCTTTTAACAAAGGTTTACCAATTATTGCTTATAAGCATTTACATTTCCAAGAATACGATAATATGTTGTATTTAAAATCAAAAAATACTTGTGAATATATAACGAAGAGTAACAAAACATATCAATTTGTTGACAACTTTCTCTTAGATAAAGAAAAAGCAAGTAAAATGATAAATGCAATAAAAGATTTTAGAAAACCAAATGCAACAAAAGACATATGTTCTCTACTTTACAAAGGAGTTTAAAATGGAAAAACTTAAAATTGCAATGTTTTCAGATAGTTTCTTTCCAATTTGGGGCGGAAGAGAAAGAGTTATCCATGAGTGTATGAAATGCCACATAAAAAGACACGATGCTAGATTATTTTGTCCTAAAATAAAGGGACATCTTAATGGTTATGAAGACAATAATCTTCCATACAAAGTATACAGATGTAATAGTTTAAAAGTTGGTAATGCAGAATATCTTTCTATACCTAACTACTCATTTAAAAAAGATTTAAAAGATTTTGCACCAGATATTATCCATTGTCAAACAAAATACGGACTTACAAACTATGCCTTAAAATATAGAAAGAAATATCATATTCCTGTCGTTACTACAATTCACACAGTATATCCAAAAGTTTACAAAAGTTTGAAGTTTAAGCCACTTATAAATTATGCTGTAAAGAGAGTTATTAAAATTTTAAATAAGTGTGATGGAGTTGTTGCCGTTTCAAATTATGCAAAAGAAATAGTGGAAAAATGCGGGGCAACAGTTCCAATTAGGGTAATTAGAAACGGAATAAATATTAAAAGATATGACTTTAACGAACAGACAAAAGAACAAGTTAGAAAAAAATATAATATTGATAAAGATAATTTTATAATTATGTTTACAGGCTGGTTACAACCTAGAAAAAATATTTTGTTTCAATTAGAATGTTTAAAAGAAGTTGTTAAAATAAATGATAAAATAACATTTATTATAGCTGGCGATGGCGACCAAAAAGAAGAATTAATTAAGTATGTTACAAAAAATAATTTAACTAAAAATGTTGTATTTACGGGCTTTATTGGTTCACAAGAAGAACTTTATTCTATTTATTATACTAGTGACTTATTTTACTTTGCTTCCCTAACTGATAGTGATGGATTAGTAATCGTTGAAGCCGCATTAAACAAAACTGCTAGTTTAGTTTTAAAAGGAATGGCTGCTTGTGAAAGAATTCAAAATAATTTTAATGGTTTTATAAGTGAAAATAATATTGAAGATTGCAAGCAAAAAATACTTGAAATTATGAAAAATAAAAAAGTGTTATCAAATGTATCCATAAATGCATACAATTCTATTCCAAAAAGTTGGGAAGAAATAAGCAAAGAATACGAGAATTTTTATGAAGAAATAATAAATGCTTATAAAAATAAATCTAATAAATAAAAAAATTAAAAACTTTATTATTAATAACTTGAAAAAGTTAAAAATAATAAAGTTTTTTTGTTTTAAAGAATAAAAATTAATAATTAAATACCATATATATTAAAAGTTTATTATTAAAAGAATTATTTACAAAATAAAATCTTTTACCAAAACTTATTAATTTGAATCTAAATTAAATAAGTTGACTAAAAATATTTTTAGTTAATTTTTTAATTTCATCATATGTAAAATCAATATAATTCTTTAAATAATCAATGTATATACCTGATAAGCCATTTACCACAAAATAAATACTCAATAAATCAATACCTAAATTTAGATTATTTAAGTGTTCTATAATTTCTTTTTTAATTCTGTCAATACTAGAACTAGGCACTGCATTAACAATAACCCTATAATCTTTCTCGTTTTTCTCAAAATGGTCAATGGTAATTTCAATAAGACCTTCCATTCTATTATTTATACTAGAATTTTTCAATCCCTCTTCAAATCTCTGCATAAGTTCTTCCTTAATTTCTTCTAAAATTTCAGAGAGATTATTATAATGATTGTAAAATGTTCCCCTATTAATATTTGCCGTTTTTGCAATATCACTAACACTAATTTCCATAAGCGATTTTTGATTAAGTAGTGAAATTAGTGCATTCCTAATTAACTCTTTTGACCTTATTGAATTTCTATATGGTGCTTTCATACCTTGTTCCTTATTTTAAACAATTTTGGATAATGTGTTCAAAATTAATTAATAATTAACTGATTGTGTAGACAATATTTGTAATTTAAGTTTATAATAACAAAGTAAACAATATTGGTCAAATGTTTAAAATTTCAATTTCTTTTAAAGGGAGAAAACTTGTAAAATGAGTGTAATTGAAGTTAAGAATCTAACAAAAGACTATGGTTTTCACAGAGGAGTCTTTAACATATCCTTTAGTATTGAAAAAGGCGAAGTTTTTGGTTTTTTAGGTCCAAACGGGGCTGGAAAATCAACTACTATTAGACACTTAATGGGCTTTTCAAAGCCAGATAAAGGCAATACATATATTTTTAATAAAGAAACCTTTAAAAAATACTATGAAATTTTAAATAAAGTTGGTTATATTCCAGGAGAAATTGCTTTACCGCAAGGGCTAACAGGTTTGGAGTTCATAAGAATGATACAGAGTCTACAAAAGATTAAAAATGAAAAAAGACTTAGAGAGTTAATTAGAATTTTTGAACTTGATAGCGCTGTCTTAAAAGGCGAAACAAAATGGATGAGTCTTGGCGAAAAGAGAAAACTTGCTATCATAACCGCTTTTATGAGTGACCCAGAAGTTTTAATCCTTGACGAACCTACTAGCGGGCTTGATCCTGTTATGCAAGAAAAATTTATACAATTTATTAAAGAAGAAAAAAAGAGAGGAAAGACAATCTTGCTTTCTAGTCATATTTTTAGCGAAGTTGACGCAACTTGTGATAGAATAGCAATTATTAAAGATGGCGAGATTGTTTCAGAGTTTTTAGCAAACGATTTAAAGCACGCAACTCAAAAATCTTATAAGATTTATTTCTTTGAAAAGAAGGGCTATAACGATTTTTTGAATTCTACCAAAAATAGAAAATATATTAAAGTCATTGACAAAAATGAAGATGAAATTTGTGCCTTTATTTCAATAAATGATTCAAATATTGACAAATTAATTAATCTTTTAAGCAAATACGAAATAAAAGAATTTGTAAACATTAAAGAAACCTTGGAAGACTATTTTATGAAGTTTTATAAGGAAGAAACTGACTTTGGAGGTATAAATGGATAATGTAATTGAAATAAAAAATTTAACAAAAGATTATGGAAAAAATCGCGGAATTTTCAACATTAACCTAGAAGTCAAAAAGGGTGAAATGCTTGGTTTTGTTGGAACAAATGGCTCTGGCAAAACTACGACTATTAGATGTCTTTTAGGTTACATAAAACCAACTAGCGGAGAATGTTTTGTTTTAAATAAAGAGTCATGGCATAATTCAAGTCAGATAGCAAAACACATAGGTTATGTTCCGGGTGAAATTGGCTTCCCTGACCTTCCAAGCGGGACGGAATTTATAAAAACACAGGCAGAGTATTTTAAGATTAAAAATTTGTCATACACGGAAAGTTTAATTAAAGAACTTCAACTTGACATAAGAGCAAATCTTAAAAGAATGAGTAAAGGTATGAAACAAAAAACCGCTCTTGTTGCAGCACTTATGAATAATGCGGAAATTTTGATTTTAGACGAACCAACGACAGGACTTGACCCACTTATGAGAATTAGATTTATTGATATTATAAAGAGGGAGCACAAAAAAGGTAAAACAATATTAATGTCGAGCCATATGTTTAACGAAGTTGAAGATACTTGCGATAGAGTCGCCTTAATTTCAGATGGTAAAATTATTGATATCGCCGATATGAATAAAATAAGAAACAGAAAAGAAAAAGATTATAAAATTGAATTTATTAATAAAGAAGATTATGAAAAATTTAAAAAACTAAAATATAAGATTATTAGAGACCAAGAAAAATATAATCAAGTAACCGTGAATATAAAAAATGATAAAATAAATGACCTATTTAAAGACTTAAAAAATTATAAATTAAAGTTTTTATCAGAAGTAAAATTTGACCTTGAAAAGTATTTTAAACAAGTTTTACAAAAAAAGGAGAAAGAGAAAAATGTTTAGTAAAGCATTATTTAAACAATCTTGCAAATCTAATGGTGTTATGTGGACGACAATAACTCTTGCGGTTTGTATTATGCTTGCTTGCCTTATGATGATTTCTGGCGGTGGGAATGTAAAGGCTCTAAGAGATGGAATCACAAACACTATGGTCCAAGATACTATGGACGCACAATTAAAAAGTCGAGCAGTTAATTACTATAATATAGTTGAAAACGGGCTTGTCATATTTGATGAAAATTTTGATAGTTCTGACCCACAAGGTAGTTTAACACAAAATGTAATGCCAAAAATGATGGTTTATGTAAATACTATTTGTGCCGAGAATGGTTACGAAATAGGTTCAACAGAATACCAAGAACTAATGGGGCTTCTAATTGGGGCTTTTACCCTTGATTATGATATGGACGGAACAAAAGATATAGTCGATACTTCTTTGCCTGCTTCTTACCTAGAACTAAAAACATTAAATATGAGTGTTGATAAAGACTCTTATTCAAGAGATTATTCAAGTGTCTTTTTAGCAACATTTATGATACAAGAAGAAAATGTTGATAAAATTGTTAATCAACTTGAAAAATATTCAATAGATAAAGAAACTTTTAAAAATCTTACATATACTAACGAGTTAAATGAGGAAGTTTCAAGGTATACAGGTGAAAGCGGATACTTATTCATAAAAGACTTAGGTATTGACGCTATCTTAAATTTTGTAGCAAAGTTTGAATATGAAACTAGTCTACTTGACACATCTAGTCCAACATACCTGGAAGATATAGAAAATATTAGACAAAATTTAATCACTGAGGCTGGCAATGGTTTTCTATCTTCCCTACCAAGTGATATTTCAGACTCTTTGCAAGAACTTGGAACAATGAATTTATTTTCCTTAATCAC
Source organism: uncultured Christensenella sp. (assembly GCA_949296965.1). GTDB lineage: Bacteria > Bacillota > Clostridia > Christensenellales > UBA1242 > UBA7862. The sequence goes on along the minus strand of CASFQL010000012.1, from coordinate 102,501 downwards.
AGGCTCAATTTTCTTTAAAATGGCAGGCATACTCCTTCCTATAATTTATGTTATTATGGTTGCAAATAACCTAATTGCTGGTCAGGTAGATAGCGGTTCTATGGCTTATGTCCTCTCCACCTCGGCAAAAAGAAGTCAAATAGTCTTTACACAAGCAATATTCCTAGTAAGTTCTCTATTTGGAATGTTTTTACTAACAACTGCAACGAGTTTTATATGCTATTCAATTTTGAGTATAACGGGAGTTGATATCTCACTATCTTCTCTTGCTCTTCTTAACTTAGGGGCTTTCATTACATTGTTTGCTATGAGTGGCATATCTTTCTTAACTTCTTGCTGGTTTAATAGATCAAAATATTCAATGGGAATTGGTGGAGGAATTAATATGTTCTTCCTTGTATCAACAATCCTAGGTTTATTTGGTTCACAAGTATTACCTTCTGTCCTTAGAATTGATTCCCTTAACTTCTTTAACTATTGTTCCATCATCTCATTATTTGATGAAGTTTCAATATTAAATGGAACAACAGATTTTGTTTGGAAATTATGTATTTTATTTGGAATAGGTTTAGTTTGCTACTTCATAGGTTCAATTAAGTTTAAGAAAAAAGATTTGCCTTTATAAAAAATATTTACTTTTAAAAAAAAGATTAATCACAATCAACTTGATTAATCTTTTTTTAACATTCTAGTATACAAATTAAATTAGTAAAAAAATGTTTTCTAGTAAAAAACTAAACTATTTCATAAGGGCCTTTGGGCAAAAAAGTTTCACTTTTTTTGTGAAGTTTTTTAAACTTCACAGTGAAAATTTTATACCTAAAATTTTCACCGCCCAAAGGCCACACAAAAATTCACAAAATCTTTTTGCCTAACTTAAATTCTTTAATTTGTAATAATAGTTTAAACATATATTATTAAGAAATAATAATATAATAGGAGATGAAAAATAGTAATCTTAAAACTCATTAATAAAAAAATTAAACTATTTAAAATAGCAAAATTACAAAAGACAAAACAACACAAAGTTTATCTTTTATATTAACTCTAAAAAATTTATTTCTATCAATTAAAATTAATTAACTAATACTTAATTAATAAATTTAAAAATTTTAAAAATAAAAAAAATTTTATAAAATTTTAAAAAAAATAATTTTTTTCTTATTCTATTAAAAATTAATATTTGAAAAATTATTTTCTTATTTTTACTTTTATTTGCCTTAAAATTTTTTCTATTTTTTGGCTTTCAATCTCATTATAAATCTCACAAGCGACATCAAAGATTTTTTTACTCTCTTCTTCATCAATTTCTTTTAATTTTTTCTTAGCAGGATTACCCCAAATATCAAAATTTTTAGGTCCAATCCATTCATAGCAAGAAGTCTCATCAAATAGTCCTTTAACTACACACAAACTAGCCTTATAAGGAGAGTTGAACACAATTTTCATAGGAACTTTAATAATAAATTTTGTAAAACTTTTAAAATGTCTTGTAATGTTTGTCCCCGTTATTCCTGGGTGAACAACACTTAGACTTACCCCTTTTTCATTCTTAAACAATTCATACATAGAAAGCATTAAAAATCTCTTTGAATTGCCATAAATTTTGTTATCATTTTTAGAATTAGAATAATCAATATCATCTTCATTAAATTTCACAAACTTATATGCAATACTTCCAACAACAACTATTTTTGCAAAAGTAGACTTTTTTAATTTTGGGAGTAATTTCTTTGCAATATAAAAAGGAGAAATAAAATTTACTTTAAAAGTGTCATTAAATTCTCCATCGTCTTTAAGCGGAAGTTTATACACTCCTGCATTTAGAATAAGAGCATCAATACTTTCAACCTCATTAAGTTCATCAAGTGCCCTAGAAACACTTGCTAAATCTAAAAAATCCACTTGAATTTGTCTAATATTTATTGAATTATTTATTTTTAAAATTTTTTCTTTTAATATTAGCCCCTTCACTAAATCTCTATCAAGTAAAATTATATTTGCATTTAGCATTGCTAGATTTTTAACTATCTGATTTCCAAGCCCGCCCGTTGAACCTGTAACAACAACTGTCCTGCCATTTAAATCTTTTGCATTTTTTCTTAAATATCTATTTAATTTCATAATTTGATTTTATCAAAATAATATTTATTTTCAAAATAATTTTAATTATATTTTTCCATTAAAAATTGATAATTAAATAAAAAAAATTTAAAAAATTAATAATGCTTTAACTTAAATTTTACTCATTTTAGATTAAAAGAATAACTATTTTAATCTTAGAAATTATAATATAAACAATAGACATTTTTTATACTTTTTGTTATAACTACTCGGAAGGTGAAAAATGAAGAAAGCGATTTTAATTCACGGAATGAGTGGAAGCCTTGACCAATCTTTTGGCAAGAAACTGAAAGAAGAACTTAAAAAAATAGATTATAAAATAATTGAACCTATTTTCACAACAAAAAAGCAAATTACATTAAGTTCTTGGTTTAAAGAAATGGATAATTACATAAAAGACATAAAGTGCGCTGATGTAATAATTTGTCATAGTTTAGGAACAAACTTTATTGTAAAATATCTTACTAAGAATAATATAAAAACAAAACTTTGCATTATGGTAGCAGGTGGTGTTGCAACGGAAAAGATGGGTGAAGACTTTGATTTTTTAGAGCCTTTTGTTCCAAGCCAAGATGAGTTCAAGGAATTTAATAAATTAGTTGATTATTGCTTTAATATTTATAGTAATAACGATCATATATGGAAGCAAGAAAATATACATTTGTATTCAAAATTATCTAATTCAACTGAAATTTTTTTAAAAGATAAAGGACATTTTGGAAAAACTTCTGGCGTAAAAGATATCCCTGAAATAATTCAAATAATTAAAAATTATAATATTTAATTAAGACTTTATTAAAAAAATTAACAATTAATTTTTAAACTCTCACAACCTAAAAACACACTATTTTTTTAACAGTAAAAATAGTGTGTTTTTTTATTTTTTTAAATATAATTATAATTTTTATTTCAAAAAAGTTAATTGCTCTTTACTTAAAATAGTAAAAAAATTAATTTTTAAATTAAAACATTTTTAATCAATTTGCTCAAAAGAAAATTCAACTCCACAATATGGACAATGCCAACTATCGCCTACTTTTTCTAACTTTCCGCCACAATTTTTACAAACTTTTTTATGTAAAACAACTTTTTTCTCTTTATTTTTATTTACATCTAATGTTTTCCCATCATACTTATAACCCACTAAATATTTTTTATTAATTGCCTTTTTTATGTTTTCATAAACCTGCCTTTCATTAATTTGTAAATGCATAGCAATTTCGCTATTTGTATATAAATTTTCTTCTTCAACTGCTTCCACCACCCTTTTAAGTCCTTTAAATGATGCAAAATTTACCCATAAAATAGGCATACCATAAAAACCAAATACTACAAATACAATACCCAAAGTCATAATAATCCAACTTTTACCTGCAAAAATAGGAATTAGAGGTATCCCTATCACAAATAGAAAGGAAGATAATAAACAAAAAGTAAATAACCTTTTAATATCTTTATTTAATTGTTTCATATTATTTATTATATTACATTCTATCAAAAAAGTAAAATATTTTATTTACTAATAAGTTAAAGTAAGTTATTCTACAATTAAAATTTAATAAGTATTTTAATTATAAATATTTAACCATATACATTTCTTTTGTAATTTTAATATCTTCAAAAATATGGCAATTTTATAGTTATTAATTATAAATAAACACATTTTACTATAATGTATCATAAATTTATAATTCTTTCTTTTAAAAAAATTCTATTAGTTAATTATTAACAAATAAATATGATTTTTCATAAATAAAACTAGTAAAATTTTAATAAGGAGAGATTATTGTGGATTTATTTAGTAGAATAACTAATGACACTACTGATTACGGGCCAGAACCATATGTTACAAATATTGCCCGCCAAACACTACAAAATCAATATTTTAGAAGAACTCTTTGGACAGGAGAACATTTACAATTAACTTTAATGTGTATCCCTCAAAGGGGAGAAATTGGGCTTGAAGTTCACCCAGATGACGACCAATTCCTAAGAATTGAACAAGGGCAAGGTTTAGTCTTTATGGGACAAAATAAAGATAAACTAAATTTTCAAAAAAGAGTTAGTAGTGGAGATGCAATTTTTATTCCAGCAGGCACTTGGCATAATGTCGTAAATGTTGGCGAAAATGCTTTGAAATTATATTCAATTTATGCTCCCCCTCATCACCCTTATGGCACAATTCACAAAACAAAAGCAGATTCTGATGCAGAAGGTGATTAAATAGAAAAATATTATCATTAGTCTTTTGTTTAAAAAATTAATAAAAAAGGAACTTTACTTTTATGTGTAGAGTTCCTTTTGTTTTTGCTAATTTTTAAAGATTTTGACATTGCAATAAATTCAATTTTTAAATAATTAAAATATTTAATTATCAATAAAAGATTTATAGAACTAAATTTTTCTATGTTTTTTCAATTTATTTTATTTTCTATCACTATGCTACTACACTAAAAAGAACTTTGTGCCAAAAGTTTCACTTTTGTATAAAATTTTAAATCTTTTAAAATTTCATAGTAAAAATTTGTTCACAAATTTTTACAGCACAAAGTTCCGTTTATTTTCATTTCAAACACTTGCAAAAAGATAAAAAATTTACTTAATAATTCCTAATTAAAATAATTTTACTCCAAATTAACATCTTCAATACTTTCAGTAGAGTTAACTTCAACAATATTATCTTTCTCAATATTTTCTTTTATACTATTAATTGTTTCCACTTTTTTCTTTTTTGACTTAACGCTTGATTTCTTTGAAAATAAAATAGATTTAGCAAGATTTATCGTTTCTCTAAAAATCTTAGTTTTACAAAATACTAATAAGAAGATTAAGTTTGGTAAAATAGCACAAATAAAGCATTTAATAATAAACCAACCAATACCATAGAAAGGCAACAAACTACAAAGATAATAGCACAATCCACCCGTTAAGGCTGTTACTACAACAAAAATAAAGTAACTTAAAAAATAGGATTTTGAAGATATTTTAAAATAATATTTATGAAGGACGACAGGCTCAACCCAGAAAGGTGCAACAAGAGTGCTTATAATTGTTCCTAAAATAATTCCATCAAGTCCAATAAATTTTGCAAGTAGAATAGAGGCGACTAAATTAACCACACTTTCAGCAATAGGTTTCCATCTATCGTTCCACATAAGGCCAGCACAATCTTTGAACATATTAGTATTTGACCTCATTCTTGTTAAGAAGAAACTAATAACAATCAACAAGACAGTGACATCTGGTAAAAGAATCCCACTACTGCTAGCAATATCAACTCTCCAAAGATAGATAAACGGCTGGAAAAGACAAATTAGACAAATAGCACAGAACCCTATTAACCACGAAAAAACAAAATTTAATTTTTTGTAATATTCATAGACTTGTTGAGTTGACTTTTCTGCAATATAGTTACCCACGCTTGCTTTAAGTCCGTTAATAATTAGACTAAAAAACAAAATTAAACTGTCACAAATTAAGATATAGTTAGAGTAATATCCCAAAAGGTCCCAAGCGTCATAAATAGCAAAATAAGCGACTGCCCCAAAATTTAGAATCAAAATATTATCAGTTGAAACTACAAGTGCTGAGCCTATTTTATGCAAAAAAGTGGCTTTAACATTTTTTGTTATTTCTTTTTTTGTTGCATCGTCTAATGCTTCACTTTTACCGTTAATTTGTGGATATAATTTATTAGCACTTACCTGAACAACAATACAATCTAATATAGTTCCAAATATCATAATAGATGCGTGAACATAATAGTTTTTAAAAAGAACTATACAAATAATTTGCAATATAGTAGTTATAATTAAAACTAAAGATTTAATTTTTAGTTCAACATCATTTTTTTGATAGGCAAATAAAAGCGAACGCTTATGTGCTGAAAGATAGCCAATAACCATATTAAAAAGGAACATCAAGTAAATAATGTAAATATTTACTTCTATGCCCTGTTGTGTAACTACATATGGCAAAAAAGGGGTAATTGCAACGCCAATTATAGAAACAATTACAGCAATATAAATATAAAACTTCTTATATAAATTATTGAGAGCCTTAACCTTTTCAATATCATTTTCAGCAATAGGTTTATACATACTAAAAACTATTGCACTACCTATCCCAAGTTCAGCCAAATTAAGTAAACTAAAAACATTGCTAAAAAGACCATTTACACCAACATAATTATCACCCATATACTTGATGATAACGGACTGTAAAATAAATTTTAGCACTAATTGAATGAAGTATTTAACAAATCCAAATATAGTTATTTTTTTTACATTTTGTATTCTACCCATTGTTTTCCCTATTTTAAAAAACTAAATATGATAAACATTAAATGTCTATCATATTTAGGTTAAACATAAAAATTATTAATATACTAGTCACAAATTAACTGAATTTTTGTTCTTCTATAATATCATTTGCCTCTTTTATTTTTTTGTTATATTCATCTTCTTTAATTTGGTCAGTTTCTAAAAGGTAATCTCCATAATAATAATTTTGTTTAGTTTTATCCTGTTCGACAATATCCGCTCTTTTAAAAACTTTAACAATTGTTTTAAAAAATATCTTAACATCTAGCCAAAAATTTAGTTTTTCAACATACTCTTTATCATACTCAAAAAGTTCTTCCCAAGTGATATTATTCCTACCATTAACTTGTGCAAGCCCTGTAAGCCCTGGCAAAACTTTACTTCTTATATTTTGTTCTTCATTATAAAAAACCATATCCTTAACAAGTTTAGGCCTTGGCCCAATAATTGACATATCCCCTTTCAAAATATTCCAAAGTTGAGGTAATTCATCAAGGCTTGTCTTCCTAAGTAATTTTCCAAACTTAGTAAGTCGAACATTGTCTGGAAGAAGATTGCCATTCTCATCTTTTTCGTTAGTCATACTTCTAAATTTATAAAATTTAAAAATCTTATTATTTTTCCCCGGCCTATATTGTGAAAATATTACAGGTCCGCCAAGTTTAATTTTAACTAATATCGCAACTATAATCATTACCGGCCATAATAATAGTAGTGCTACCCCAGATATACATATATCAAAAAATCTTTTAAAAAAATGTCTATACATATTATTAAATTTTCCCCTACGCTGAAAATAATATCATAAATTAAAAACTTTGACAATAAAATTTTTAGGGTTTTAAATTTTTTTGTTTTAATTTTTATATATAAAATTTAGATTTTCGCTTTATTTTTAATCTTGTAAAGTTTTTTATTTGATTATAAAAAATTTTTTAAAGCAAATAAATGATTAAAAATAAATTTTTATATTATAATAAAATAATCAAAAAGAATAATTATATTTTTATTTGAAAAATGTTTATACCTTGCTTTAAGGCATAATTTACTGTATACTTTGTTCCACCCTTAAAACTATTACTATATGCAATCACAAGAGAAGAATTGTCCACCATATATTTGTTTCTTTCTAACATACAATTTTCAGTAAATTCTTCATTAACATAAAAAATATTGTCACAATTTTCTAAAAGATTTTTATATCTTGTTTGTAATTTCTCATTCCATCTAACTTCTTGGTTTTTACAAGGTAAGATAGCACACAATTTTATTCTAGGAAATTGATTTTTTAATTCTATAACAATTTCAGCACACATCATGTCAAAGCCAAGAGCCATACCACATAAAAAATATTCATATCCAAGCGTAATTGCCAATTTTATTTTTTCTTTTGTATTATCTCTTAACATAAAATATCTGTCATCGTTTTCATTAAATTTCCAAGGTAAATTTTGACTCCTTGGACCTGTAAAACAACAAGTTTTTAATAAGTTTACATTAACTTTTTGCATAAAAAAATTATATTGTTTTAAAGTTAATAATGTCAAGGAAATTATATTAGGAAAAAAAATTAAAAAACTTAAAAAACTTACAAAACTTATTTAGCGTCATACAACTAAAAAATAAAACGGCTCTGTGCAAAAAAAGTTTCACTTTTTTATGAAGTTTCAATATTTGAAACTTCATAGTAAAAATTTTTAAGAAAATTTTTACCGCACAGAGCCTTAAACAAAAAACAACTAAAATAAATAAAAAATGTTATAAATAAATGTTATAAATAAATGTTATAAATAAATGTTATAAATAGAAATAAAAAATATTATAAATAAAATAAAAAAATATAATGTAAACAACATAAACTAAACTAAATCATAATAAAATTTAGCAAGTTGATTTTTATCAAACAATTTTGGAACAGGATATAAAGGATTTGCTTCTTTATCAGCATAACTTGCAAGCAAATTAATATCGTGAAGTTTTATTTGCTCAATTTTTGTAGGGATATTCATATTTTTATTCATTTCAAATATTTTGTTTATAAATATAGTCGAAGCAACTTTATTTGTTGTGTTTTTAGATGCAATCCCTACATGTTTAGCAATTTTAGACAGCTTTTTATATACACATTTTCCATATTTTATTAACATTTTAGGAAGAATTATTGCATTTGCAAGCCCGTGAGGAACATTATATTTTCCCCCAAGGGAGTGTGCTATAGCATGAACATATCCAACATAAGATTTTGTGAAGGCAAGTCCTGCAAGATAAGAGGCTTTAAGCATATTTTGCCTAGCAACTAAGTCATTTGGATTATTATAAACTTTTTCTAAATTTTCAAAAATAAGTTTTATTGCTTCAAGCGAATATTTTCTAGTTGAAGTAGTAGTGCTTCTACCTATATAAGCCTCTACTGCATGAGTTAAAGCGTCCATACCCGTTGTAGCAGTAATGTTTTTAGGTAAATTAATAGTTAAACTTGCATCTAAAATACAAAACTCAGGTATCAAACAAAAATCATTTATAACATACTTATGTCTAGTTTTACTATCAGTTATCACGCAAGCAAGCGTCGTTTCACTACCAGTCCCAGCCGTAGTAGGAATAGCAACCAACATAGGTAACTTTTTTCTTACTTTTAACAAGCCTTTCATTTGATATAACGACTTTTTAGGTTTAGCAATCATTGCTCCAACAGCCTTAGCACAATCAAGGCTTGAACCACCCCCAAAAGCAACAATAGCCTGACAATTATTTTCTAGGTAAATTTTTTTAGCATTTTCAACATTATCAGTAGTAGGATTTGCGACAGTATCTTTAAAAACTACAAAATCAATATTGTTTTGTCTAAAAATTTTTTCAATATTATCTAAAAGTCCGAGAGAATACAAGCCATTATCCGTAACAATAAGAACTTTGTTAAAATTTCTTTCCTTTAACTTATTACACAAATCTCCATAATTTTCTAATAATTTGGGTTGTCTATAAGGCAAAAAAGGAATAGCAATCTTAAAAACTAATTGATAAATTCTGCAATATAATTTTTTAAAAATATTCATTTGTAAATCTCTCTTTTATTGTTTTTCAAAAAAAGCAAAACCAACTCCATTTGGTCCAATGTGAGCCCCAACAACAGGCCCAAGAGTAATTTTATCTTTATCTTTAAAAATCTCTTTTGCCTCCTTATTATTTTCTAAATATTTAATAAGAGTTGTATCGTCTTGTCCTGAGGTAATAAGTCCATAAGGTTTTTCATAATCAATCTTAGAAGATTTTAGACATTTATTAAGTAAATTAAAGCCCATTTTTTGACCAATGGCACGAGCAATTATTTTTGCTTCACCACCAATAACCGTAACAAGTGCCTTTATGGAAAAAATATCCCCAGCAAGGGCAATAAGAGTTGAAATTCTTCCACCTTTTTTTAGATATTTAAGAGTATCAAGCAATGCAAAAAGTTTTATTTTCCCCCTATCTTTTGTTAAAATTTCATAAATTTCTTTTGCTTTATAGCCCTCTTTTACAAGTTTTATAGCTAAAAAACAGAGTAATCTTTCTCCAATACTAACATTAAGACTGTCGACAACAAACACTCTATCCCCAAACCTCTTACTTGCTTCTAGTGCATTTTGATAAGTCCCAGAAAATTTAGAAGATAGTGTTATCACTACTGCTTCGTCATTATCCTCTTTTAAGCAATTTGAGATAACTTCTTCAAACTTATATGTATTAATTTGAGTTGTTTGTGGCATTTTTTTTAAATCAGGTAACCTTCTAAAAAACTCCTCGTTTGAAAGATTTTCCCCGCTTAAAAATTCTTCATTATCCATTATAACTTGCATAGGAATAACAACTATACCAAGTTTTTTTGCTTCCTTAGTATCTATATCAGAAGCAGAATCTACAATAATTTTAACTGACAATTTTACTTATCCCCCTTTAAATATTTACCAACTTTTCTAAATTATCACTAATTAACTCCAAACTATTATAAAAACTTTCCCGTGAATCATCATTAAAATCACTACCAGCCTTAGCAATAGTTTGGTTTATTTTATTAAGAATTTTAGAGCCAATTAAACGCCCACTATCAGTAAGAGAAATTAAAGCACCATATTTTTTTTCTTGGGCAACATTATGCTCTATAAATTCAATCTTCTTTAAATAGTTAAGTGCCTTTGAAATTATCGACTTATCTTCCCCACTAATTTTTACAATATCCTTTGCACAAATTTGCCCATAAACAAACAAAATATAAATTGTAGATATTGCAAAACTTTTTATACCTAACTTACTAGCCTCTCTATTTTTTATTCTATTTATACTTCTATTTATTTGAGCAAGTAAAGAATTAAATTTGTTATATCTATCCATATCTTTTTCTTTCTTTAACATAATTATTCTATAATTATTAGAAATATACTCTTTAATTGTTGAATTGTCAACAAATTATTATAAATAATTATGTCTAAAATTAGCAAAAAAATATAATACAACAAAAAAGAGTTGCATAACACAACTCTTTTTAGTTAACTTGCTAGATTAGTAGATTATAAGATTAACTTAATGCCTTTATGTTATATCTCTGGTGCAAAAAATCCATCTACGAATGAAGTAAGTATTTTTGCAACTAATGTTCCAAAAGGTTCTGGTATAAAACTCTTAATTACAACTCCAGCAATGTCAGCCAATGAAGTAAATATTGCTTCAAATGTCCTAGTTACATCTTGTGAGCCAATAGGAGTTTTGTTTCTATATTCAAGCCAAGTGCTAAGAGAAGATTCTCTACCACCTAGTCCAAGAGGACTCCAACTCCAGATAATTTCCAAATCACCAAAGCCCTCATTAACATAAACTAAGAAATCTACAAAGTTAGAAAGTATTTTTGTTGCACTAATAACAGATTGAACAATAGAAAAATTATTTTCATAGGCATCTATGTCCAAATCTATATCTATGTCAATATCAAACCAACCGCCAACATTTTCTACACTTTCAAGTGTGTCATCTATTTTAATTACATCTTGTAGACCTAAAAAATCTATTGCTTTATTAATCCAACCAGCAATTGAATTAACAAAACCATTTAATTCATCATAATTAATATCTGGAATCCAAATAAATGATGAACCTAAAAATTTATCAGAGCCAGTTACTCTATATAACCCACTTATATTTGGGTTAAGATAAATTTCAAAAACTCTTTTATTTTGCATAATATTAAATTCACCTTGGAAAATTCCTAATATAGACTCAACTAAATCAAATGTCTGTTCTACATGATGGTCGTAATAGTAATTATAGAATTTTATAGGCAGTTCGTTAATATGACTACTTTGGAAAAGTTTTGAGTTATTTGCATTTTCGTCTTCACTATTATTATCAAAAGCAATACAACTTGTATTAATTATCACATATTTGTTTCCATTATCAATAAATATATTTCCTTTAATTGCTCCCGTATTGTTATTGAAATCAATATCGTTTTGCCCATCGGCTACCCAATAAAGTGCAAGGTAATTAATAATATCGCTAGAATCTTTATCTTGTGGAGTTTCATATTGAATTACACCACCTTGCATTTTTAGTCTACCATTATACATATGAACTTCTGGTGCATATGGAGTAACTTTAACATTAGGAGCATTTGCTTCTGGCATATAGTAGTTTAATGTTCTATCTATTTTACTACCACTCTCATTAAGTTTAATTATACCACCACTAATAATTAAAACATTTTCAGAATCTTTACTAGGATCATATATCCCAAAGTTAGCATATATACCGCCACCATAATTTGTTGCAACATTATGTGATACTGCACTTTCTTTATTCAATTCTCCTATTGTTAAAGAAACAAAAGCATTTTCGTCTTGCGAATTAATATCAACATCTACACAAATACCGCCACCATTATTTGAAGCCCTGTTATATCCAACAAAACCACTCATTTTAACTGTGCCAGCCTTAATGTAAATACCACCACCATTATTCGAAGCTTCATTATATAATTGATAAGAAGTTTCAACATCTCCGTTTTGTTCAGAATTAGTTCTTTCACTATTTTGACCAACTATACTGTTTATTCCGAAAGTTGTTTCTCCACCATTTACATATGCTCCACCACCATCTGTAGCCTTATTGCCTGAAATTAATACAAAACCATTTGAATCATCTTTTGTTTCTCCACCAATTGTAAGCTTTCCACTAGAATACAAACCACCGCCATTTGTTGCAGTATTTTTATAAATAACACCCTTTAACGATACAATCCCACTTGAAGAAACATAAACTCCACCGCCACAATTTATTGCTTCATTGCCATTAAGTCCAAGTTTTTCATTTGCACCAATAAGTGGATTACCACTAAAATTATACACAGTATTATTTATATAAATTCCGCCACCATCTGTTGCAATATTATTTAAAATGCTTCCATTCAAATCTAAACTACCATATGTGACATATATACCACCGCCATAATTTACAGTATATTTTACAATCTTACTACCCCCAAATGTCTTAAATATTTGACTAAGATTAGAGTAGTTACCATTCTTAATAATAAATGCATCAGTTTGCATTGTTAGTTTTGTCTCACTATTAGTTCCATTAATGTAGATACCACTTCCGTAGGCAGCATAGTTGTTGTAAATTACACCACTTTCAAAGTTAAATACTGAATTTGCTCCATACAAATAAACTCCACCACCATTTTTGCTAGCATAATTTTCGTAAATGTTAGAGATATTTGCAAGATTATTTATATTTTCGCTAACATTGCTATTACCCTTTAAAGTAACAGTTGCATATTCACCTATATAAATACCACCACCATTAGCATCTCTATTACTACTACTTGCGATGTTGTTGTAAATTTTTAAATCTTGTATTTCTAGCGATGCAGTTTGTTGGAAATTATTTCCTATTATATAAATTCCTCCACCATTTTCAGCAGTATTTTTAAATACCTGCCCACTCTTTAAAGTTGCTTTACCATAATTAATATAGATTCCACCACCATTTGTTGCTGAATTTTCTTCTAAGATTATTGTATTGACAAATACACCCTGATATTCACTACTACGATAAGAAAGCGTTGCATTTGACATTGTATAAATTGCTCCCCCATTTCCACTAGAACTTGTTACTGTGTTTTTAGTAAATAATGTGTTTGTAATTATTACAACTCCACCTTCATTGTAAAGTCCACCACCTGCCATAGTTGCAGTATTACTACTAATAGCAAAACTATAAAGTTGTTCATTGCTATCACTGCCTTTACCTGAAATGTCAATTAGTCCGCCTTTAACATAAATACCACCGCCATTTGTTGCTGAATTTGAAACAACAGTTTGGTTAGCGCTAGAATCAAATGTAAGTATTACTCGTCCACTCTCAACAAAAATACCACCGCCATTTGTTGCTGAATTGCTAAATGTTAAACAATTAACAATCTCTAATATTGGAGAATTTGTATAATTTGAAGCAATATAAATTCCACCACCATTTCCAGCAGAACCTGTTTCGTCTGGTGAAACGCCTTGGGCTTTATTCCCAACTATCTTATTATCTTTAAAAATTAATTCACCATTTGAATAATAAATTCCGCCACCATTTGTTGCAGTATTATTATTAATTAAAACGCTAATTATTTGAGAACTATTTTCGCCACTATCTAGTGTGTCAGAAATAAATATTCCACCACCATTAGTTGCCTTGTTATAAGAAATTTTTATGTTTCTTGTTACACTACTATTTACATTTATCTCATCAATAGTTTCTGTATCAATTCTTTCTACATTGTCCTTAATATTTAGATAACCTTCGTTATATATACCACCACCATAAACTGCTTCGTTACCTTCGCCATCACTTCCACCAATTTCGCCACCTGTTAAAACAAATCTTCCAGCATTATAAACACCACCACCAGAGTTACTTGCTATATTATTCTTAATATATCCACCCGACATTATTACTCCACCATTTGATTTTGAACTACTTGTATATGTTGATATATATATTCCCGCACCGTTAACTGCACTATTATTAGAAATAATAATCTGTGAAATTACATTAACAACAACATCGTTATCGCCATTCATATCAACATAAACTCCACCACCATTTTGACTTGCAAAGTTACCTAAAATTGTTCCGCCTTCTAAATTAATTTCCTTTACACCACTTCCAATATAAATTCCACCGCCATTAACTGCTACATTTCCTGTATTAGTTTGTGTTGTTGAACTTTCTTTTGTTTCTGATACTTGACCACCAATTTGTCCACCTAGCATATTAAGTTTACCGCTTTGGATATAAATTCCACCACCGCTAGCCGTTTCTGCTACATTTTGAGTAACAATGAAATCATTATAAATTGTATTAACACCTGTATCTTTAACTTTATTAATATAAATTCCGCCACCGTTAATTTGAGCAAAATTAAACAATACCTGAGCAAGTTTTTGGGTATCATTAGTAGACTTAGATACACTTTGACTTCCAAAAACAAATTCGCCATCGTTAATGTAAATACCACCACCATTATTTGAAGCATAGTTCCCACTTTTTGAATTTTCTAAATTTTCACTTCCCTCATAACCAAACCAGAAATCTCCACCAATTACACCATTTGTAAACTCTATCTTGCCGCTATTTAGATAAATTCCACCGCCATTTGTTGCACTATTTGCAAAAATAGAACCATTATTCATTGTTAAGTTTCCATTAACATAAATTCCACCACCATTCCCCGTAGTTTCATTATTTGAAATAGTTGCATTACCTAAAATATTAACTATGCCTTTGCTGTAAATTCCAGCCCCATTTTGTGACTCATTTGATGAAATAATCGCATTGTCATTTAGGTTAATTACCGTATTACTTTCTGCAAATATCCCACCGCCAAAAATTGATTTAGATAAGTCGTTTCTTGTGTTTAGTGTAGCAACACTTGATAAAGCATTAAGTTTTGAACTTTCACCTAAATAAATACCAGCCCCATTTGAGTTTGATTTATTAGAACTTATTAAAACATTATCATCTAAAATAAGTTGGCAATTTCTATTAACATAAATGCCACCACCATTATTACTTGCTATGTTAGAACTAATTTCTAATACGCCTGTTAAAGTAACATTATTGTTAATATAAATTCCACCGCCATTTGTTGCATTATTACCTAAAATAGTAGTTACTGCATAATTACTAAATTTTGATGATGTTTCTTCCTTTGTTGCAAAAGCGTAAGACTCATTAAAGTAAATTCCGCCACCATTAACTGCTGTATTATATTTAATACTACTATCATTTAAAATAATGCTTCCGCCATTATAATAAATAGCACCACCATTTGTTGATTTATTGTATTCCAACACTGCTCTATCTAATGTTAAAGAACCATTTTGAATAAAGATTGCACCACCATTTTCAGTAATATTAGTTGATAATGATGTTCCCCCGAAAACAGTTTCTTCTAAATAAACTTCTCCGTATGTGTCAATGTAAACAATTCCATTTAATGCTGTGTTATTAGAAAATTTAACGCCGTTACCTGAGATTCTTAAAGAAGCAAGTGTATTAACATTAATGATACCATTTTTAGCAGTATTGTTCGTAATTTGAGTAGAATAATTTTCTACACCACTATTGCTTTCTTTTTCCCCCATTATGTTAATTTGTCCACCGCTAGCATTTAAGATTGAACCATCTAACTCGCTCCTAAACCCTGATATATTGACACCATTTAAAGTAAGCGTGCCACTAAAAACATTAAATAATCTAATATTGGACTCTTTACCGACTATATTAAGTTTTCTAAACTCTATAATTGTTGAATTTTCATTATTTGAAATTTCAAAAATATCTCCTGTATCAATATCCCCTATCGAAATAGTATAAATTAAGTCGGTATCTTCCTTAACCTTAATTTCATTATCTTCCTCAATTTTCTCCCCGCACTTAATTAAGATATTATTAGACTTAATATAAATTTTGCTTTCAACTGATACATTAGTAAGAATGAATATAGTTGTCATTGTTTCATCAGTTGAAATTCTATTTATAGCATCTTCTAATGTTTCATAGAATCTAATAACAGAACTACCTTCAACTTTCTTAGCAATGTTTGCAATTCCAATAGCAACCTTATAATCTTCGTAAATTATAAAGCAATATGCCTTACCTGTTCTATCGCTACCCTTAAATAATTTTGCATCAATACTTAAAGTATCTTCTAGTGGAATATTATTGTTATACTCAGCAACAACATTTCTAGTTTCATCATTTAAACTAACACTAGAAGAATAATCACTAACAATAGTTATAAAGTTTTCTTCATTTTCATTGTTGTAATAGTCGCTATTAAATCTACCATCAACATAGATAATGCTTCCCGTTACAAGATATATGCTATCAATTATCTTCAAATTATTTGAGAGTTTCGCAATTTCTCCATTAACCATACCAGCACCTATTGAAAAATCATTGCCGTTAGAGTCTACATAAACTCCATCTCCCAAGCCTAAACTTGAATTTAATCTAATAGTAACTGCAACAAGGTTAACTTTTGCACCTTTTTCTGGGTAAATACCACCACCCTTACTATTTGATGAAGTTGCTTTGTTAGAAGAAATTATAGTATTTTCATCTCCATCAATTTTTAAATTAGAATTAGCGTCAACATATATACCTCCACCATTATTTGAAACTTCATTAAATCTAATGTTGACATTATTACCTACTAAAACAAAAGAGTTGTTAAGATATAATCCACCACCATTTAAAGCAGTCCTTGTATCGACTACTCCAATTTCTGACTTAATACCTTCTATAATAGAATTAGAGATTTTACTATTTGCACCATAAAGATAAATTGTCCCACCATTTCCACCAACAGAAGTGTCATTTATAACCCTATAATTTGCTGAGTTGCTTTCAAAGTTACCCCCATTTATCTCAACATAAACTCCATAAGTATATGTTAAACCATCTTCTTCTTTAATTGCACCATTATAACTCTTTTCTCCATTATTTAAGACAAAAGAGGTTGCATAAAGGGCTCCACCAGAAGCAGATTTATTTCTGTTTATACTTCCAGCATTAAATACAAAACTACTTCTTTCTTCAAAGTCTACATCTTTATTCATATTGTTATCTTCAACATAGACTGCCCCGCCATACATATAAGCCTCGTTTGAATATATTTGAACATTTATAGAAGTAGAGTCATTTTGAAGTAACGAAACTTTTGAATGAATATTTTGAGAATTATTTGTATAAGTTGTTATATAAATTGCCCCACCATTATTTGATGCATAGTTATTAGCAATTTCTCCGCCATAAATATTTAATACTGCCCCGTCTACATAAATGGCACCGCCATCAATTGCATTATTACCTGTCTTAGTTAAGTTGTATTCACTAATAATACTTTCTTCTCCAATACCAATAAAACCGCCATAAATATTTGAAGTAGAACCATTAGCAAGATAAATTGCTCCGCCATTAGTTGCTAGATTATTATGAATATAACCGGAATTAATATTCAGTGTTGAACCTGTATTTGAATAAATTGCTCCGCCATTTTCTGCACTATTGTTAAATATTTTAGCACCGTCAACTATTAATGTCCCATAGTTATTTACAACTGCCCCATTTTGTAAAGAATTTTGATTTGTAAATACTGTGCCTTCTCTTAATTGAAGTGTTCCATTATTAACAATCATACTTGATAAACTTTCATCACTTCCAACAAATGTTAAAGCATTTTTATAAACGGAACTATCAAAAGTTTCTTCTAAAAGTATATCATAATAACTACTAAAATCTTCGTTAATTCCTAAAACTAACTCATAACCTTCTTCAACAGAAATAAATTCAAAATCTTTTGAACTATCACTTTTAACAAACTTAACATTTTCAGTAAGCGAAGTTATAGTTATTTTCTTAACACTAAGTAAACTATCGTTTTTTATAGTAATAGTTTTATCAAATGTAAAAGTATGAGTTTCATTTACAATATTTGCAATGATTAAGAAACCTTTTTCAGTGTCTTTAAGTTTACCTTCATAAAGGTTAAGTGAATCAATCGCCTCTTGCAAATCATCATATGCCGCAATAATTTTTACAGGTTTGTCTACTTCTAATTTGTTATCGTTTTTACCAATAATATAAAAATATTGATAACTTAATACAATATAATCAGCCAAATCTCCCTGCCCAACAACCAATAACTTTTTAGTCGAAAGTGGAAGCTCAAAATATTTTAAATAATTATATTGTGCTAAACTTTGAGCAGTAAATTTTACTATTTTATCATTGTATAACTTTTCTTCATTAATTTTTATAAGAACAGTTGGGTTCCCTTGATCATTAACAGAAAAACCATCATCTGAACCAGAATAATCTTTTTCAAGTGTATTTATCCAACTATCCCTAGTTTTTAAGTAGAAAGCGTCTACTAAATTATTAATCACCCCAGCAAGAGTAAAGCACTGATCTAAACTTGTTGTTCCTTCAATCACTATTGACCCAGACCTGCTTTCTGCTTCATTAATAGGATTATTAATAAAATTATCCCCATAAAGTGTTACATTTCCTGCATTATAATATATGCCTTGGCCATCTCTATCTAAATTAATATCACTACTTTGACTTATAACATTATTACTAATTGAAGAGCCCCTAATTTCAACATTAGCGCCACTAATATATAACCCCGCGCCATTACCAGAAGATATCACATTCCTGCTAACTATTGCAGACTCCAAACTAGCATAACCGCCGATGAGATAAAGTCCAGCTCCATCATAAGTAGAAGTATTTTCACTAACTCCACCCAAACTTTGACCTGATGTTTGGACAAGTCTTAAACTTCCATTTACTTGATAAATAGCACCACCATTATTTGTTGCTATATTATTTGAAATGTAGCACCCTAAAATTTCAACATCACCACTAGTATCAATGTATATAGCCCCACCATTAATTGCAGAATTTGATTGAATTGTTGTTATATTTTCACTAAGAGTCGTATTAAGTAGTAAATTACCACTACCACCAACATAAATTGCACCACCATTATTTAAAGCAGTATTTAAAACAATGCTTGATGAAGAAATTGTAAGTTTACCACTATTTATAAAGATTGCTCCACCAAGGTTAGCAGTATTTGGAGTTGTTACTCCAAATTTTGAGTTTACAATCTCGCTTGAATTTGAAATGCTTTCATTTTCAAAATAAATACTACCACCATTATTAGTTGCACTATTAGAATAAAAGTCCGTAAGAGTTATATTAAACTTTCCTGTTCCACAATTGTAAATAGCACCACCATTTAATGCATAATTTAGATAGAATTTGCTTGTCTCACTTTGACTTTCTCCCAAAATCGAAAGGTTTCCAGCAAGTAATAATATTGCCCCACCATTTTGAAGTGCCTTGTTATTTGAAATGTCAACACAACTTAAAGTAAAATGATTTGAAGCATCAATAATTGAATTTGAGTTTAGATATAATGCTCCACCATTTTGAAGAGCAGTATTAAATTCAATTTTTGCCTTTTCTAAACTTACAATACCATTACTATAAATTGCTCCACCATTTGTTGCAAGGTTACCAGAAATTAAAGCATTTTCATAAATATAAGCACTTCCGCTTTGAACAAATATAGCCCCACCATTTTCACTAGCGACATTATATCCATAATTATTATTTACAATATCTCCATCAATGACCTGTCTACCCAAAGTGCCTTCCACAATAAATACATTACCTGATTTAACAAAGATTGCACCACCATTTTCTGCTTTGTTGTTATAAATAAGTCCGCCATTCATTGTAAAAGAGCCACCGTCAACATAAATTGCACCACCATTAGAAGTATTGTCAACATTTTGAATAGTTCCATTATCAGGGTTTGTTACCTTTATAATAGAAGAATAATTTGCAATGTTATTTACAAGTTCAACATTAGCGTTCATTGTAACTTGCCCATCTTTTGCTATGTAAATTAACGAAGCACTATTTTCAACATTTTTGCCATCAACTACTAATGTATTTGTATAATTATTTAAGTTAAAAGTTAATCTTCCAAAAACTTCAAACAAGAAACCTGTAAATAAATTGCCGTTTTCTTCAATTCCCCTAGTTATATATTCTTGTTTCCTAACAACAATAACTATGTCTTTCTCTTTTCCCACTGAAACAATCATTTTGCTTGTAATTTCTTGGTCTTTAATTAATTGCAATATTACTTGCTTGTTATCTGGGGACTGTTCGACAGCGTCTTTCAAAGTTGCATAATTGATAAGATTTAATTCATCAGTAATGTCAACAACAGATGACTCAACTGCGTAGATAATATTTTTCTCTCTTGTAAATGCAGTTTCTATTGCATAGAACTTACCTATACTTGCATACTCTTCTTTCGCAAAAACAGCAGCCTTTACTTTATTATCAATAATAGATTCAACAAGATAAAGTTTAATTTGATTTTCTCCAACAAACTTATCAAGCACATAAACTACACAACCTTTATTAAGATAAACAAATGTATCTTGTTTGTTAATAGAAGTTTGATTAGTTATACTAAATGAATTTTCAGCACAATTTTCTTCAAGGTAAACACCTTGTGTGTAATTATCTTGTGATGAATTACCTGTTGATATACTTACTTTGTCGAGTGTTAGTAAAGATTTATTAGAAATATAAATTGCGCCACCAAGATTTGCAGTATTATTTAAAATTTGACCACTACTTAAAGTTAATAAGGAATTAACATAAAGCCCACCACCATTATTGATTGCATTATTTTGAGTAATCAAAGTATTCTCATACATTTCAAAAGACAAAGTTTTGCTTCCCTTAGTTACAAATAATCCAGCACCATTATTTGCTGTATTATATGAAATTTCTCCACCTTCAAAAACTACACTTCCATCTAACAAGTAAATACCGCCACCATTACCACTATCTTGTAAATCTTGGCTTATTGTAGCACTATTTAAACTTAAATTAGAAGAACTAAAACGCAACTTACCATTGTTATAAATATAAATACCACCACCATAATTTGCTGTATTTCTAATTATATTTGACGAGACATTATCATTTTGCAAAACCTGTATTTCGCCATCATAAAGAGCAATACCACCACCATAAATAGCACTATTTTCTACAATATTTCCTGCCTTTATATTTATTGAACCTTGATAATTATAAATACCACCGCCATAATTTGCATAGTTTTTAGTTATCCCTGAATTAATGTCATTATTTTCATTCTTAGCACTTATAATTTCAATAGAAGCCCCTTCATTGTAAATACCACCGCCATAGTTTGCATAGTTTTGTGAAATTAAAGATGTTTCACTTTCAATATTAAGAATTCCGCTTTGAGCATAAATACCGCCACCTAAAACATTGCCGTTTTGAAGAATACTTAAATCATTATTATTTGTAATCTTACCTTTTATTTGCGAAGCCTTTGCTATTTGAGTATATAAAGAAGCAAAGTAAATACCGCCACCAAGGGTTGCTCTATTATATGAAATACTACCTGAACCTAGAACTTTGATAACTCCCTGACCACCTACATAAACTCCACCACCAGCATTTGCCGTATTTGGACTGTCTTCACTACCTATCATACCATTTGAAACTTGTAAGATACCACCTTGAACAAAGAATGCTCCACCACTATTAGCACTATTTGACTTTATCTCAATATCGCTATTATCAACAATAACATATCCGTTTTCAATATAAACGGCACCCCCAAACTGAGCATTATTGTTTTCAATAATAACTCTGCCAAAAATATTAGAATAATTTTCTTCTAAGATTTGAGTATTTACATAAATTGCTCCACCCATAAGAGCATTGTTGTTATATAATTTTGTATCTTCGTCAATATTTAAAATAGACTGACTTGATAAATAGATTGCCCCGCCGTTATCTGCATTATTATAAGAAATTTCACTTCTTATAAAATTAATAGTTGAACTTTCAACATACAATGCCCCACCATTAGTAGCACTGTTATTAGTTAAATTTACATTTGAAAAAATTACATTAGAGCCATTAATAATTTTTGCAACGCTACCATTAACGACCGCATTTTCAGTTTGGTTGAAGTTTGATATATATAACCCTTCCCCAAACGAAACATTTGAACCTTGAATTAAGAAAAGACTTTGGCTTCTTAAATCTGTTCCTATTATGTTAATAGTTAAATTTTTATATTGCTCGTCAGTTTGACTTACAAATTTAGTGGCAAAGTTTACATTACTATCCTTAATGACAAAAGCATTTGTATCAACTAAACTATCTGAAATATTTATATTAATGCTTGTTATTCCATCAAGGTATTGATATGCCTCGTTATCTTCTTCAACTAAATTAAAAGCCGAGAGAATTGTAATATCTTTATTTATTAATATTTGTTCATAAATTGTTAAATCTGTTTTAATAACAACTATATTACCACTTTGTGCATCTGAAATTGCTTGTTTTAAACTTCCATATGTTCCAATACTGTTGTAATCTTCATCAAAAACTTCGATGCTATCATAAATAACAACATTATAAGAGTAATATTTTTCTTTAAGTTTAATATCTTTAATATTTTCTAATACAACCGAGAAAGTAATATCAATATAAATAACACAATCTAAACTATTTGGAACGATGCCCGTGTTATTTATAACCGCATCAAAGCAATAAGTAGAAAATACTGTTGCACTGACTAAACTTGTTGCATTTTTAAAAGCAGTATTTTTTTCACCACTTGAAGAAACACCCAAGTTCTTTACATTCCTAGACAAATAAACAGTTGTAATATTAGTATAACTAAATGCTTGGTCGCCAATTTCGTTTGTATTTGTAAATCTTAGACTTGTAGGTAAATTTTCACACCCATAGAAAGCCCTTGCCCCAATAAATTCAACTTGTGATAAATCAAATTCATTTGAGTTAGTCCCTGCTAAAATATTTAAGTTAATACACCCATTAAAAGCATCACTACCAATACTTGTTATTCCATTTAGATATGTCAAACTAACAAGACTTGTAATTCCAGCAAAAGAACTATTTACTATCTCGCTTTCATCTCTAACAACAATAGTTGTAAGTTTTGATGAAATATTTTCTAGTCCACCAAACATAAATATAAAGGTTTGATTATTATCGTTAGTTACTTGATTGTCATAGCCTATAAAGTTAAGTGTTAGAGATACTAAATTATTTAGTCCGTTTAAACTACCTTCGTTCATAGTTTCAACGCTTTCAGGTATTATTAAATTTGTAACTTCTAAGCCATAGAAGGCATTTGAAAGAATTGACGATAATAAATATGTCCTCTTTTCAGTTTGAATAGAAGAATTTAGTTCTAATTCCATTTCAGACAAAGCATTTACATATAAGAATGAAATTAGTTGAGCCGAATTGTTGTCTACCTTGTAAACATTGTATGATAAATCTGTAACATATACAGGTTCCTCACTAGTTATGAAAGTAACACGCTGTAAACTTGTGCTTATAAATGCTCCACCTGATATGTCGCAAGATTGTGGAATATTTACAACTTCTTTCAAATTTTTATAACCAGCAAAAGCCTGAGAAGGTATTGACTGTAAACTTGACATAAACTTCAAATTAATTGATGAAACACTTGTATCTACTTTATTTAAAGACTTAATAGAAACAATTTCTTTACCATAACTTAAATCGCCATCATTATATACTAAAGTGTGTCTTGGTAAAATAATTTCAGAATTGTCTTCTAAATTAGTTATTCCCAACTGATTTAAAGATGTTAAAATTACGCCATTTGTAGTCTCTTCATAATCGAAGTAAAAAGTATTAGTATATTCTCCCCAAACTGCATAAAGAGTAACATCTCCTACAAACATAACTTTTGATAAATCCATACCATCATAGTATTCTGCACTAGTTGCTGTTGGACTTAATGACCAGCCTAAGAAGTAAGCAAACTTAGATGAACTATCTTGTATGTTGCTAGATGCTATCTCCCAAACATTACCATAGTAATCGCTAAACTTAATTTGAACAGGATTGCTATTTAGTAATGTTCCTGTTTTTATTGAATTTTTGCTAGTAATTGAAGTTGTTGAACCTATAATTATATTTTGAATATCTGTATTAAGATTATATGTAATTGAATATTCTTTTTGAGTTACTCCATAAACAGTTATTACATTGTCAACAATTTGTCCATATGTGGCAATAGTTGATAGAGTTTGATTTGTAAGTTCAAAACTTGTATTAGGCAAATAATTTACAATATTTTGATTTGTATCAAAACTCCAACCTATAAGTTCAATTCCGCTGACAATATTTGAATACAATGTAACTGTATTATTGTCTTGGTAAGTAGAATAAGCATTACCCTGAGAAACTTTTGTGCTTTTTACTTGACTAGCAAATTCGGCATATTCTTTACCATTAACAATAAAGTTAATTTGATATTGCTTTGCCTGCCAAATAATAAATAACTCAGTTGATGTAAAGTTTTCAGTAATAACATTTAAAATAATTTCTTCATTATTACCAAATTCATATTTTTTCTCATTCTCACTATGAACATTGCTAAGCCCCAAATACCCAATCTCAAAACCTGAATAGGTCATAAGACTTTCAATTTGAGTTTTGGAAATAGTAACATTACCCTGGCTATCAATATTTAAAGGTAAAGTAATATTTTGTTCATTATTTGAATTAATTATTACACTTCTTTCACAGTAAACAGGATATAAGTTAATCTCTCCTTCATAAACAAAATTGTCTATAACCGCACCATCTAAATATTTTACTTCTTGGTTTTCACTAGGCAAAGTCAAACTCCAACCAGCAAAATAGAGATTATTTTCTACACTTCCAAATAACTGACTAGCAAGTGGCAAATTAAGATTATCTTCATCATAGAAAGCAGTAATTGTGCTAACAATCATACTCCCTTGTCTGTTATAAAGGTTTACTTTATAAGAGTTATTGCTCCAAACTGCATAGAGAGTAACTTCACTTTCACTTGTCAAATTGACTGCAATTAGTCCGTCCTCAAATTCATAGAACTCATCACCATCATTTACAACTTTACTTAAACTCCAACCTATTTGAGTATATCCAAGAGAAGTAAATCTATTTGAAGTTAAGAAGTTTTCTTCATCATAAACAAATATTTGGTCTTCCACCTGACCAGAAACTACTCTACCTTGTGCATTACTATCATAAATAACTTTATACTGAATAGGTTCCCAAACGCCATACAATCTAACTGACTGATTATCTTCTCTAAGGATATTAAGTGCCTTTTCCCCAACAGAAAAGTCTGCATTTTGATTGCCCTTTGTGTAACTCCAACCAACCAAATTATATCCCACGCAACTAAACAACTCTGCTGTTGCTAAATTGATAAATTCATCAAACTTATAATCACTTATGATTTTTTCTTCTGCAGAAGTTTCATTTGGTCTATTTGAAGAATAAATAATTGAATATTGCATTGCATTCCAAATTAAATATAATGTAATATTCTCGCTTGGCATTTTAAAGCCACTTCCATTTGCGTTGTATGAAGAACCCTGACCTAATATTTGCGAAGTGCTAAAACTTATAATTTCATATCCATATCTAGTTATTAAAGGATAAATACTTTTTAAAGCACTCTCCCCATAATTTGAAGACTCATCATCAATAAAGACTTTTAAATTAATAATTCTACTTTGTTCATCATAAACAAAATCTTCAATTTCACTTGCTGCCTCAATGTCAACAACTGCTTTATTTCCACTATTTGTTCTTGAATCATTTAAATCAATAGATAAGGTGTAATAATCAACACTCCACTTAGCAAATAAAGTCAAATCACTATAAGGCATTGTTGTAACTTCATCTACAACAATTTCCATTTCTTCATTTAGGTAATACCAATAAAGGAAATCTTTGTTTTCATAACTAACTGAAATACTGCCTAACAAACCAAATAAATTAGAAGTGTAAGCCATATCAATAGAAATTTTTTGATTATCTTTTATAAAGTCATATTCCCCACTAGTTGAAATGCTTCCATTTTGAGGGTCAAAAGTTAAAGTAAATACTGCCCTACAAATAACAATATTTTCATCAACTTGCTTTAATCTATAACTATTTTCTTGCTTTGATTTTGCTTCTTCCAACAAATCAAATTTAGTAGTTTTAACAAGGTTAACATTGTCAAATTTAACTGCAACAATTTGACTATCAAAAGAAGGATAATTGTCAACAATTTCATTAGAAACTATGCTAATAGGTCTAATTACAATATTAGAACTATCGTCACTTATATTTGATTTTACACTAATATAAGCATTATTAAGTAATAAAACGGTAGAATAAATTTTATAAGTTGAGCATACCTCCAAAACACCCAAAATCGTAGAAGTTTTTGCTTCGACTAAAATACTTCCTAAATTATTTTCATCTCCAACAATTCCACCAGAAATTTTAACATAACCATAACTCTTACTATCAACTGCACTAACAAAGATATTAGAACCAAATTTAGCATTATTTTGAGAAATTGTGCCTGAAATCAAATCAAATTGTCCTCTAAATATACCTACACCACCACCATAAGTTGACAAGTTGTTCTGAATTGAACCTTGGCTAAGTTTAACCTTTTGTAACGAATAATTTTCTGTTTCATTACCAATTTGAATACCGCCACCATAAGTTGCAGAATTTTCTAAGATATTAACACCATCTAAAATAACTGTATATTCATTATATCCATTATTATTTCCAGCAACATAAATACCACCGCCATAGCAAGCAGAATTACCCTTTAATACAATATTTTGTTTAAATGTAACAACCCCGCAATTAAGTGCTAAATAAACACCGCCACCATAAGAGTTTGTTAACAATGACGAAGCATTATTATTTATTTCCCCACCACTAATTTCAGCACTCACTAAACTTTCAAAATACAATCCAGCACCATTTTTAGCAGTGTTGTTGTTTATAAATGAATTATTTATTGATAATTTATTTGAAGCAACATAGACTCCACCGCCATTTTTATTTGACGAGTTGTTAGTAATATTTCCATTTTCTAAGGTTAAGTTGCCTTTTGAGTAAATTCCTCCACCATTTTCATAACTTAAATTGTTACTAATTGTAACTCCATTTAAAGTAACTTCGCCTTCTCCATAAATACCAGCCCCATAATACTTTGAAACATTATTTTTAATTGTAATATTTTCACCAAGTAAAAGTGATGAGCCAAACTCTACATAAAATGCTCCGTAATTTGAAAAAGCAGTATATTTTGGATTTGTGCTTCCATCTTCAAGCAATTCATTGCCATTACCATTAATAGTTAAAGAACTTTCTTCTGTTTCACCCTTAAACTCAACATCTGCCTTAATCAAAATTAATTGACCAGCAAAATTCTTTGCTCTATTTAGTGTTACATTTCCCCTTGCAAAGACAGTTACATCTTCATTAAATATAAGAGTGCTTTGAATATCAATAGATGAAGCAACTATGACAAGTTCATCTCCACTTACTAAATTATTGACAGCAACAAGCAAACTTTCATAATTAACTCTATTTTTTGAACTATCTTCAACATTTGGTTTTCTAATATAGGCTTCTACCTTAATCCAATAACAATTTAATGTAAGAGATGAAATATTTGAAATTGAAATAGATGAATTATTTCTATCATACATAACATCAATATTTTTTTCATAAATGCCATTTGTTCCTGTAAATAGTCCATCTACTACATGGTCTTGGTAAGCAAAATCGTCGACAAAATCGTTGTAATTTACATACATATTAGATTGACTAACTAAATATTTATAAGTAAAATCGTTAATCTTTTCTCTCTCGTATTTAGAATTTTGAGTTTCAACGACCATACCCTGACTTGTTTTGACAATAATTTCAACTTGAACTTCTTCAAAAACACTGTAAAGGTAGAATGTAGAAGTTGACAAATCAACACTTTCAAATATTTGACTTCCCGTTTGACCTGTAATACTTGAAACTAAATCTTCTCTATTAATATTAGCAAGATTAAAGTTTGAGCCTTTTTCAAAAATTATGCCTGTTTTTACTAAATTAGAATTTTTATAATAAGCAAGTTCCCAACCTACAAAACTATGGTAATCTAAACTTGGCTCTCTTAATTTAATATCTTGTCCATATTTTATAGTTAACTTTTCTTGTTTTTCACTACCATTAGCCTGAGTTGTTAACAAATTAACACTATATTCTTTTTCGCTCCACTGAACATTTAGAGTAATTAAGATAATAGGCAAAATGCTACTTGAAGTATACACTTTGTTGTTATCCATATCAATATAGTAATCAAGTTTTTGATAACCTGCCCTATAACCTTGAATTTCATCTAAAAACTCTAAACTACCCCTGCCTGGCAAGTCATAGATAGTTAAAATTTCATTGCCACTTACTTCGTAAATCTCAGAAGTATAACTATCATTAAAGATAATTTTCCCACCATTTGGATTAATTCTTATTTCTTTTGCAATTTCTTTAATAACAGCCCAAGAATAGTAGCCATCGTTTTCATAAGTTAGAGTATAATCTCTAAGTTCTTCATCTCTAACTAAGTTAAAGTAAATAATGTTCTTATTTAAACTATCTTCGCTTAAAAATCTAATAATTTTTGTATTGTTTGGAGTATTAGTTGTAAGTCCAGGTTTGTTGTAACTAAAATGAATATTAATTTTATTATCTTCTAGTAAAATAGAATTTAGGTAACCATCAATACTTATATATCTGTATTGATTTAAGTGAATATCTCTTGCAAAACTTGAAGAATTAAAATTAATTCCATTAATTGGTTCTCTATTAAACTCAATATCTTTTACATAAATACTGCCATAAACAACAGATGAATTCATATTAAGTAAAGCATTCTCTCCAATATAAATATCATAAACATTTGTTTGCCCTTGAATATTACTCTTTTCACAAATTATTGTGTTATTAAGAGTTAAAGTTGTGCTTGTAGTCAAATAAATTTCTTTACCTTTTTTAAGTCCGTCCTTATCAAATTCAATATCATTTCCGTAAATGTTTCCACCATCTAAAACACTAATAGCACTAGAATTATAATAAATACCTCCACCATACTTTGAAGCACTATTGTTTGATATCTCAACAAGATTAGAATTGAAAGTTAAAGTTGAACTTCCATTAATAGAAATACCGCCACCAACACCATAAGAGGTATTGTTAGTTATTTTACTTTGTTCATATAAAACAACCCTTGAAGCATTTAAAACATATAAAGCGCCACCTTCTGTATCGCTATAATTTTCGCTAATAGTTGAATAAATGTGGACTTGACTATTATTAACATAAATTGCTCCACCATATGCTGCTACATTATCGTCCCCAGAAGAAGAAACAGAAACGATGTTGTTTGTTAATTGACAACTTTCAGTCAAAGTAATATTTGAAGAATTAAGATAAATTGCTCCACCATTTATTGAAGTGTTCTTATTAAAAGTAGTATTAGAAATTTCACCGCTAACATTATTTAGATATAAAGCCCCACCGTAGTTAGCACTATTTTCATTAAATGATGTCTGTCCGTTAACATATAAAGTATTTTTAGCATAAATAGCACCACCACTACCAGCACCTGCCTTATTTTGAAGAAATTTTACATTATTAACATTTAAGTTGTTTTCGCTATAAATAGCACCACCGCTTTGTTGAGAAATATTATTATTAAATGTAGATTTAGAAATTTCCAATTTGCCAACGGTATAGATAGCACCACCACTAATTGAAGCACTATTTTCTGTAAAAATTAAATCGTAATCTAACTTAATATCTCCGCTATTATAAATTGCACCACCATATAAATTAGCAACATTGTTAACTAAATTAATGTTTTCAAGCCTTAAACTTGATAAAGAACTATTAAGGTAGAGTGCCCCGCCATTATCTGCCGTATTTTGACTTAAAACTATATTATTTGAAGCATCTTTACCCGTAATTGATAAACTTGAATTTTGACTTAAATATATTGCCCCACCGTTTGTTGCAGAGTTATTAACAAAAAGGTTTACATTACTATCATTACCTAAAATAGTTAAATTACCATTTGATGCAACATATATTGCACCGCCGTTATTTGATCTATTATTTGCAAAAACTGACGAATTAATAGTTGCCTTACCATTTACAGTTAAAGCACCGCCTTTGTCATTTATTCCAAATTTTGAATCAATTGTAGAATTTGTAAATTCTACCCCGACATTTGAGATAAAATTACCATTTTCTTCAACAACAACCAAACTATTAGTTCCATCAGTCCTTGTTCCGTCTAATGTAATTGATACTCCATTTCCACCCAAAGTAAATTCATTTTCGACAACTTCAAACATTGGTTTAGATTTATCAAAATCATCAGCATATACTAATCTTAAAGAAACATTATTCCCCTCTAAAACAAGCGTAATATTCTTTGTGATTACAAATGTTTGATTAACAATCATACTTATTTCATATACTGAACTAGATGCCCCAACTAAATTTAAAAGAGAACTATTTTGTTGTGATTGATAAATAAAATTATTACCTATAATAACAATCCTATAGTTATCTAAATTAGTTGTCAAATTCCCATTATTTATGTCACTAAAAGCCTGCTCTAAACTTGTGTAATATTTTGGCTTAAATTCGCCATTAATCATAACACCATTTTCAATATAACATATAGCCTTTTCCCAAACTGCTGTAAAAATATGCTTATTGGACGAATTTTCTTTTACAAGATAAGTTTCTCCAAGTGCATAATTTTTACCATTTTGGTCGACAAAGCCTTTTAATTCATAACCATCTTTATAAATCTCATAACTAACATCATCATAACTGCAAACATTTCCACTAGGCAAAGAAATTTCTTGTCCGCTGTATCTATTTATAGTAAACGAATTATTTTCGTCAATTACAAACTCAATTTGTTGAGCAATCTTTTTAAAGAAGACATTAAATACAAGATTTTTATCACTTCCTACACAAATAGAATAAGGGTTATCTCTACTAATTAAAAATTGACTTCCAAGCGAATAATTTTTTGCTCCATTAATCACTACATAATCAAACTCATATCCGTCTGGTCTATAAAGAGACCTTAGAACATAATTTTCTCCATTATAAGAAACAGTTGAGTTAACAACATCAACAATTTGTCCATCAATAACAACTTGTATAGGATAAAGTTTTGAAGTGTCAAGGGTAGAATAAATATATCCATTTTCATCAACATTTAATATAGAAAATGCACTTGTATTGCTTTCAATATAAAACTTTTCTAATAATTCAGACTCACCTGACATAATAGAAAAAGAATAGTAACCAAAATTTTCATCAAAAGTTACAGGATAGTTAAGGTTATTATATTTAATTGTTTTTATTATTCCATTTTGTTCTTCAACAACTGAAATAGTTACATATTTAGCAAAAACAGAAGCATTCAAATCTTGTAAAGATTTTATAGTATAATAGTTGTTATAATATTCAACACTACTTAAAGCATTAAGATAACTATCTGTTACTTGTATACCATTTATGGCATAATTTTCAAGTCCTTCATTTGAAGCATATGAATAACTAATTTTATACTCATCAGGTTTCCAAATTGGATATAAATAGAAATTGTGAGCAGGTAATAAACTATTATAACTGCTAGTGTGTTCAACTAAATTTGAAAGTAAATAGAAATGCTTTCCTTTGATAGATGAATCTAAATAGTCATAGACTTCAACAAAATCAACCCCAGAATATTTTACTCCCGTATTTTTAGAGTCTAATAAAACATTACCGTCAACATCGTCTTGGACGAAATAAGCCCAACCCACAAAAGAGTAACCATCTCTTAAAACAGTTAAATTATTTAAAGAAGTTATAAATTCTTCACTTACAGTTTCCCCATATTCAAAAGTTATTGGTAAAGGTAAATTGAGTTTATCTTTATCTTGGCTCAAATCTTCAAACTTAATCTCATAACTTCTATAATGTAAAACAAGTGCAAGTTGTTCTACATCAGCATCAAGTATTAGTGTAGGATCATTAACGCTAAACAAATTTTCATTATCAGCATTATTAACAAAGGCATCATATGCTTCTTGTGAAGCAAACTTAACAAGTGGCGAATTAAGTATAATATCATCAGTAGAGATTACAAGTTCAATACTAGAAACATTACTATAATTTAAATTTGAAATCAAAATGTAATTATACCCTGTATTGTCGCTATTTTTAGAAAGATAAATTCTTGGACTTGGTCTAATCTGACCATAGCCATAAATTTCAAAATCTCCACAGTTGTAAATAGTTGTTATATTACCATTTACATTAGTTTGATAAATGTCAAAATCTCCAATCTTTAAAGTTCCTAAATTATATACAGCATCACCTCTTTCAAGGTCATACATAGTATTTCCCCTATTACCACCGCTAGACAAATCTGCATAACCAAACTGCCCTATATAAACTGAACCGCCATATGTTGCTCTATTACCTTTTGTTTCTGTAATAATTTCCCCTTTAATTTGTTCTCTAAGTTGATCAACGACAGCCTGAACTTCGTCGATTTCTTCTTGCGAAGCCCCTGAAGTTTTTAATTCCTCGAGTTTTTCTACTGCCTCATGATATGCATTTATATTGTTATAATCTCCAACTATTTTGTTTTCATAATAAAATTTTGTTCCTATAACTATAAGTTTTGCAACAGAATTTTCTTCTTCCCCTGATGTTTGTCCTTGGTCTGCCCCAACATAAACACCACCGCCTTCAACAGCATAATTTTCATAAATCCAAACAAAATCTTTAAGAGTTAAC
The DNA here is from genome assembly GCA_949296965.1 of uncultured Christensenella sp. GTDB lineage: Bacteria > Bacillota > Clostridia > Christensenellales > UBA1242 > UBA7862. Next base: position 69,163 of record CASFQL010000012.1, on the reverse strand, counting down.
TCACCATTTGCACTATAAATTGCACCACCTTTTAAACTAGGTTTTGCATCATAACCTGCGTTCAACATATTATATTCAAAAATTGAATAGTCAATAGTTGAACTAAGTATTGAGTTATAGTAAATTGCTCCACCATATTCAGCATAGTTAGTAGAGAAAGTATTGCTAACATATCTTAAAGTTTCTTCTGTAACTTCACTTCCCTTATCCAAAACTGCTTGAATTTGGTCCTTAGTAGCCTGTGGTGCATCAATATTTAAAATAACATTACCATCAACATAAATTGCACCACCATACTTAGAAATATTAAACTTAAATTGTGAGAACGCAATTGAAACATTATTTACATTTTCACCAACACTTCCTAGGTATAATGCTCCACCTTTTCCATCATTTGAAGTCATAGGAAGTCCATTGTTATAAAACATTAATGAAGATATATCAAGGTCATTACCAAGTGAGTAAATAGCCCCACCATTTCTAGCAAAATTACTCATAAATTTACCAATAGTTGTTGTAACTAAACTATTATCTCCATCTCCACTATCTGAAACATTTTCATCAGTGTTAAGCATTTCAATTTGAGCATTTTCTCCACCATAAATAGCCCCGCCACACTCTGCATAAATTACTTCAGTTTCGCTAAGCAAAATAAATCCATTTTGACTAAACTCTATATTATCAAGTTTTACAAGGGAGTTTTCAATAAATAAAGCACCCCCATTTAGAGCATAGTTAGAAGTAAATGAAGTCTTTTTAAAATTAATTAAATTAGTTGCCCCCGTTTGAGTGGTTGAATATAAGAAACCACCAGAAGTGTCTGCCTTATTTGAAGAAACCGCATATATAAAGTCGCTTTCAAAAGCAAAGTCTGAATTGTAATTATAAATACCACCACCAAAGGCATAATTGTTTTGACTTGAACTAGTAGTTGTAGCAAAATTATTATTAAAAATACTATTATTGATATTGTTTCTAAGTGATGTATCATCAAAGTTATCACTCTTACAATCAACAAGTGCAATTACCCCACCATAAGCATTTAATGAAGATTGAACAAAGTTATCTTGGAACTCACAACCGCTTATATTAACAAGAGAGTTAAATGCAAATATTACCCCACCATAAGCATCAACGGAAGATTTTACTCCATTGTTACTAAACTTAACATTAGTTAATGATATCTTTCCATTATCAACTTGAATTACTCCACCAACAGCACCAAAACCTTCCCTAACTTCAAGCCCAGAATTATAACTATTGTTAACTACAACCCCTGAATTAAATTCAAGTTCGCCAGAAACAACCTTAAACATTCCATTACTTAAAATTTCTTTTCCATCAAAAGAAATTTCAAAACCTGTTTTAGAATTTACAACAAGTTTTGCCCCCTCATTAACAACAAACAAATAATCTGTAAAGTCGTCTGCTCTAACTAAACTCTTATTATTCTTTACATTTTCATCTAAGTTAATAGTTAAAGTAAATTCTTCCTTTACTGTTGTAGTTTTTGTAATAGTAAAAGTATCATATAAGTCAAGGATAAACAATTCTACTATCTTTTTATCATATATAGCATTGTCATAAATATTTGTTGGTTCATTTTCAAAGATATTGTTTACAAAAGATAAACAACTATCAAAACTAGCAAAGTATTTATTAAGTCCATTATAGTAGCCTAAAATATAACTATCCGCATTGTCCCACTTGATATACAACTTAAATTCATAAGAGCCATCTTCGTGTTTAATAATATCCTTTGTATCAATTGTAATTTCTTCACTAATAAAAGGATTTGACAAATCACTAGACTTTGAATATGCTACGGCGACCATATCTTTCAAATAAAAATTAGTTAAACTTGGCAATTTATGAGTGCTCTTTAAAGATGAAATACTTTCAAGGTAAACTTGATTATTGCTATCTCTTTTAATTCCATTACTATCATCGCCAAAATATCTATAAGACGAAATTGGTTCACTACCTAAATAAAGTTTTATGCTAACATTTGGAATTTCCCAAATCGAATAAACAGTAATATCAGTAGGAATGGCAAGTCCATTGTCTTTATAGTATTTAAAGTCTTTTGTTCCATCAAGGACATAAGAATAACCTTGACTATATTCGTAGTGAGTAGAACTATTTACATTAATTTTCCAACCAACAAAAACACTATCTTCTCTTACCCAACTATCAATAATGCTACCAAATTCCCCGACTCCTTTTGTTGGCATTTCAAAACTTTCTCCATAGTTTTTAGTTACAGTAAAAGTTGTTGCTTGTGCAATAGGGTCATCATCGCTATTTTTAATAGTAAAAGTGAATGTCGTTTGAATTGGCTTAAAAATAGCATAAAGAGTTTCGCTCTTACTACCACTAAGAGTGTAAGGTGTTGACACCCCAGCCTGTGAAGATGGCAAAACAACTAACTCATCTTTATTTTCAATTACAGATATATTATATTCTTCATAGTTTTTGAAATAGTAAGAATAACCGAGGAAAATATAACCAAATTTAGTAGGACCTAATTGTTGCCCATCTTGGTGAGTAATAAGAGGTAAGTCTATTTGATATACTTGACCATTTAAAGTTGCTTCTCTAACAGGTATTTGTTCCTTGTTATCATAAAGTCCACCATTAAGATTAAATGTAACATAGACTTTATCAAAATAGGAGAATAAATTAATAACATTATTGTCATCTCCACCTACAAAGAATTCAGTATCAGAATAAATTCCATTCTCATCACCCCAACCTGTGAAGTTAGCCATACTAACAAGAGATAATTTAGCAAAATCGCCACTAAGAATTTCATCTCCATATCTTAATTTTAAGGTTATAGCCTTATCATATACTTTTTCATAGAAAATTGTCCCATCTTCATAGGTTTGTTGAGAGTTATAGTTTTCAAATCTCCCACTATGAGTTGTTTCATCATAAACATAAACAAAGTTTTGTTCTGTTGGAGATTGACTATCCTGTAATTTAATATAACCAAAATTATTAGAGCCCTCTTTGAGCAAATTTTGAATATATTTAAAATCTTGCGAAATGGTAAAACTATCACTATCGTTTGTAGAATAAATAGTTAAATATCTTTCATTTCCTATAAAAGGAATATCAACAATATTATCTCTAGTGCTACTAACAATGATTTCTACCTGATTTGAGCCTTCTAAATGATAAAATTCTTTTTCAAAATTATTAAATACACTATCTAATATGGTAAACACATTATTTGCATAAGAATAAGTATAAAATTCTTCTTTTTCAATTTGAACTCCACCTTGTTCTTGCCCAACATTTTCAACTCGCTTAACTACCCAAACATTTTGATTTTCGTCAGCAAAAGTATCTTCTACACTTTCTTTTATGCTAGCATTATCAATGTTAATTGAAATTTTATACTCATTAAACATTGCAACAAAGACGAAGACAAAATCAAAATTACCATTTTCATCAGGTTTTAAACTTTCTTCTGGCGAAGATAAACTAAAGGTCAACATATCGCCCTTTAAGGAATACATATTTTCGCTACTTTCTTGTAAAGCCCAACCAGCAAAAGAATATGTCAAATTATTTTTTTCTTTTATAATTTTATCTTCAACAAGTCCAAATTCTTCAAGTGTTGAAACACCACTAAGTATACTACTATATCTTACTTTACCTTTTAAAACATAATTTCCACTATCATCAATATCACAAACTAAACCAAAAGCATTCTCATCATACTTACCGCCGTTTAAATCAAAGTAGATATCAAAATAGACCTCTGTCCATATGATTTCAAATTCTATTGTATTATCGTCAGTCAAATCTTTTGCATTAATGAAACCTGTTGGAGACAAAGCAAAGACAAGATAATCTTCAAAAGTAAAATCTAATTCCACTCTACTGTCATTTTCAGTATAAAAATATCTAATGCCAGTTGGAACATAATAAGTGTTATTTTCAAAAGAATAAGGTTTAATACTAATTTGATTTCTTGCAAATAAGTCGTCTATAACTACTCTTTCATCAAACAAGAAAGAAATAATTTTGCTATTATACTCGCCATCATTATCTACAATATTATTATTTGCTTGTAAATCTATTAAATTTAAACTAAATTCCTTTTGTTCCCAAATTGGATAGAGTTTAACCTCTGCATTATTTTCACTTGTGAAGTTATAAGCATACTCATTTTCACAAATTCCATCACTAAAATAATAAGCATTTTTATTTTCACCGCTAGGAATAATGTCTTTATAATTCAAAACAGTTGTCCAACCAACTTGCTCCCAACCATACAGAGAAAAACCTGCTCTCAAAGTTGCTGGCTGGTCATAAACCATTTCTTGTAGATTTGATGACGAAGATGAAATAGTTGAAGAAGCATCATAATTATAACCATTTGCAATCATTGGAAGTTGAGCAACATAATTAATAGTATATTTGTTAACAATCCAACTTATAGTAAAATGAAGTTCAAAAGCATTTTCACTTTCGTTCCAAAGATTATCAAGTGTTAGCAAAGTTGAATTAATAATATCTTCGTTAATAGTGAAAGTATCAGTGTTTTCATAAGAATAGAATTGTTCACTTAAAGTATCAAAAATTCCAACTCCGTTATAATCTTGTAAATAAATATACATAAAGTTAAAACCTTCATATATAGGAGATGGTAACTTAGATAAATCTAAAATATCTCCGATTTTAAAGTTCATAACAACCAATTTGTCATTTCTCAATTTAACATCATAATCGCTAGTTAAATCTGAATTTTGATAACTTCCGCCATTAACCTCATCACTAATATAACTGTTATTTGCATCAAACACAAAGTTAATATTTTTACTAACCCAATTGACACTAAAAGTTACATCACTTGCAGGCATAACAAAAGTTTGATTATCGTCAAACGAAATAGTTTTAGAAGTAAATTTGTCAAAATCATATAGCCTATAAGTTCTGCCATCGTATGCATCATCAGCATGATAAGCATTTTCTGGTAAGAAGTCAGTTAACTTTAAATCAAAGACTTCATTATAAAGACAAGTATAAATTAATTTGCTTGTAGTAGTTGTGCTAGACTTGTATACACCTGTTCCAAAATCTAAAATAACATTAAATTCTTTCTGTTTCCAAACAACATTAAATTCATAACTATTTTTGTAATCTAAATTATCAAGTTCAGGGTTAAAGACATCATTAGCATAATATTTGTTACCAAACTCGTCTAAGAAATAATCTAGTTCATACCCCTCGTTTTCATCTTTCCTTTGGCTAATAGAGTAAACGCTACTAATTACAAAATCATCGCCATACCTAAACGCATTTTCTATTGTCGTAACTGTGGTATCAAGTAAATTTTCTTCATTGTCGCAAGCATCAATCACAACGGAAATATTTACCCCTTGCCAAGCACAATAAAGATTTATAATACCATTTGTAATAACAAATTCAGTATCATTTACCTTATATTGCTTGTTTTGATAATTTTTTCCACTATTTTTTGAAGCAGAAATATAAGCAAGTTCATAATGAGGTTTATCAAAAGAAATTTGATAAGTCTTTTGAGTTGAAACATTAAAAATTGATTTGCCTACAATATCAAAAGTCAATGTATCATCTAAATTTAAACTAAAACTTAAATATTGCTCATCATCCAAATTGTAGTTTGAATATACCCTAAGTTCTATTACTTGTATCCAAGTAACACTGAGAGTTTGCATAGTTGAAGTAGTAGCACTTAAAGTGTTACCACTAACATAAGATTGTCCATCAACGACATATTTACTTAGAGCATAACCATCTCTAAATAAGTAATTATTGCTTGGTAAAGTTAAGCCATATTCACCCTCAGGCCCCAAGTAAACTTCAACAGTTAAATTGGACTTATTTACACTAAATGATTTAATTTTTTCACCACTTAAATCAAAGAAAGTTGGTAAATCATTATTTTTACCGCTATTATTAAATGAGCCACCATTTAATTCAATCACAAATCGTTTTGTTTGACGACTCCAAACAGCATACAGATTAAGTTCATAACTTACAATATCGCCACTAACTACTTTAGTAAGTCCGTTATCAATATTTAAGACAATATTTTTAGATAAAATTCCTTGTGAATTTACATCATCTAAACTAAATCCCAGAAGGTCAAAATAACTAACAGTAAAAGGAATATCTTCCCTTATATAATAAGTATCTCCATATCTTAAATCGGTTTCGACCACATTTTGAACATTTTGTGCATTTTCGTTATTAACAATGTAAGTAACAGTTACTAGACACTTTTCAAAAACTGCATACAAAGTTGTTTCATAATTAGGTATAACAAATATTTGGTCAAAATTATAGTAAACATCTTCGCCAAGTTCATCTTTTGAAGAAACCAAATTATTATCAAAATTAGTTGCCCAACCAACAAAATTATACCCTTCAAGTGTAGGCAACCCAAAAGAACTTAATTCCAAGAATTTGTCTTTTAAATTAATTCTAGCCCCAGAAAATTCTTCAAAGTAGATTTGACTTTGATTAAAATCAGAGCCATTAAAGTTTTTAAACGAAATTTTTACTTCTTTTTGAATCCAATTAGCATAAAGATTAATGTTAGAGTCTATTATTAAACTTTTTAAATTCGTGCTATCGCCAGAACTTGTCTTCCAACCTTTTGCTTCAAAAGAGTCAATATTATCAAGCACAAAATAGTATGAATAAAGGTCATTAAGAGTAAGTTCTTCTCCGCAGAAAAATTGTTGACTAAAAGAAGTAGAAGTTGAAGCAATCATTTCGCTACTATCTTTTGTAAAGTGTCCAATAACGCTATAAGAAGTATTTGCATTAAAGGTAAGAGTTGCTTTCCAAATAAAATAAATTATGATGCTTCTACTTTCACTACTACCAAATTTAGACAAAATTTCACTCGTAATAACTATACTATCCCCGAAATTAAATAAGACGGCATCTTCTCTATTTAATTCTTGCGTATCATTTGTGAAATAAAGTCCTGCAAAAACACTTTCAGCCTTTGAGAAATCATCGCTATTTAACTCAGGTAAAACTATTGTAGCCCCATTGTTTGAATCAAAACCAACTTGAATAGAATTTAACTTTATACCCTCACTTAAAAAGCCACCATTAAGGTTAAAGTCAACAGTTAAAACTTCATTCCAAATTACAGTTAGTTCTATTATGTCATCTTCGTTTGCTAAACTGTCAAAATCACTTGCACTACTACTAAATTTTAAATAATAATTTGTAATATTATCATTATCACCTATTATATTATTTATAAATCTGCTATCTCCGCTAAGTCCACCAAATTTATAACCTAACTTATAAAAACCTTTGTAGGCAATCTCTTTACCATTTTTATCATCACCAACATCTAATTCAGAAAGTCTTGTTTGATAGTTAAAGTAATATTGACCATTCTCAATATAAAGTCTACCACCAATCAAAAGATAACTTTCGCCGACATTATTGTCCCACAAACCATTGTCAAATGCAATTTTGAGAATATAAGTTTTTTCAGTCCAAACAACTTCAAAATTAATTTCATTATCATCTGTTAAATCTTGGCTAGAAATAAACCCATCGGAATAACTATCAAAAGTTGCAAAAAACACATCGTCGTCAAATTCAAAATCTTTTATTGTATTTCCATAACTATATCTCAAATTTGAAACAACTTTATATCTATTTGTAGTAGCATTCTCATACTCTGTATTATAGTTTGTCAAATCAAACAAATCACTTAAAGAATAGGTTAAACCATATTCAAAAGTCTTTGAAACAGTTTGATTTCCACCCTCACTATCTACAAAGTTTACAGTATAATTTTTACCAATCCAAACGGCATCAAATGTTTGATTTTCTTGTAAAACAACTTCCTGTCCAGCACTTAATTGTTCTTTTGTAATAACATTTTCCCACAAACTAAAATCGGAATGTGTTTTTACAAACCCAAGACTTTCACAAGTTGGTAAGGTTAAAGAGTATTTATTTTCAATACTTTCTAAAACGCTTATAGGAACAATTCCATTAGCATATGTAGTTTTATCATAATCTACACCAACATCAATAGTTGCAACATCTAAACCATTACCATTATTAGCATTAAAAGTAGTCTTAAATTTCCAATTTGCATACAAAGGGTAAACAAACTCGCCATTTATTTTTTGCATATTTTCATTTGGATAAGGAATGTTAATTGTAATTTTATCATTATCTACAAAATAAGCATTATCATAACTACTAAAATAATCTAAAACTTTGCTAGAATTTTGTGGATATCTACCATTTTCAACAGAAATAGTAAACACTCTACTATCTTCAAAATCAACAGCATAACCTTCTATATATGGACTTTGAGCACTTTTATCCAAATATAGTTGAACAAGAACATCTTTATATCCCCAACTTGCAGTAAACACAACTAGCGAATTAGGTGCTCCAAGTTGCTCATTTATTTCAAAACTTGAATTTATATCATATATTTCTCTACCAAATTCCCAACCACTTAGATTAAAATAAGAATTTGAATCATCATAATAAGATTGAGGAAAAGTATAAGTTATATTATTTGTTACATAACTTGTTTGTGGTGGATTGCCAACAATCCCGCTATTTTCGATATTTTGACCATCAATCAAACCATTTTCAAAATTTATTTCATACCAAATAGCATAAATCTCAGTTACATCATTTGGATAATTATAAACTCGCTTTTGAGTGCTTGCAGTAATTAAGGTATCAATAGAAGAACTTTCATAACTACTGTAATAATTAAAACTAAATCCGTATCCGTCAAAAATATCATTTGTTAAAACAAAATAATCTTCAATATCTGCAACAACTTCAACATAATTAGACCTTGATGCGTCTAAATAAACAATGAGTTTTTTAGCAATTTTATAGACAGCATAAAGAGTCGTTTCATTAGTAATTATCAAATCTTCATATTGATAATTATACACAACATTAGCATCGTTATCCGTTGACCAACCTATCAAATATGAACCTTGTTTATCAATATTACTTGAAATTTCTTTTAGGTTAATAGTGTCATTATAATTAACTTTATAAGTAACACTACTTGCAGAAGTTGGAGTATGTGTTCCACCGTTTAGCATAAACATAACATCATAAGAGCAAACTTGCCAATTAACAAATATCTCATCAAAAGTAGAATTCACAACAAAATAAGAATTATTAGATAAAATGTTTGAATTTATGTCAGTAAAGTTAACAAAAGTATGCCCCTCTTTTTGTATTTCAACAGTTGAAATTAATAGAGAATTGCTAAATAACGAAACAATTATATTAGAAAAGTTATCAGTAAAATTGTAATCGTAAGTAAATAAAATTTCTACACCATATTCTACTTGTATCTCTTTTGTAGGAGTTAAACTATCGTCATTTGATGAGATAGCAAACACAAAATCATTTCCCTGCCAAATAGTATCAATATTAATACTAAAAATCTTAGGAGAAGGATTTGATATAGTAAAACTACTACCTGCATCATACATCAAATTATTTGTATAGTAACCCGTTAAAGTATAATTACTCCTATCAAATTGTGGCAAGGAAATAGTTGCCCCTTCAACAAGATTTGTAATTACAATAGAATTGTTAATTTGTGAGTAACTAAACTCAATATCATTTTCATAAACATAGCCATCAATATTTAAGTTGACATTAAGCAAACTACTTAAATTACTTTCATCTAAATTAGAAATTTGATCAACACTATCACTATTTAGATTAATTGTTGTTGTGTCATAAACTTTTTTATAAACTGCATATAAGACAATAGCCCCATTAACTTGATTATAATATTCTGAATTTATTCCCCCTAAAATAACAGTGTCTTTGTTAGCAATTTTTCCACTCAAATCTCTACTAGTATTAAAACCAATTAAAGAATAACCTTGTTTATCAAATTTACTAAAATCACCACCTAAAATATTAGATAGCGAGTTAGAACTACCAACCATAATATTAGTTGAATATAAAACGCCATTATTTTCATTGTAAATAATAACGGCAGTTTCGCCCGTCTTCCAAACTGCATATAGATTTAATTCTTTACCGTTGTTTAAAATGTTAAAATCTATAACTTCCCTTTGATAATTAATAAACAAATTATTTTCCATTTCTTCAATGTTGGTGACATTTCCGTCACTATCAAATATCGGAGAAATTGTCGACCAACCTTGAAAGGTATGATTAGGAATTAACTTATTAAAATCTACATTAGGAAAAATATCTATAAAGTTAAAAAATTCGTAGTCAGTTCCATAGACTACACTTTGACTTTTAGAATAATCTTCAAAATCATCTTTGCCATATTCATTTTTTACACTATCAAAATTAGAATTAAAAATTAACTCAACTTCTTTGGGATTAAGATTAACAACGACAACCATATTCCCTTGTGGAGTATTCATAGTATCATTAATTTCAAAATCAATTTTTTCTTCATTATTAAGCAAAGTAAAATTAGAAATAGAGTAATAATTATTAAGGAAAGTTTTGTATGATTCAATACTAACTGAACTCTGAGTATTTTCAAAAATTTTATTATTTATATCATAATACAAAACATTGTTAATATTTTGTGAGTCGTCAAAATTAAAAAGTTTTTCTTCTAATACACTATCAAATGAAATTTTGTCATCAACACCATTTGCATCAAAGAATGTTGTTGTAACACTTGATAAGAAAATATATTTATTTTGATTGCCACTATAATAATCTTTTATAACAAAAGTTGTAGTAATATCACTTGAAGTATATGTAGCATACAAAACTAAATCGCTAGTAAGTTCTTTTGGAGTATATTTTGTTCCATCTTCATATACCCAACCATTAAAGGTTAAAATCTCTTGTTGTGAATCTGTAATGGAATAAATATTTTCTGGTGTAGGAGCATAAAAAACATTTCCACTCTTTATCTCTTTATCTTCAATTTCAACTACCCAATTTTCAAACGAAACAGTATAAGTAGTTTCATCTTTTCTAAGTAAGAAAAAAAGTAGAGAGCCGACTAAAACTATTAAAGAAATAGCAACTCCTAAAATTATAAATTTTTTACTCTTTTTGCCTTTGTAATTATTTTGTGGAATATTTTCTTTATAGGAAACATTCTTATCATCTTTTAAAAGATTTGAATTATTATTTAACGGACTTTGAGTATTGTTTAAAGGTCTTTGAGTATTATTTATGGAAGAACTCAAATTATTTGAAGAATTAAAGGTCGAAGAAGAATTTGAAAGATTTACTTTTTGATTTAAGTTAGAATGTCCTAAATTTGAATTATTAAAAGTAGAAGAATGTAAAACATTGGAGTTAGGTTTTATATTAACTCCATTTGCATTGTCCGAACTTAAATTTGAACTCATAGAAAAATTTTTATTAGGCGGATTTTGCTCTAAATTCTTTGAAGAATTATTTTGCAAATTCTTTTCCTTAAACTTGTTTAATTCGTCTTCCATAAAGAGTCCTCCTTAGTATTATAACACTACAAAAAGAAAATATTTTAAATAATAAAAAATACTTTTTTATATAAAATATTTTAGCATAAATATAATTTATATACCAAACGAAAATACAAGTTTTTATATTAAAAAACAAAAGAAATATTTTGATAAACTAACAATAAGAATTTCAATAAAAAATGAGCAAAGAAAGTTATCCACAATTTAGAAATTTAATTGTGGATAACTCAATTTTTATATTATTTTTTTTACAAACAAAGATAATATTTTTGAAAATAAAAAAAAGATGTTTTTATATAAAAAACCAAATGTTTTAATAAAAAAATAATATCTAAAAAAATAAAATAAAATTAAAAGATTTATTATTACCGAATTAATGGTTTTATTTTAATAAAAAAACTTAATTATCACTATTTTAGCGGTATTTAAGAAATTCTAAAACATTTATAAAACTAATCAATTTAATTATTTTTTAACTTATAAAAATAGTTATTCGATAAAAAAACTTATTAATTAAACTAAATAAATTGAAAAACAAAAAATTAAAAACTAATCTTTTTATTTTTTAAAAACTGTTAGGTCGATTTTTTAAAATCAAACTGTGGATAATTTTTGTTAACTGTAAAAAATTTTTTCTATAATTTTCATTTTATTTTCAATTGCTTTTATTTTATTTTTTGTATTAATTTTGTTTAAATATTTATATTATTTTTTTTACTATTTAAAATAGACTAAAATTATAAAATTTGATTTAATTTTTAACATAAAATACTAGCAAATTTTTTAAAGAAATTTTGAATATTACTTTTTAAAAATTCTTAAATAAATTAACTTAATTAAAAAAATTTTTTTAGACTTTTTTAAAAATTACAAAAATTATTATATAAGTTTTTAACAACTTTTTTTTATTTATGAATATATTATAAAATGCTTTTAAATAATTTTTATTGTTTTTTTGTAATTATTTTTTACTCAAATTAAACCTTAAAAATGTCATTTTTAAAATTAAAAAATTCTATATTTACTAAAAAATTATTTTATTCTAAGACAGTTTTTTTAGTATATTTATAGATTTGTTAGTCTACTTATATCGCTAAATTTTATAATTAAAATTTTATAAAAGATTGTATAAAACAATAATAAAATTCACGTTGACTTTTAAAAATTTTTGATACATAATTATAAAGTTTAGACTAAAAAAATCTTAATTTAAAAGGAAAAAATATGATAAAAAAACTTGCAAAATCTATTAGGGAATATAAATGGCCTTCTATTTTAACTTCTTTTTTCGTCTGCCTTGAAGTTGTTTTAGAAGTATTAATTCCTTATGTTATGGCAGACCTGATTGATATGGGAATTTATAAAAATGATATGAATGTTATTTTAAAATTTGGAGCTTTACTAGCTTTTATGTCTTCAATTTCTCTCGTATTTGGATATTTATCTGGAAGTTTTTGTGCAAAGGCAAGTTCTGGTTTTGCTAAAAATTTAAGAAAAGATATGTTTTACAAAATCCAAAATTTTTCTTTTTCTAACATAGATAAATACTCCCCTGCTGGTATTGTTACAAGACTTACAACAGATGTTACTTTTGTTCAGGCTTCTTTCCAAATGTTGATAAGGGCAGCACTTAGAGCACCTATTATGATGATTTTGACTCTTATTTTAACTTTTACAATTAATTCAAGTATGGGACTTATTTTATTAGTCGCCTCTCCATTTTTAGTAGTTGGACTATATTTCATACTAAAAAATGTCCACCCATCGTTCAAAAGAGTTATAAAAGAATATGACGACTTAAATAAAGTAGTTGAAGAAAATGTAAGGGGAGCAAGAGTTGTAAAGTCATATGTTAGACAAGATTATGAGATTAATAAATTTGAAAATGTAAGCAGTTTGATTTATAAAGACTACACAAAAGCAAGAAAATTACTCGCCCTTACTTCCCCACTTATGCAATTTGTTTCTTATGCTTGTATGATTGCTATTTCTTGGTTTGGCGCAAACATAATTGTAAATTCTGGTGGAACAATGCTTGATACGGGAGATTTAACAGCACTTTTTTCATATATTATGCTTCTTTTAACTTCACTTATGATACTTTCTTATATATTGGTTGCAACTACAATCGCAAGACCATCTGCTGAAAGAATTATTGAGATACTTGAAGAAGAACCTACTATTAAAAACCCTGAAAATCCTATTATGAAAGTAAAAAATGGGGATATAACTTTTAAAGATGTTTCATTTAGTTATGCTGGCGATATATCAAAACTTTGTTTAAAAAACATTGATATGAAAATAAAATCTGGGCAATTTATTGGGATACTTGGCAATACAGGTAGTTCAAAATCAACTCTCATATCTTTAATACCAAGACTATATGATGCAACAGCAGGGAAAGTTTATGTAGGTGGAAAAGATGTAAAGGAGTATGATTTAAAAGTTTTAAGAGATAGTGTTTCAATAGTCCTACAAAAGAATGTATTGTTTTCTGGCACAATAAGAGAAAATTTGCAATGGGGAAATAAAAACGCAACTCAAAAACAAATCGAGAAAGCCTGTGAAATTGCTTGTGCAACTGAGTTTATAGATAAAATGCCTAAAAAATATGATACATATATTGAGCAAGGCGGTTCAAATGTTAGCGGTGGACAAAAACAAAGATTATGTATTGCAAGAGCACTTCTTAAAAATCCTAAAATATTAATACTCGACGATTCAACAAGTGCCGTTGATACAAAGACAGATAAACTTATTAGAAAATCCCTTAAAGAAAAACTTCCAAAAACAACAAAAATAATAATTTCTCAAAGAATTTCGAGTTTACAAGATGCCGATTTAATATTGATAATTGACTCTGGGCAAATTGTAGATAAAGGAACTCATAGTGAATTATTAAAGAGAAATGATTTATATAAAGACCTTTATGAAGCACAAAATAAGAAAGGAGGAAAAACAAATGCAAAATAAACGCACAGGACTTGCCCAAAATCCTAAAAATACTATTAAAAGACTAATGTCCTACATTATAAAAGAACATAAATTCAAGTTTGCAATCGTAATATTTTGCATTATCCTTTCTTGTCTTACAACAGTTGCATCTTCGCTTTTTATTAAAATCGTAATTGATAACTATATTACTCCAATGCTTACAACGGGTGAAAATTATTTTAACGAACTTTTTTCGACCATATTAATTATGGCAGGAATATTTTTAGTAGGAATACTTAGCACATATATCTACAACTATGTAATGGTTATCATCTCTGAGTCAATCTTAAAAAAGATAAGAGATAATATGTTTAACAATATGCAAAAACTTCCTATAAGATATTTTGATACCCACACTCACGGCGAGATAATGAGCCATTACACAAACGATACAGACTCGCTTGAATCTATGATAAGTCAAAGCATCCCGCAAATAATTTCTTCTGCAATAACAATTTTTGCTGTCTTTTGTGCAATGTTTTATCTTAGTATTTATTTAACTCTTGTAGTTCTGTTCTTTTTACTATTAATTCTAGTTATAACAAAAAAACTTGGCGGTAAGAGTGCAAAATACTTTGTTGCTCAACAAAAAACTCTTGCTGGCACAACAGGCTTCATTGAAGAAATGATAAATGGTCAAAAGGTTATAAAAGTTTTTAACCACGAAGATGAAACAAAAATAAATTTTGACAAATTAAACAATGAATTATGCTTTAATGCAACAAAAGCAAATAAATATGCAAACATTTTTATGCCTGTTATGTTTAATTTGAGCAACTTACAATATGTTTTTCTAGCCATAGTAGGCGGGCTACTTGCCTTAACCAATACCCCAAACCTAACAATTTTAGGTTTTACCACTATGGGAGTTGGAACAATTGCTTCTTTCTTGCAACTTGGTAGGTCTTTTAGTCAACCAATCTCTCAACTATCTCAACAAGTAAATTCTATTATAGTTGCTCTTGCTGGGGCTGAAAGAATCTTTAAATTAATGGACGAAGAACCTGAATTTGATGAAGGAAAAATTACTCTTGTTAATGCTAAAAGAGATAGTTCTGGTAAACTTGTAAAAACAGATGAAAAAACTAATATTTGGGCTTTTAAAGACCCTACAAAAAATGAAGGCGAACAATTAATAGAGTTAAGGGGCGATGTTAGATTTCATAATGTTGATTTTGGTTACAATAGCGACAAAATTATTCTTAAAAATATTTCTCTATATGCAAAACCCGGTCAAAAAGTTGCGTTTGTTGGAGCAACAGGTGCTGGAAAAACAACAATCACAAACCTAATAAATAGATTTTACGATATAGAAAAAGGCGAAATTTTATACGACGGAATAAATATAAAAGATATTAAAAAAGACGATTTAAGAAGGTCTATCGGGATAGTTTTACAAGATACTAATTTGTTTTCTGGGACTGTAAAAGAAAATATAAAATACGGCAATCTAAATGCCACAGATGACCAAGTTTACGAAGCAGCAAAACTTGCAAATGCAGACGATTTCATACAAAGGTTGCCAAATGGTTACGATACAATGCTTGATAGCGATGGCTCGAACTTATCACAAGGTCAAAGACAATTAATTTCTATTGCAAGAGCAGCAGTAGCAAATGCCCCTGTTATGATACTTGATGAAGCAACATCTAGTATAGACACCCATACAGAAGCACTTGTTCAAAAAGGTATGGACGCGTTAATGCAAAATAGAACAGTCTTTGTTATTGCACATAGACTATCCACAGTTCAAAATTCTAATGTAATTATGGTTTTGGAAAATGGTGTAATTATTGAAAAAGGAACACACGAAGACCTAGTTAATCAAAAAGGAAAATATTATGAACTTTACACCGGAAAATTTGAATTAGAATAATTTTTTAAATAGGAAAATAGTTAAAGTTAACATATTTAAAAATATGTGATACTTTATAATAAGATTTATATTTTAAATAAAAATTACCACCTAAAAATTAAACTATCAACTTAAAATTAACAAAATAACATACGCTAAACTATCATTATAAATTACTATAAAATTCTAATATTAAACTATCAATAAAAATCTAAAACATTTAAAATATTTAATCTTAAAATAGTTATATAAAAATATTATTTTAAATAAAACAGAACTTGTGCAATTAAATTAAACAATTAATTTTAATCATAGTTAAGTGTAAACTAATATAAAAAATTGAAAAAAATTATCTTAAAAAAACAGAGTTTTTACAATTAAATTAAATAATTAATCTTAAAATAGTTAAATGTAAATAAATACAATAAAATTAAGATATTATCTTAAAAAACAGATTTTTTACAACAAAAAAGGATAATGTAAATAACGCATTATCCTTTTTTTTATTTTTTATCTTTTATTGATTATAAAAATTTATATTTAATTAAATATAATTATGTTGAAGAAACTTCTTCGTCTTCTCCAACTCTTTTAATAGATAGTCCTATTCTTTGTTTTTGCAAATCAATATTTATGATTTTAACTTTAACAATATCTCCAACACACAATTCTTCACTAGGGTGTTTTATATATCTGTCACAAATTTCTGAAATATGAACAAGCCCATCTTGGTGAACACCAATATCTACAAATGCTCCAAAATCAATAACATTTCTAACGGTGCCCCTCATAACCATTCCAACTTTTAAATCTTCAATACTTAGGACATCACTTCTTAATTCTGGTTTTGGAAGGTCATCTCTAACATCTCTGCCAGGTTTTAAAAGTTCCTTTACAATATCGTCAAGTGTTGGAACGCCAATTCCACAGGCCTTAGCAACATTTTCTTCTCCCTTTGCACCAATTAGTCTTGGTAAATTTTGGACATTTCCGTTTTTAATATCTTCATCAGTAAGATTAAACATTTTTAATAATTTTTCAGTTGCTTCATAACTTTCAGGGTGAACGCCTGTGTTATCTAAAATATTTTTCTCATTTGGTATTCTAAGAAAGCCCGCACATTGAACATAAGCCTTTTCACCTAACTTTTTTACATTTAATAGTTCTTTTCTTTCTACAAACTTTCCATTCTCTTTTCTATATTCAACAATATTTTTTGCAATCGCAGAGTTAAGCCCCGAAATATGTTCGAGCAATTTATATGAGGCCGTATTCAAGTCAACGCCAACCGAGTTTACACAATCTTCAACAACTCCATCAAGGACAGTTGAAAGTCGTTTTTGAGGCATATCGTGTTGATATTGACCAACACCAATTGATTTAACATCAATCTTAATGAGTTCTGCAAGTGGGTCTTGTAATCTCCTTGCAATACTTACTGCACTCCTTAATGAAACATCATAGTCTGGAAATTCTTCTGCTCCTAGTTTTGATGCACTATAAACGGAAGCACCTGCTTCATTGACTACCATATATTCGACTCTTCTAGGTAATTTTTTTATCAAATTACTAACAAATATTTCGCTTTCTTTGCTTGCTGTCCCATTCCCTATTGAAATTGCGTCAACTTTGTCTTTCATAACAAGTTCTGTTATAATTTTTTCCGACTTCTCTATTTGATTATGAGGTGGAGTTGGATAAATAACAGTCTTATCAATAACATTACCATTAGTGTCAATAACCGCAACTTTGCACCCCGTTCTATAAGCAGGGTCGAGCCCCAATATGATTTTATCTTTTAATGGAGGTTGCATGAGTAAAGGCTTTAAATTAACTTCAAACATCTTTATTGCCTGTTCATTAGCATTATCAGTTAATTGTGTTCTAAGTTCTCTTATAAGTGAAGGCAAAATAAGTCTTTCAAAACTATCTGCTATTGAGTTTCTCATAAATTCTTCAAAAGAACCATTTTTAACTAAAACTTCATCACAAATAAGTTCAATACATCTTTCGTTATTTGTTTCGACATCTACCTTTAAACAGTCTTCCTTTTCACCCCTATTTATTGCTAAAATTCTATGACTTGGAATTTTATTAACAGGTTCTTTGTAATTTTCATATGTTTGATAAACTAAATACTTTTCGCCCGGCTTTAAGGTAGTAACAATTTGAGCAGAATTAAATAAAAATTCTCTTAAAATTTTTCTTATTTCTGCATTATCAGAAATCATTTCGGCAATAATGTCAGAAGCACCGCTTAAAGCAGTCTGAGTATCATTAACTTCTTTTTCTTCATTAATAAAGTCCTTAGCAATTTCTTCAAGGCTTCGCGTATCTTTTTGAGCATAAATAATCTCGGCAAGTGGTTTAAGCCCTTTTGCTTCTGCGATAGTTGCTCTTGTTTGCCTTTTTGGTCTAAATGGTCTATAAATATCTTCAAGTTCTGTAAGAGTCAAAGCCTTATCCAAACTCTCCATAATCTCAGGCGTCATCTTTTCCTGTTCTGTGATAAGTTTAACTATTTCTTCTTTTCTCTTTTCGAAATTTCTTAGATATTCAAGTCTATCCGCGAAATCTCTTATGACTTGGTCATCACAACTACCATGCATTTCCTTTCTATATCTTGCTATGAAAGGAACTGTGCAACCTTCGTCAAGCAACTGAATAATATTGTTTGCGTATTCTTGTTTTATGTTAAACTCTAAACTTAATGCTTTTGCAATATCCATTTTGTAGTAAAATCTCCTTAAATCATTTTAATCTTGTGTGCTTCTATATAATACCTTTTCTCATTTTCGGAGCAAAGGTTATACGACCTTCTTGGCAATATGCCATACCTTGAAATAAACTCAAAAAGTTGCGTCTTTTCAATCTTAGGAAAAGTAATTCCAATGGCACGCTCATCTTTTTTACAAATTTTTTCTAATTCTTCAAGCGAATTAACATAGTCAACAGACATCTCCAAATCTTTTGTTAAACACTCGTCTATGAAGTCTTGTATCATTTTAATAGCAAGTGGCGTATCGTTTGGCAAATACAAATCTTCTTGTTTACCCTTATTATAAATCTTTTCAACAATAAAAGAATTCGGTTGGGCTTTTTTTAGATTAACCTTATATAACTTTTTAAGTCTTTTAACAAAACTTTTTGATGCCCCTTTTATAACTCTGTGGACAGGACTAAAATCAATACTTTCATCATATAAATTAATTGCTTCAACAAGAGCATATCTTGCTGGGTGAACAAGTTGTTCTTCACTACTAAGGTTAACTTTTAGTTTCTCCCAATGTTCTTTTGCCGTTGCTAAACTATGACTACCATCTGCAATAACAAACATAAGCGGATTTGCCGAATGTAGATATTTGTCTGTATAATCTTTGGAAATCAAACTATCAAACAAATTAATAACTTCTTGGTATTTTTTTATTAGCCACCCCTTAATATGCCCGCCACCCATATTCAAGTCAAAATCATAAAGTTTAGTCAATTCATCTCTATTTTTATAAAGAGTTTTAGCAATATTTTTCTCTCTATCATCATAGAGTAGAATTACATGCGAGAGTTCATATATTGCTTCTTTCTTTAACTCTAACCTTGGGATAACTCTTTCAAGTGTTGTATGCTCAGTAGGTTTAATAAGTGCATTGCTATCATTTCTAAAATCATATTGCTCCAAATCAACATTTAAGACTATCCCAAGCCTTTTTTTATTATTACTAGTTTGTCTTTCCACCAAAACCATCGAGGGCCCCATATCTTCTAAAAGGCTTAAATCATTATAATCTCTCATCTTTTTATAAATAGTTTTAATTCTTTCCGTATTATCCTTACCCTGATAAATTTCTGGCAAAATCAAATCAAGGCTTGAAGGACTTCCATTAGTATAGTGCAATAACCTTTCCCAATAATCAGGGTTATGAGTATGTTGGTCAACTGCGATAATAGCCCATTTAGAAAAATCTAAATATTTTTTAGGCAAGAAAATGTGTTGACTTTTTATAACTGACATATAGTCCTCCAAATAAGTGTAAAAAAGAATTTTTGTAAAAAAATAGAGATTAATCTAGGTAATTTTAACATAAAAAATGTTTTTTGTTAAATATTTTAATACCTTTGAAAAGGCAAAATACACTAAAATATTTAAAAATTAAATGTTATTAACAAAATTTTGAGTTTTTGTTAATAAATTTTTCAAATCTTTTTTAGAATAACATTCTGCGACTAATCTAATCAAATTTTCAGTCCCGCTAAACCTAATCAAAATCCAAGAATTATCATCAAAAATATATTTTACTCCGTCTAAAACACCTTTTTGTGCAATCATTTTATCAAAAGGTGGATTATTTTCCTTTAAAAATTCTATAATTTTGTCTTTGTCCTTTACCTCAAACGAAATTTCTTTGTAATACATATTATAACCAATTTCATTTTTCATTTGCTCAATAATTTTGCCAAGTGGTTTTTTGTAAAAACTAACAATTTCAAGTAAGAGAGCATACACTACTAGTCCATCTTTTGTAAAAGTATTCTCAGCAATTTCAATACCACTATTTTCAGCACCTAATATAGCATCATTCTTTATTATTTGCTCGCCTATATACTTAAACCCAACAGGAGTTTCAATAAGTTTAGTATTAAAATGTTGGCAAAGTTTATTAGCAAGCAAAGAAAAAGAATAATTTTTTACAAATGCCCCTTTCATCTTCTTTTCCTTAATACAAAAATAATAAATTAGTGAAGCAATTTCATTACCCGCATAATAGTTTCCCTTTTCATCTAAAACGCTAATTCTATCTCCATCTCCATCTGTTGCAAAAGCAAAATCAACTTTTTTTTCTAAGGCATATTTTTTATAATCTAACAAATTACTTTCATCTGGTATAGGACCTTTAAGCCCAAATAAAGCATCTCTTTTTGAGTTAACTATTTCAGTATCAAGTTTTAATTGTTTTTTTAATTCAGTTATAGCACTAAAACTAGAACCATTCATAACATTAAAGAGAGTTTTAATATTGCTAGTCTTAATATCTTTTTTATAGTCAAGGACATTGACAATATTTTTAACATATTCTTTTGTGTAATTACAAAACTCAACTTTTCCACTTTTTTTTGCTTCATCAAAACTCATTGATTTATACTTATTTACTTTTTTTAGTTGCTTTGTGTATAACTTTTCAAGGTAAATTTCCAAATCTTGTCCGTCTTTTGAAAATATTTTAACTCCGTTATAGTAATATGGATTATGACTTGCGGTTATCATTAAACTGATATCATTTTTTAAAAATTTTCCAACAAAACTAATAAGTGGCGAAGGCACACTACTATCTGTAATTTTAGTCTTTATATCGTTTGCACACAAAACTTCAACCGCCCATTTTGCAAAAATTTCAGACATAAATCTATTGTCATAGCCAACGACAATCTCTCTATTAAAATTTAATTTTTTTACAATATCACAAGTGCATTGAATTATTTTACAAAAACTATCTTTTGTAAAGTCTTGTGCAATAACTCCCCTAAAACCACTCGTTCCAATCTTCATAAATTTCACCTCAAACATTTACATTATAAAATGTTTAAAAATTAATTCAAAATGATTTTTATTATTTTTTATGATAACTACATAAAATAAAACCATAGAAAATTTCTTTAAATTAATTTAAAAGTTAAATGAATCAAATTCTTAAATTTTTAAGCCCGTATTTACTATATTTCTTTATCAACTTATTATTACTAAACTAGGTGTTAAAATTTTATAGATATTTAACTTTTAATAAGTCTAATAATAAGTCAAAAAATTTAACTTTCAAACTCTAATAAAATAAAAAAAGTTGTATTTAAAAAATAACTTTAAAAAACAAAAACACAATTGTTATTTTAACTCATAATTTAATAATAGAAGATTAATATTCTGCTACCTAATTTTTAAAGTAGCCATAAATAGCCTTTCTCTTTTCAAAAAAATTGCGTTAAAGTTTTTTACATTTATTATTAAAAATTTTTTCTGTAATTTCTATAAAAGGCTCTAACTAAAAAAATGTTGTCTATTTTTGTTGCGAAAATACTTTTTTTTATATAAAATAACTTTATAAAAAGGGGGATAAAATGGATATTTATCAAATACTATGTTTGCTACTTGGGTGCGTGTGTGTTTTTCAATTATTACTGCTTATATTCATAAATAAGAAGTATGGTAAAATTTTAAAAGGAATGTCAGGTCGTGGAGTTGAAGATGTAAATATTAAAAACGGCGTTAGATATACCATAGACCAAACTGTTGTGGATACTGATGGGAACGCAAACATTTCTCTTTCTCAAAAAGATATTTTACTTAGTCAAAACAAAACTGAAATAGTTGGAGTTAAAAACAAAGTTAAACCTGGAAAATACACTTTGCTTGCAACTGTTCAAAATGAAGAAAAGTTTAATATTAGAATTGGAAGTTATGTTAAGGAATATAAACACAACCAAGATATTGTTTTAAACGAAGGTGAAGAAATTACTTGTGTAAACACTTCGGTAATATTGAGATAAAAGGAAAAATAAAATGGGATTATTTAGTTTTTTAAAAACACAACTATTAAAAAATATTGATTGGACCGACCCTTCTTCTAACACTATGGTATATAAATACCCTATGGAAGGCAGAGAGATTATGATAGGTTCAAAACTAACTGTTAGGGAGTCGCAAGTTGCTATCTTTATGGTAAAAGGTAAAATTGCAGATGTTTTTACACCTGGTATACATAAACTTATTGTAAATAATTTACCAATCTTATCAGCATTACTTGCTTGGCCACGAGGATTTAAGTCGCCATTTACAGCAGATGTCTTTTTTGTAAACACAAAACAGTTTACAAATCAAAAATGGGGGACAACTAACCCTATTGTTATGAGAGATAAAGATTTTGGTTCAATAAGAATAAAGAGTTACGGGAGTTTCTCTTTTAAAGTTACAAACCCAGAAGTCTTTTTAAAAGAAGTTTTTGGAACAAATTCTCTTTATACGACAGAAAATATTGTAAGTTATTTAAAAAGTATGCTAGTTGCTGGAATTTCTGATACTATTGCAGAAAGTAAGATTAGTGCTCTTGACCTTGCTTGTAATTTACTTGAATTTAACAAGGTGGCAAAAGAACAAATTAATCATCAATTTCAAGCACTTGGACTTGATTTAACAAATCTTGTTATTGAAAACATCTCATTCCCTGAACAAGTAGAAAAAGCCATTGACACACAAACCTCAATGGGTGTTATGAAAGATAATATGGACACATACATAAAATACAAATCAGCAGAAGCAATTGGTGACGCCGCTAAAAATACAGGTATGGCTGGCCTTGGTTCTCAACTTGGAACAGGAATGGCAATTTCAGAGATTATTAAGGACTCTCTTACATCTTCTACGAAAAAGAGTCAAAATAAAGAAGAAGTTAAACGAGATGATTCTACTCATAAATATTGTGCTGAGTGTGGTGCTAAAAATTCAAAAAGAGCAAAGTTTTGTGTTGAATGTGGGACCGCTTTTAAAAAAGAAGTTCTAACTTGCCCTGTATGTGGAGCAGAAGTTACTCAAAAGACAAAGTTTTGCCCAGATTGCGGAACGAAAATCAAAAAATAATTTTTACTTATAATTATATTTTACTAAGAATATAAAATTTATTTTAATTTTAAGCAAAATAACAATTTATTATTTCTAAATTCAAGTTACAAAAATTAAAGTATATCTAAATTAATTTTTTAAGTTTTTAAAGTAAATAATAGTTAAAATAAAATAAAAATATAAGTAAATTAAAAAAAAGATATATCTTGTCGTATATCTTTTTTTTGTAATTGATTGTAATTTTTATTTTTGTATGATAACATTTTATTGATAAAACAACTTTTTATAATAATATTAGATAATAAGAAAAAATATTTAGTTAAAAACAATAACCATTTGTTTTTTAGGTTGTTTTATTTATGAAATGCTTTCACTAAGAATTTCTAAAAATATGTAAAAATGTATTTAATAAAATTTATCTTTTTTTAAATAATTTTCATATCTTATAAACAAAGTTTAATAACTATGTTAACAAAGTGTGCAATTTAATCTTTAACCTAAGACAACATAATATGTAATAACTTTTAGATAATTATTTTTTAAAGTAAATTAGGAGAAAAAATGACGACTTCAAACAAATGTAAAAATTGTGGCGGAGAATTAATTTTTGATGCTGAGACACAAGACCTAAAATGTAATCACTGTTCTTCCCTTGTTGAGATAGAGAGTAAAAACAAAACACTAGAAAAAAAAGTTTTTACACCTTCTTCAACTATTTCTACAAGCAAAACCAAATACACACAATTTTCGTGTGCTACTTGTGGAAGAAAACATATTACTACAAGT
Source organism: uncultured Christensenella sp. (assembly GCA_949296965.1). Taxonomy (GTDB): domain Bacteria; phylum Bacillota; class Clostridia; order Christensenellales; family UBA1242; genus UBA7862. The sequence continues at coordinate 44,433 of CASFQL010000012.1, read as the reverse complement.
GATACAAGTTTAAGTAGATGTCCTTTTTGTGGTGATAGCACAAACCTTACAAAAAATGTCAACATTGAATATTTGCCTGACGGCATTATACCTTTTAAGGTTGACAAAAAAAATGCAATTAGTAGGTTACTTGCTTGGATAAAGAAAAGAAAATTTGCTCCAAATAACTTAAAGCATTTAGCAAGAAATGAAAGTATTACGGGAATTTATACCCCAGCGTATTTTTATGATTTTGATTGTTATACAAAATATTCTGGTATTGGAATAAAAAGTTATAGAAGCAGAAATGGAGAAATTAGAACAACAAGACAATTCTTCAACTCTTCAAGGACAGATAGATACCAAGATTATATTGAAAGTGCTGGGAACTCAATCTCATCTGACAAATTAAGAAGTATTGGTGGGTATTCAAAAGAAAGTATTCTAGTTTATTCAATGGAATATTTATATGGCTGGCTAGGAGAAAGTGTAACCGACCTAATACAAACAAATGTCCCTAAAATGAAAAAAACTATTGAAATAAAAGTTGCACAAGATATTAGAATGAGTCTTCCATATGATAACATTGAAAACTTTTCAGCATCAACAACATTTTCAGACATAAAATACGCATATGTTTATCTCCCAATTTGGAAAGGTAGGTATAAATACAAATCAAAAGAGTATTCTTACTTCATAAATGGTGAAAATGGAAAAGTTTGTGGTAAAGCCCCAAAATCATTTTGGAAAATTTTAGGCACAACACTTCTTATCTTAGGAATTGTTGGAACGATTATATATATTATAGCAAAATATGGTGGCTAAAATTATAAGAGCAAAAGTTTTAATATAAAAGAAAAAAATAACTTTTAATTACTTATTTGTTAACAATTTTATAAGCATTTTTACAAGAGTTATTTTAAAAAAAATTATTAAAAACTTCCCCTTATTTATAAAGATTAAAAAAACAAAAATAATCTTTAAGTTATTTTACATAAAGATAATTATAAAACTTAAATTTATTTTACATTTATTCCTTAACTTATAAAAAAAATAAAGTTAGTTGAAAATATTAATAATTAAAAAAAACTTTTATCAAATAAGATAAAGTTTTTTTGTTTTTTTAAATTATTCTATTCTTAACTAAAATAATTTTTTTTATTAAAATAACGAAACATTTTTCCCTTACAATATTTGTCGGTCTCTCAATTATTTACTAAATCGACGGCAAACGATAAATTTTTAGACACGCTAAGGAACAAATCATTAATTCAATTAAATTTTAATTGCTAAGTAAGGGAAAGGCGAAACCCGAGATTAACACTTGGTGTAGAAAGAGTGTTACTGATGTAGTAATCAAAAGCCCCGGCTTCATCACTATTTCCTACACGACCGCCACGAAGAAGACCAAACGAGTTAAACAATGTTCGTAATTAACAAGACTTGTCCCTATTTTTTCCTACCACTAATAAAATATCATATTTAATCTTTTAATCTACTTATTTTTATCAATCAATAAGATATTATAAATAAAAAAACTTGTTTAGACTTAGTAAACTTTTTAAAAAATTAAATTTAATGAATTGTTATACTAATTATCTAAACAAGTTAATTAACTACATTGAGAAAGCAAGTTCAATTTCTTCACTTTGAATATTCTCACAACTTTTAGCAATTTGATTTATGTAATTTGATAAATCATTTTTTGTTAAATTATTATCACAAATCTCACCGAAGAAATTTGCCTCACCATTTTTTGTAAAACCATAGAATTCAAAAAATCTTCTTTTATTAATTCTTTCTTCTGAGTAATCGTTAACTAAAACAGCAACATAATAATTATCATTAATTTTTTCAATTGCAACAGGTGAATAAGTAATTCCTATTTCTTCATCTTTATTGCAAAAATTTTTTTTGTTAATGATTCTAAGTTTGTAACGAGATTTAAACATTTTCTCTAATTCTTCTTGTAAAAAACTTTTATTTTTCATTTTTATATTCCCCCATTTAATAATATTTTTTAAACTACATAGTCTGTTCTTTGTCTTCATAAACTTTCTTTGGAAAGCCATTTTTAGCAAAAATATTCAAATAATTTTTTATTTGAAAACTCGAATAATCCTTATTTTTAAATCTAGCAAGACATTGACTTTCACCATCATTAGAAAAAGCATAGATAGAAATGATATCAGCAATTAAACTTGAATTTTTGTAAACTTTTTCATTTACTCCAACAAAAACTCCATCGCAAGTGTCAATAGTATATTTTAAATTATACAATACTACTTCGCTTCTCTCTTGTCCACATTCGATACTAGAAGGAGTAATTTTAGACCTTTGAACTTTCTTCCCATCATAACTATCTCTCATAGTTTCATCTAATTTTTTTGGAAGATCAATAACTCTTTTTATATATTTCATATTAAACACCTCACCTTTATTTGATGATATTATAGCACTTGTAATTTTTTTTTCAATATTAACATTAATTTTTAGATAATTTACACAAAAAAATAAATAAATTAGTTAATTTTTTTGTTTTTTTATTGTTTTTCTCTATCAAAAATATCATCTATATACTCGCTATTATTTTTTTTCAAATTCACTTATAGTTTCCTCTGAAACTCCATTGAAAAAATTTTTAAATGATATTTCCCTATTTAAAACAGGAACAAAACCATATGAAATTTTGTCTTCAAGCACCCACTTGCCGTCTTCAAATTTTTTTATTTTAACTAAAACTAAAAATTCTTTTTTTAGATTAAAAATTTGCAGTGGATAAACCACAACTTTTGCTCCTAACCTATCTCCATATGATTTTTGCAAAAAGATATTACAATTAGGATTTTTTTCTTTTAAATCATCTTTAATAATTTTTATTACATTTTTGAAATTTATTTCGTCATTATCAATTAATTTTACAACCACTTTACACCTCAACATATTTATTATTTTAATTTTAGCACAAATAAAAAATATTTCAATAGCCAAAAGTTTTTTTGAGCATTATACATATATAATTTCACAAAATATTAAGAATTTGACCTTTTAATTTTTATAATATATAATATTACAAAGGAAATAAATATGTTAGAACTTATTAATTACACAAAAAAATACTCAAATGGAAAATATGGAGCAAAAAATATTAATTTAAAAGTTGAAAGCGGTGATATTTTTGCCTTTATTGGACATAATGGGGCTGGTAAAACCACAACAATAAAGAGTATAGTTGGCATAAATGACATAACTAGTGGAGAAATTTTTATAAATGGCATTTCTGTAAAAGAAAAACCTTTGGAATGTAAAAAAATTATTTCATATATACCTGATAACCCAGAAATTTACACTTCTTTAACGGGAATTCAATACTTAAATTTAATAGGCGATATATTCAAAGTCAATACACCTATTAGGCAAAAATTGATTTTACAATATGCTACCCAACTTGAATTAATTAATGACTTAAACAACTTAATTTCGACATATTCTCACGGAATGAAACAAAAACTTGTTTTAATTGGAGCATTTATTCATAGCCCTAAACTAATTGTTATGGACGAACCTTTTGTTGGACTAGACCCAAAAGCAAGTTTTATTGTAAAAGAGATGATGAAAGAGTTTGTAAAATCTGGTGGTGCAATATTTTTTTCAACTCATGTGCTTGAAGTTGCCGAGAAACTTTGTAATAAGGTCGCCATTATAAAAAACAGTGAAATTATTGCTTCTGGCGATATGAAAGACATTAAGAAAGATACTTCCCTTGAAAATGTTTTCTTGGAGATTGAAAATGAATAATTTACTTCTTCTATTAAAAAATAATATTCTAGTGAGTTTAGGTAGCCTAAGAGGTAAAAATGGTAAAAGGTCAACTTTATCTGCGATTTTATTTTTACTTTTAGGCGTTTGCTTAATTGTTGGTGTTTATGCTTATCAAACATTATCAACTTTTGATTTATTTATAGGTTATGGACACCCCGAACTTACAATTTTTAATGCTATATCAAATGCAATTTTAATTGCTCTATGCTTGTCACTACTTCGTATGAGTTTACTTTCAAAAACAAATGATAGTGATTTTCTCTTATCTCTACCAATTAAGAAACAAACAATTGTAATTTCAAAAATTTTAACAAATTTAATATATGATTTGTTATTTATACTTGTAATATATTTCCCTTGTATAGTTATATACTTTGTCAAATTTCAATTTTCAGCTACAATACTTTTTTCAAGCATTGCCTTTGTAATTCTTGTTTCAATAATTGCAGACTCAATTACTTACATTTTAAATTTTATATCAAACATTTTATTTTCAAAATTTAAATTAGGTAAATTGTTTTCGTCGTTATTCTATCTAGTTTTATTTGCTTTAATAATGGTGTTTATTTTTTCAAATACTTCATACTTAGACTATTTATTAAACAATAACATTGAGAGTTTTTATTCTTCACGCCCAATAACAAATTTTTTATTGAATTTTATCACTAACCCAAATTTAATAAATATATTAATTTTCACTCTTACTTCCTTTATTTTGTTGTTGTGTGCTTGGTCATTATATACCTTTTCTTTTGGGAAAAGTTACACTTATACAAAATCTTCAAAAAAAGAATTAACATTTAAGCAAAATTATTCTCCTTTTTTTATACTATACAAAAAAGAAATTTCAAATTACTTTTCCACTCCAAGTTATCTTATAAATACAATTATAGGGCCTGTAATGATATTATTGCTTCCTTTTTTACAAGGTTTCTTTGGACTTGAAAATTCAATGGAAACTTCAAAAGACTTAATTGCTGGTTTTTTAAGCGTCATTATTATTTTGCTTCTTGCGACAACTCTAATTTCTGCAAGTTCAATCTCACTTGAGGGGAAAAATTTATGGATATTAAAAACAAGTCCTATTAAAGAAAAAACTATTTTCTTAGCAAAGATTTTAACCCACCTAACAGTAACTTTACCTGCGCTTGTCATAAGTTGTTTAACTTTCATTATAATTGACGGCTATAACTTTACACAATTTATGATAGTATTTTCGCTACCTTTTCTATTTAATTTTTTAGTAGCAGTTGTTGGTTTATTTTTTAATTTGTGTTTACCATTGCTTGAATTTGATAATGAAATGAAAGTTGTTAAACAAAGTATGGCAGTCTTTACAAGTATGATTTTTGGTTTTATAGTTGCTATGCTTCCATTAGCATTATTTTACTTAACAAAACTAACACCACTTACAATCTACTTAATATCAATATCAAGTGTTGTTTTACTTTTAATAATTTTCACAATTCTATTGTTTACAAAAGGAGTTAAACTATTTAAAAAATTATAAACATAATAAAAATAAAGAAATACAGTAAATATATTTTTAAAATTTTTAGTTAATTTATTTTAATAAAACAAAAAGGCTTCTATTATAAAAAGCCTTTTTTTATTATAAAATATTCAATTATTTTAAATATTCACAACACGCTATAGCAATTGCACCATTTCCAATATGACAAGAAACTGAAAGACTGAGTGGGTCTACTTTATCGACTTTTAAGTTATATTTCTTTAAAGCCTCCTCCGCCTCTTGTTGAAATTTGATGCACTTATCTATATCTAAAGTATATGCCATTTGAATTTTAAGTGTTCCGTTTTCAAGTTGTGTTTTAAATCTTTTTTCAATATCATTTAATATCTGGTCAATCATTTTTTTCTTTCCTTGACCTTCAGTCAAAACTTGACAAAACTTATCTAACTTTTCCCCTTGAATTTGAAGAACAGGTTTTATTTTAAGTAGTGTTCCAATAGCGGCAGCAGCCGGTGTAATCCTTCCACCTTTCTTCAAATATTTCAAAGTAGATAACATAATGTAAATACTAGCATTCATAGAAGATTTTAAAAGATAATCTTTTATTTCACTAGCACTTTTTCCTTGGTTTGCAAGTTTTAGAGCATCATAAACCGATTGTTTCATCGTTATAGAAATTCTCTTATTATCTACAACCACAACCCTACCATTAAACTCTTTTGCAAAATTTGTAGCAGTTTCGCAACTAGCGGAAAGAGCACTACTCATAGGAATGTGAACAATCTCATCATAATTATTAAGCAAATCTTTCCATATCTCAACAATATTATTAATACTTGGTTGACTAGTAGAAACATCAGCACCTGCTAACAACTTCTTATAAAATTCTTCCTGTGACAAATTAATTTCTTCAAAATATTCTTCCCCATCAATTAAAAATGGCATTGGAATGACCGTTATCCCAAGTTTTTTTGCTTCTTCTTGTGTTATTCCGCTATTACTATCTGTAACAATTGCAACTTTCATATTTAACTCCCAAAATTTAATACGAAAGTGTTTTAACATAAATTAGTTTGAATGTCAAACTAATTTTACATTGTAAAAAAATATTTTATTTTTGACAAAAGATCAATGAGTGCCATTTCTTCTTTTTTACTTAAATTTGTCGTTATCATATTTATCATTTTAGCGTGATATTGACTATGAACTTTTAAAACATCTTTTGCTTTACTAGTAATATTTATAAAAGTTTTTCTCTTGTCGTCTTCCGACCTGTTTCTAATTATGTATCCATTTAATTCAAGGTTTTTTAGTAGCGTTGTAAAAGTTCCAGCAGTAACTCCAATATCTTTTGAAATCTTCCCCATTGTATTATTTTCATTTTGTTTACATTTTTGAACTGCTTCTAAAATATGAACACCCCTAAGAGTGATGTTGTTATCTTTTAAATTTTTCTTCAAATATTCTTCTTCATTAAACAAAATAGAATTAAAAAGTTTAACTAAAACTTCATTTAACATTTGACTTGTAAAATCCATGCTTAATCATCTCCTTATTTAAAAATAAGATTAATTTTTAATATTGTCAAATAGTATTTCATTTGACAAATAAAAACAAATTTTTTATACTATAAAAAATGGAGTTTATTTAGAGTATGAGCAAAATTGATATATCAATAGTTTTCCCATTATTAAACGAAGAAGACTCGATTATTATTGCAAAAGAAAGAATTTGCAATATTTTAGACCAAACAAAATATTCATATGAAATTATCTTTGTTGACGATGGTTCGACTGATAATTCGGCAAAAATAATAAAGGAATTATGCGAAAATAACAATAAATTAAGGCTTTTATCTTTTTCAAGGAACTTTGGACAAGAATATGCGGTTTTTGCTGGACTGCAACATTCAAAAGGAAGATGTGCCATTTACCTTGATATAGATTTACAAGAAAGGCCTGAAATTATCCCTGCCATGCTTGAAAATTGGGAAAACGGTTATGATATAGTTTGTATTAGAAGAAAAAAACGAAAGGATAGTTTTATAAAAAAATTTACTGCTTGGTTATACTATAAATATATGAGTCACCTTGGAATGAAGGAAATAAATAATCTTGCTAATTTCACATTATTAGATAGAAAGGTTTTAGATGTATTTTGTTCATTTAAAGAAAATAATATCCAACTTAGAGTTCAAGTTAATTGGTTAGGTTTTAAGAAAAAAATTTTAGAGGTTGATAGAGAAAAAAGAGAGGTTGGTAAAACTAAATTTAACTTTAAAAAATTACTTAAAATAGCAAATCGTTCTATTGTTAGTTCTACAACAAGACCATTATACTTACCATTTTATTTTAGTATTTTATCATTTATATTATTTGTTGCTAGTTTAGTAACCTTTATTGTTTTGATTTTTACATACAATAGTTTAGCATATGTTTTTCTAATTCTATTAGTTTTGTTTGGGCTTTCAGGCGTTATCCTATTTTCTCTTGGGGTGTTGGGAATGTATCTTGCCTATAACTATAAAGAAACCAGAAATCGACCTTTATATATTGTAAAGGAGAAAGTAAATTTTGACAACTAACTTTTTTCATAAGAACAAAGAATATTTTATAAGTGGGCTTAGCATTTTAGTTATTATGTCAATATTATTTGCTATATTCCAAATTTTTCCCTTTGGAGATAATACGATTGCACACTATGATATGCTTTCTCAAACAATTCCTCAAAGTCAATTAATTTTTGATTTTTTTCAAGGGAAATCTCCCCTATTTTATACAAATGCTTACGGACTTGGGGCTAACACTTTTGGTTATCTACTCTACTATATTTTAAGTCCATTTAATCTACTTACATTAATTGGTGGAGATGGTGCATCAATTTATGTAGTAAATATCATTTATGTTTTAAAATTATTAACTATCTGTTGGGTGTTTACTTGGTTTTTAAAAAAATACTTTAACAAATTAAGTTCATTATACATTTACATCATTTCTTTATCATATTGCTTTTGCGGTTATATGTTTATGAACTACACTTTTTTCTCGTTTTTAGACTACCTTATTTATGCACCACTACTAGTCCACTGTTTTATTCTACTTGATAAAAAAGATAAAATTTTGCCTCTTGGAATTATAATTGCCTTAATGATTTTATCTTGTTTTGCTCTTGGTTGTTTCTCTTTATTTTACTTATTTATAATTTTCTCATTTTATGTTTTTATAGTTTGTCAAAAAGAAAATAAAAAAACTCTTATTATTAAAACTCTTTGTTCTGCTTTAATAGGTGTTTCCTTAAATTTATGGTTGCTTATTCCTTGTTTTATACAATATCTTTCTTCTTCAAGGAATATTGGTTCTAGTTTAATAACTTCACAACTATTTTATGGCACACCTTCAAAAATAGTGACATTAATTTCAAACATAATTGTGTTTGTCTTTTCTATTATTTTTATAATTAAATGCGATAAAAAAAATAAATTAAATAAATTTATTATCTTAGTTCAAATTTTAAATTTAACAACTATTTTTAGTGATGAAATTGTCGCTTGTATTAATGGTGGAGCAGTTTTTGGGTTTTATAGTAGATATAGTTATATCCTTACTTTTACCACCTTTATTTGTGCGTGTTTTTATTTGCAAAATAACAAGTCGATAATTAACGAAAATATTGAGATAAAAACATATAAACAATTTCTGCCATATTTATCAAAATTTTTTTTAATAACCATTTTAATTTTGCTCTTTTGCTTTTTTATGTTAATTTTTGGACAAACCTTATCAATGTCCTTTTCTTCTCAATACTCTACATTTTATGGATTCTTGGGATATTTCTTAACAATATTGCCTATTTTATTAATAATTCTTGTTGCTTACAAATTAAACTTTTCACATAAAGCATTTAATAATATAATTTTAATGTTAACCTTAATTACCATACCTACAAACTTTATAATTTTTTCTTGTGGGGAGTTGCAAAAATGTTCCTTATTTACTGATGCGAAATATTTAACTCAAAATATAGACAATAATGAAAGAGTTAAAATTGATAGTTATGACTATTTTACTTATTCTCAAACATTATTTGATGTTTCAGGGGTATCAATATTTTCATCTATGGTTGATACAAACAACATTCAAACTTTAAATGCTCTTGGGTTTAATACAACAAAAAATACAGCAACTTCAAACGGCGGAACACTTTTATCAGATATAATTGTAGGCAATAAATATTTATTAACTAATTTTCAATCAAACGACTGGTTTTTAAAACTTGTTGAAGAGAAAAATGGTCAATATCTTTATGAAAATACACTAGTTAATAAAAGTGCCATTGCATTTAACTCTCCCGTTTTATATAAAAACATAACTGATAAAGTTGAATTTCAACAAAAGTTATTTGAAGCCATTGGCGGAGTTGGAAATCTTTTAGAAAAAGTAGAAGTTGATTTAACTTACGAAAATTGTTATGTTGATAAAAATTCAGTTATAATTAGTAAAAGCCCTAATAATGAAGCAATTTATGTAAATAAATCTTTAAATGAAAGCGAAATTCTATATGTATTTATCAATTCTAATAAAAAGGTGAATTTAAAAATAAACTCCTCATTAACTTCAACAAATTGCTTTCATAGACTTTATAATAGTCAAAACTCAAAGATAGAATATGTCGACGGACTTATGTTGGATAGTTTAGAGTTTTATGTTCTTAATACAGATAAATTGAAAAACTTAACGACATTTAATAATGAATTTACAAATAATTACAATAAAATAACAACTACAATTAACCTTGAAACAAGTCAAAATGTTTTACTTCCCTATGTTAACTTAGATGAATATAAAGTATATGTTAATGGAAAAGAAACTAATTTTACAAATGAATTTTTAGGTTTAATGACTTTAAATTTATCGGCTGGAACAAATGAAATTGTAATAGAATTTAACAATCCTTTACTAAAATATTGTGTAATTGGCTTAATAATTGGAATAATATTTATTATTATATCCCTTATAATTAAAGTAATTAGAAATAGGTTTAACTATAAATTTGTAAATATTTCATTTTTAATATTGTTTGTTTGTATTTTAACATATTTCTTTGTTTATCCATTGTTTATTACATTTTATAAATCTCTTTCTTTTTTGATAAATCTAGTAATTTAAAAAATTAGACAATAATATTTTAAAGAATTAATAACAGAAAAAATTTAAGTTATATAATTTTATGTAAAAAATATAAAATGTAATCACATAAAAAAGAATAAGTAAACGAGTATAAAAAATATTTAAGAAAAATATGTAAAATATTTAAAAATTTTACACAAAATTTATATAAAAAATAAGTATAATATATGTAAAAAGTATGTTAAAAATTTTTATAAAAATCTATATAAAATTAAATTCTAAAACATAAAAAAGTTGACATAATTATATCGTCAACTTTTTTAATATAATTCTAACATAAAACAAAAACTTATTTAGAAAGTTCGCTTTCGTGTTCCTTTTTCTTAATAGGATAAAAATAAACTTCTTTATCACTAAAATCTTTTTTAGCATTAACCTTTTTTGAATACGAATATTGAGTGTTTCCTTCTTCTCCAAACGGACTAAATCCAAATTTTTCGTGGAAGCATTTAGAAGCAATATTATTTTTATTTACATTTGCAGTAAAATGCTTAAACCCTTTTGAATGTTTTTCTACATAATCATACATTGCACTTCCAACACCAACTCCTTTAAACTTATTATCAACAGCAATCTGCATTACATAAATGTCATCATCCAAAAAGAAGTTTTTTGCAAGTAAAGTGTAGCCAACAATTCTATCTTTAATCTTAGCAACTACCGCATAATCGTGGTATAAAATACCTTCAAATCTTAATGTTCCGCCATTCCTAACAAGATTTTCTAAGTTTATATCTTCTATTCTCTCATATGATTCTCTGTCTTTTCTATTTACTAAACAAACTTTAATCACATCTTCCATAGTAAAACTCCTTAATAATTCTAAGCAAAGTTTATCATAAAATTTTAATTGAAGCAATATACTTTTTGCTTTCAGTTATGTTGCAAAATACACTAGTATTTAAGATTTTTTAATGTATATCTAAGATATTAAATAAAATAAGAAATAAATAAAAATTTTAATAACTTTCTTATATAAATGCACACCATATGTTTTATAAAGTATTGTATTTTGTAATTATAGTTTAAATATTAAGATAAAATGACTAAAATAAGTAACTATAAATCTAAAAAAATTCATAATTGCGTTTTTAAATGAAATTTAATGGCAAAACAACACTTTATGATAAAATATAAAATTAAATATAAAATTAAATATGAAATTAAATATGAAAATGTAGTGTTTACATTACTTAAATATAAATATCTTTTTTTAGAAAATACATAGTAAATTTAATATAAAATATAAAACTTTATACAAAAAAACAATTTTTAGCACAAGATTATTTTGTTATTATTAAATAATAAGATTTTCCTTTTATATTAAAAATTTAAAAAATCTAAATATGAAAATATAAAATAATGAGCATAAAACATTAATAAATTAAATAAAAATAAAAAAGATTAATAATAAATCTTAAAAATTATGTAAAAAAATAAAAAAGATACTTGATAAAAATATAGAAATAATATATACTAAAAAAGTAAGTTATGGAGGATTGGCTGAGCGGTTTAAAGCGGCGGTCTTGAAAACCGTTGAAGTGAAAACTTCCGCAGGTTCGAATCCTGTGTCCTCCGCCAACGCAAAAGCAAGCCTATTTTGGCTTGCTTTTTTATTAAACAAAACTCTAACAGAAATAATAAGTATTAAACAAAACTAGCAGAAATAATAATAACAATAAACAAAACTAAGATAAACACTAATAATATTAAATAAAACTAAGAGAAATAAAATAATAATAAATGAATTAGGGTAATAATACTATTTTTTAATAAAACTGAGAAAAATAAAATAATAATAAACAAAACTAATAAAAACAATAATAAAACTTTTTATAAGGACAAGTCAAACACATAAATTAATATTTTATTTTCTCTACATTATTAAACGCTTTTGTTTTGCAAAGTTGCATTGCTGGTATATTTGCTATGGTATTAACTTGGCTAACAAAAATATGAAAAAAACAATCATCATCTTTGTTAATATTACTTCCATTAATCCATTTAAAACCCTCAATGCTTGCATTGCTAAGAAAATCTCTTTTATTTGTCTTGTTTAAAACAACAATTATTTGCTTTTTATCTTTTAGCAATTCTTTGATTTTCATTTTTCTTTCTCTCCTTTTAATTAATTTTCCACAAAGAATTGCAATAAAAAAACCCATCGAATGATGGGTGAAAATTAATACTTATTCCCATCAACAAGCATTACCACCTTGACAATTGTTAGGTTGGTGTATGGTCAGCGGGCTTGCCCCTCGCATACTCTTTATGGTATTTTTAAAATAACATTATTTTATAATATAGTCAAGTAAAATTTACGAAAAAAATATTTGTTCTTCTGGGTGCAGATTAAGTTCTTTATAACTATCTAAATTAAATGCAACATTATCCTTTGAAATTTTTAATTCTTTTAATTTATCATCAATTATCTCATTTACTTTTTCTTCCCCAATAACAAATTTATATAATTCCAACAAATGATTATAATATGATAATCCAATAGGAAGTTTTTCATTTATTGTAAACTTTTTATTCTCTAAAAAATTTGCAGTAGAGAGTAATACTTGATATCTACTAGTAACATCTAATCTACTTGAATCTTTATCAAATAAATTTATATATTGTTTTAATACATCTTTCTTCCTTTGCATTGATGGGTCAATTATATCTTCTTTAAACCCTTTAACTAATTCACTTTGGACCTTCCGCAACAACTTTTTCTCATTTTCTAGTAAAGGGGCATGAAAAAATGCCAATTCTGCAAGTTTTCCTCTTAAAGTAATTTCATTTTTGTAACTTGCATCAAAACTACTAATAAAATTTTCAAATACTTTTTCGCAATTAAAACGAGAAAATGGAACAGTATTTAATTTTAATAACGAAGATGGGGTAATATCAGAAACTTTTTCTCCCGTTAAAACCCAATCCACAATTTGATTATATGCTTTATGTCGTATATTTTCAATTGCAAACTTCCTATCTTCTTCGTCTAGTTTTGACAAATCTACATTCTCGTTTATAAATCTATCTACATAGAAATTACAAGTTTCTTGGAAATTTATTTTTTTATTACCTAATAAGAAATTGCTTGTTTTAGGAGTAAAAACTTGTTTCATTAATTCTTCTCTAATATCATTAATTGCTCTATTTCTTAATGAATTATAACTAAAAGTATGTCCGCTACTATCTCTTACTGCTGGTTCATCTCCAAACCCTATGTAGCCATCTATAACTCCCATATTAGGGCTAACATTCTTTGCCCCTTCAAACAATTTAGGATTTTCTGCTTTTATTTTATTAATTATTTCATAAAAAGTTGATAATTTGTCATAAGAAACATAGAATAAAAACTGGTCATTTCTACTATCACAAACCCCAAATTTAAAATAAAAAGGCAAAGATTGTTTTCTGCACTCTTCATAAACTTTCATACAAAAACTTGGTATATTCTTACCCTTTAAATTTAGATAAAGTCTAGCATCTATCTTATCATGGTTTTGTCCTTTTAATTTGAACCCGTAGATATGCAAAAATGCTTCATTAGGGTTCCCATCCCTATCTATAAGAGCCCCACCCTGAGTTTGATAAGGAATTAATGGAGCCAAAAGATTATCTTTCTCAATTTCTAACATAAAGTTATAAAAAGGAAATTTCCTATTGCTTTTTTCAATAAACTTTGGATTAAACTGTTCACTTTGCTTTATCTCATTTACTTTCTTTTGCGTTTCCTCATTTAAAAATTTATAATTAAGAAACTCATTATACCAATCTGTATAAAGTCTTTTACAAAATTCTTCAAAAGTATTTAAGTCTGTATCTAGCGTATTATGACTATTTCCATCATAAGCCTGATATCCTTTTTCGATATGATTAGATAACAGTTCACTAAATGTTGGAGCCTTTACTCTTTTTAAAATTTCTTTACATTTATCATTCATATAATCTCTTTCCTTCATTAAGTGATAATATTTTTAAATTTATTTGTCAATTTTTATTCTTTCAGATTAAATCTTAGACTTTTATTTATTAAAAAAAATTAATCTAATAAACAAAATAATAAGATTAATTTAAAAGATTGACTATTTAAGTTTCTTTTTTATAATATAAAATAAATGAGGAAAAAAAATATGAAAATAGAAGTTGTTAATTCTATGGATAAAGTAATAAAAAATATTACTAATAAAATTCTAATTATTTCAAGGGCTCAGTTAAATGATTATTTTGATGTAAAAAAAGATAAAGAAATTATTGATAGTCTAAAATATATTAATTCTAACAAAATTGAAACTTTTGAAAATTCATATGTTTTAACTTTTCATTTTGATTTTAACGAGCAAGGCAAAAATAATACAAAAACAGAAAAATTTGGATTATATACTGATTTTAAAACATATTCAATCTATGTTTCTTCAAATAAAGAACTATTAAGAAATCTTATTTTAAACTCTGTTGCGGATAAGGAATTAAACCATGCTGAGATATTAATTAACTTAATTGCCAATTTAACAGAAAATGATTATACAAAATTAGAGACAGTAGAAAATGAACTTGATAAACTAGAAGAAAAATTAAGCACTCAAAAAGGGATTGAAACTTGCACTTCCAAAATTTCATATTATAGAAAAAGTTTAATAAAATACAAACACCATTATGAACAGTTAAATAATATTATTGATTTTTTTTCTTCTCATAAAAATTTATTTTCAAAACAAGAGGTTATCTTTAACTATGATATTTTAAGCAAAAGAATTCCTAAATTGTATAATGAAATTCTATACCTCCGTGAAATTTTAACTCAATTAAAAGATAGTTATCAATCACAAGTTGAGATAAAGCAAAATAATTTAATGAAAATATTTACAATAATTAACGCAATATTTTTGCCACTTCAACTTATAGTTAGTTGGTATGGTATGAATATTATTATGCCAGAAACAAAATATGCTATCACTTATCCAATTATAATAATCTTTTGTTTAATCTTTTCAATCACAATGCTTATTGTATTTTATAAGAAAAGATATTTTAAGTAATTTACTTTAAAAATAATTTGACAATTTAAAATAAAAATAAGAAGATAGATAAAAATAAATTATTTCTACTGCAACTAAAAAAAACGGGAACTATGTGCCAAAAGTAAAACTTTTGAGTGAAGTTTAAAAACTTCACCGTAAAAATTTTGAAAATTCAAAATTTTTACCGCACATAGTTCCTTTTTTATTAGTAGATATATAATTGAAATAATAAAAACAAATTTTTTATTTAAAAATTAATACAAACGCACTCTAAATCAACAAATTAAACTAACACAACTCTTTTAGAATATTCATTGTATGAAAAATGCCATCTTTCAAATTGATTTTAGGGTTCCATCCCAATTTCTCAATTTTTTTAGAAGATAAAACAGCATTTTTAACTTCGGAATAAGACTTCTTTTCAACTTGTGTCATTTCAATAAACTTAACTTTAACATTAGAAAAATCAGCGACAATTTGAGCGATTTCTTTTAATGTTAAACTATCATAATTATTAGCAATATTGTAAGCATTTTTATTTTCGCCGTATTTTAGCAATAAAATTATAGCACTAACAGTGTCAGCGACATAAACATAAGACAATTTTTGAGTCCCGCTACTTTTTATTTTAACATTTTCGCCATTTAAAGAATTCATCATAAACTGACTTAATGCCTTACTATCTTGCAATTTCATAGTAGGACCATAGACCCTAGATATTCTAGCAATAATGAAATCAATATTATATTTTTCAGCATAACAAATTCCCAAAGTTTCAGAAGCCCTTTTACTTTCGTTATAACAAGAGCGCAGACTCAAACAATTGACATTACCATTATTAGTTTCTTCAATCTCACCAACGACATCACCATAAACTTCGGAAGAAGAAGTAAATAAAAACCTTTTAACATTTTTATTCACCGCAAATTTCAACAAATTATTAATACCCATATAGTTAGTATGCATAGTTTCAATTGGATAAGTGGCGTAGTTTTTTTGATCAGAATTGCTAGCAGCATGTATAACAAAGTCAACGCTACCATTTACATTAATTTCATCAAGCAAGTTTTGTTCAACAAAGACCAAATTCTTATTATCAGCAAAACGAGAAAAACGACATAAAGCCTTAGATTTATCTCTTACTAACGCAATAATTTTACAATTAATATTACTAGACAACAATACATCAATGAAAAAAGACATAATTAGCCCCGTTGCCCCACTAATACAAACTGTTTTATTTTGAAAAAAAGATAAATCGTTGCTTTGAGCGAAACTATTAATTTCATCGATATAATTTTTACATAAATAAAGATTATTTTTTACCATCTACCAAAATCATTCCTTTAAACAAATCAATATCTTCCGCAGTTGTTATTTTAAAATTCTTAGCAGAACCCTTACAAAAATAAATAGGTTGATTAAGTTCAACAAGTAAAGTGCAAATAGCAACAGTTTGAGTAATATTTTTCTCACTAGCCAACTTAAACAAATCAATTAACTTATCAAGCACAATACCGTGTGGAGTTTGAGTTCTAATTAACAAATCTCTATTAAGAAGTTCTGGCTCATTCTTATCATTTTCGGTAGTAAAAACAGCCTCATTGATATTAATAGCAGTGATAGAAACTCCCTGCTCCTGTGTTTGTAGAATACAATCAGAAATTGTTTCAACACTTACCCCGGGCCTATTACCATCGTGAACCAAAATCACATCATCTAAATCCGCAAATTCTCTAATAAATTTCAACCCATTTTGAATTGATTCAATTCCACTTTGTCCTCCGTTAACAACTCCTCTAAGTTTTGAAATACCAAATTGTTTTGCATTGGCTTTTAAATATTCTTCCCAACCGGCAAGACAAACTACAACAATATCACTGATATCTTCATGTTGTTGAAATTTTTCCAATGTGTAAATAATAACAGGCTTATCGTTGATAGTTAAGAACTGCTTTGGTATAAATTGGTTAGCCCTAGACCCCACACCACCAGCGGTTATAAGAGCAATATTTTTCATTTGTTTTCTCCTTCTCTAAATTTTAATTCTAATGCTAAATGCCTATGTCTTTTATCTTCTGGTGGAAGTTGCATATAATCACCATAAAGATTAGTTAAATACATATCGTAATTCTTATAAATTTTAAACTTATGTCCTTCAAAATCAGCATCAATAGTTTCTAATAAATCACTTTTTTTAAAAACTTCTTTGTTATATCCATAAGCGCTTTGAGGAACGCAAACCAAATCAGTTTGTTTTCTTACTAAACTGATCCAATTTACTACTTTTAAAAAAAATTTAGGACTAAAATACCAAATAAAAAAATTTACAAAACTACATAGTATAAATTGCCTCTTTAATTTTTTTACTGACTTTGATCTTTTAATCATATATTTAGGTGGATACTTCCCATTCATATTAACAAAAAATAGCAAATAAAAAAATCTTATCAATTTAGCTTTTAAATTTCTTCTTATTTTTGATTTGCAGGTATTATCCCATGTAAAAATATCTATAAATATACCATTATTAATTGGCCAATTTTCTTTCATTAATTCAACATTTTTAGTTCCTTTTAATATTATTTTATCAACCGAATTTAAAGCACCATTAACTTTAAAATCTGCTATTTCATATTTTTCTGGAAATTCTTTTAATATACATTCATACAACCTATTTTTGTCTTCTTTAAAAATTAAGATATCAACATCATCATCCCAAGGGATAAAGCCTTTGTGCCTAACAGCACCCAAACAAGTTCCCCCAGCCAAACTATAATTAATGTTATACTTTCTGCAAACATAATCAATATCTACAATCATATCTAATAAAGTATTATGTAATTTATTTATTTGCTTATCTTCCAAAATTAGTTCTGGGAAATATTGTTCTGTTTTCATTTAGTTAAACCCCTTTTAATTTTAAAATTACTGATAATAATCTCACAAAATTATATTTTAGCATAAAAAAGTAAATTGTTCTTTTAAAGTCTTTTTTTAATTTGTAAATTCTTATAAAATTTTTGTTTTGAGTGTAACTTTTTAATTTTTTTCTTTTATCTGAAACAGATAACACTTTTGTTCTTACCAAATTAATAAATGAACTGGCTAAAAAACCTATTTCAATGTTTTCAAAATATTTATCATTACCATATCTACTTTTTAAAATATTGTCAATATAATCTATTGCCTTACAAGTATCATTAAATCTTGCTTCGGAAAAAATATGAACTGCTGAATCGCTTATTGCGATATAATTATAAACTATTTTATTTATATATGAAACTAGTTTACATTGAAATAAGTATTCGCAATTAAACAAAAAATCTTCATAATATTTTCTGTCTATCAAAAATTTTTTATTTATAAGTTTAGTTCTATATAATTTGTTACATGAATGGGCAAATAAATAACCTCTCATTAATTCCTTAAAAATAAAAAATTGATTTGAAGAAATAAACGGATTAATTAGGTCATGCTTATAAGTAAAACCAATTCTATTTATATCGCCAACAACTAAATCTGCATTCGTTTCTTTCATATTATTTAATAGAACTTCACAGGCATTTAATTCTAAATAATCATCACTATCAACAAATTGAATATATTTGCCCGTTGCATTATCAATTCCTACATTTCTAGCACTAGATACCCCACCATTTTCTTTATGGATAACCTTTATCCTATTATCTTTTTTTGCCCAATCATCACACATTTGTGGACAATTATCAGGGGAACCATCGTCAACTAAAATAATTTCTAAATTTTTGTATGTTTGATTAACTATACTCTCAGCACATCTATCTAAATACTTTTCTACCTTATAAACAGGCACTATTATACTAATCGTATTCATTTAATCCCCCATATCTTCTATTATTATGTTATTATTTTTTTTTCTTTTATCAAATACGATAATTGTCACCAATAAAAATATTAATCTACATGATGAAAATAAATACTCCTCTAATGACAAAATCAAAAAAATTAGTAATGGTATTAAATTTAAAAAAGAAAAACGATCTTTTTTATATTTAACTTGTGTAATAAAACTTATTATTAATAACAGTATTATAGAGCAACCGATTAAACCATAAGTGTATAATGTATCTACATAACCACTATGTGCACCTAATTCTAATGGTTGTTTACATGTTACACCATATCCAAATAAAATAGTAAAAATATTCTTTGCCCAAAGATCTAAATAGTTTTTCCATAATGAGTATCTTCCAGTTAAAATTTTATCTAAAATATTATCATAATTAGATAACATAAATCTATCTAAATAGTCTTGAATTTTCTCTTTAAAACAAATCACAAATATAAAAAAACATGCTGAAAATCCTAGAAGTATAATAAATGCCAATTTTTTATTAGATCTAAACTCTAAAATAAAATAAACAATCATTAATAAAAATAAACATACTAAAAAAGCTTTCGATTGGGTTAAGAACCCAAGAATTATAAATATAAAAGATAGTAAAAAGAATAAGCAAGTATTTAATTCTTTTTTAAAATAAAAATAAATTAAAAATGAAAGAGAAATACTAGAAGTAATTTGTAATGTATTTGGATTTCTATATAATGATTGAAATCTATTTTCTAGTCCAAAAAATATTTCCATATTATCTGCAAAAACTGAGTATAAAATACTTATTGCTGCTGCGGATAATATTCCAGTAATGAAATAAAAGAACAACTTATTTATATTTAAAGCCTTTGCGTTACAAAATGTTAAATAAAAAGAAACTATTAAAACAATTTCTGCAAAATAATACATTATTTGCGAGATATCTAAATTATAGAGTCCATAAAGCGTTAAAATTATAGTAAATATAAAAGGTAATCTATAAAATTTTTCCTTTTTTAATAATAATCTGATAAAATATTTTAATGAAGCAACAGCGATAAATATGGCTGAAAGCAAATTATATAATGTTATTTCATTTTGTTTAAAATCTATTATAGCATAACTAAATATAAATAATAAACAACATAAACAATTTTCGTAGTTAAATATACAACAAACCAAAAAAAATAGAATAGATAAAATTATTAAGAAGATGTCATTAAGAGAAGAAAAAATTAAAGATAGAATCCCAATAATAAAAAATATGAAAATAAA
Organism: uncultured Christensenella sp.; assembly: GCA_949296965.1. GTDB lineage: Bacteria > Bacillota > Clostridia > Christensenellales > UBA1242 > UBA7862. The sequence continues at coordinate 23,826 of CASFQL010000012.1, read as the reverse complement.
AATAAAAGGTGTAAATTTATTATCTTGTTTTAAGATTGTTTTTATTCCCATAAAAAATTCCACTATCCTTTGCTCATATTTCTATATTTTTTCAACCCATTTATACCATTACAAAAAGTATAATACAAACTTTTTAGGATATTTAAACCATGTTTTCTATATGTATAATAAGACATTTTAATTGATTTAAGCTTATTCCTTGATTTAGATCCCTTTGTTAACCTATATATCATTAATGGTTCTGTGACTGCATAAGAAAATTTTATTTCTTTTAAAATTGTTAACCAACATAAATAATCTTCATGTAAGGAATCTTCTTTAAATGGATATTTTAATAATAATTCTTTTTTTATAAAAACAGAAGAACATAATATCAAATTCTGTTTTAATATATCCTTATAAGTTATTTTTTCTTTCACAATAAATTGTTTTGATAATTTTGTGCCATCATCAGTAATAAATTTACATGATGAACTTATTAATTGTGAATTTGTTTCATTTTTTTTCTTAATTACTTCTTCTAAAAAATTACTTTCCCACATATCATCAGAATCTAAAAGTGCAATCCAATCACTTTTTGCAGTTTGTACACCTAAATTCCTTGTTTGACTTACTTTTAAGTTTTTTTCATTCTCAACTAAAATAATTCTCTTATCTTTCGACTGAAATTCTTTAACAATATTTACAGTATTATCCGATGAACAATCATCAATACATAATATTTCAATATCTTTTACTGATTGATTCAAAACAGAATTGAGAGTATCTGCTATGAACTTTTCTGCATTATACATTGGTATTATTACCGAGCATAATAAATTATTTTTAGAACTTTCCATACACTTTTCTCCATCTTTAATAATTCATTAAAGTTTCCCATACATTTAATACAACAGCATAGAAAGTATAGCAAATTTACAACTTATAATCAATCAAATTACAAAAAAAAACAAATTAAGCATTATTTTTTTTATTTTTAGCATACAAATTCATAATTAAATATGTATATACTATCAATTATGAACGACTAATAAATAGTTTAATTATCAACATATTTAAAAAAAATTGTTCTAATCGTTTTGAAATTGGGAAAATTTATTATATACTATACTTAATAAAAATTTTGGAGGATAATATGAATTTTTACACAATCGCTTTAATTGTAATCCTAGTATGTATGTTTATCTTCTTCATCATTGCATCTTTCATTAGATGGAATGCTAATAGATTAACGAGATGGTTCGCATTTAAAAAGTTGGAGATTGACAAACCTATTGTAGATTACACTCGTCTAATTTTGGACGAACAAGGACTTGTAGATGTTGAAGTAAAAAAAGTTGGCTTTTTTGCAAGTTTATTTATTGGTAACACCTACAAGAGAAAAACCAAGACTATTAGGCTTTCTTGGTTCGTTGCAAGAAGGACAACAGTTACCGCACTTGCAAAAGCATGCGAGTTAATTGGGCTTGCAAGACTTCATAGCGAAGGAGCAAAGGGGTTAGGCACAGTTGCATTTAATAGATATTTTAACTGGCTACCAATTCTCTTTTTACCTATCGTAATTGTAGGCATTATAGTTGACTTAGTCATTGGCGAAAATTTTGGAGTCATATCAATTATCTTTGCTGGGGTTGGCTTGCTATTTACTTTGATACCTTTTATCATTTCTCTTATTTCTCTTAAACTAGAAAGAAAGGCTTTAAGTTACGGACAAGAAATTATTCTAAATATGGGCCTTCTTAATGAAGAGGAAGAAAAGAAAATCAAAAATTTGTTCGTCGCTTGGAGACAACTATATGTTGTTAACACAATCTTAAATGCTTTTGAATTAATTTACTTCTTACTTAAACTTATCACATCGTTAATTTTTAGGAGACACTAATAATGGAAAAAAATAAATTTTTAAAAAGCGATACAAAAACTTCTTCTGTTGTAACAAGTATTATAATTTCTATTGCTTTTATCATTTTAGTTATTATCGGACTTATGACAGGTAACTTCTTAAACACCTCTGTTATAGGCTCAATCGTTATCGTTTTTATCGCAAGTATTTTCTTAGGCTCAATTCAAATTAAAGTTTTTAAAGACTATAAAAGTCAAAAAAAATACCTCTGCGCTGATGGAATTTTCTATATTTGTCTTACAATTTTAGTCGCTATTACCGCTATAATTTATAGTTTTAGCAGTCTAGCAAACACAAACTCAAATGTTGATTTAAGATATTTCATTTTCTTCTTTGCTCTTGTTTTTGCTATTTGGAAAATTATTATTGCAGTTATGGGCTTTAAAGAAAAAAGATTTAATGCTTTTGCTGAACTTATCCTTGCTATCCTTTGGGCTTTAAGCGGTGTTTCGGTTTTATTAATTTCTCTTATGGATAGTTTAATTCCTCTTTATCTTCTTTGTATTTCAAATTATGCTTTGGGACTATTTAGTGTTTTCTACATTCTATATTCCTATATTTTTAAGGACCCTACATTCCTTGAAACACCTGAGGCCATTGAACTTCTCGAAAAAGACCAATATGAAAGACAACAAAGATTAAATAGATTTAATAATAGATTTGGTTCTTTTGTAGAGCAACCTCAACAAAAAGAAACAAATGAAAAAAATGATGATATTGAACAAAAACTTAATAAATTAAAAAATCTTTTAGATAAAAACTTTATTACACAAGAAGAGTATGAGAAAAAGAAAAAAGAATTATTAGATAGTGAATTATAAAATTTATAAACTAATTTATTTTAACTTCTATATAATTTAACATTTTTAAATAAAAGTTATGTATTTTAATTATTTTAAAGTCGAATGAATAATTAACTAACAATAATTCATTCGACTTTTTTTATAAACATTTTAAAATTAAATAAATCGCCAATATTTTAATATATAGGCTTGTCTTATTTTTACTATAATATAAACATTTAAAGGAGTTTATATGAATGCTTATTGCATAGAACATATCTTATTTATGATAATATCAACAATAATAATGATATTTTCAATTATTTTATTAAAAAAATTTTTTCCAAAAGAAAAACTAAACATTTTCTATAAAATAATGGCTATTATTTCTTTAATTTTAATTATTATTAATAGAATTGTTGTTTCAAAATCTAGGAATGGAACCTTCTTAGACTTTATACCAGATACATTTTGTAGCATGATGGGGTTTATTCTTCCAATTGTTATTTTATTTTTTGAACCACAATCAAAAGTTTTTCAGTATGCTATCTTCGCGGGTTTCTTTGGTGGGGCTATAACTTTTTTCTACCCAGACTTTCTTATATATTTTGACAATTTTTTTAACATACATCCATTTACGGGTTTATTATACCACACTTTAATGCTTTTCTATTTTATATCAAGCATATGCTTAGGTTTCTTTAAACCAACATTTAAAAATTGGGCTTCTTTTATAATAGGTCTTTCATTTATGCTTGTTTTTGCTGAATTTGGGAACACTGCACTTAATCAATCAAACAATATGTATTTGAACGCTCCTCTACTAAGTGGCACTCCTCTTACTTGGTATTTAGTTGGGCTTTTAACCATATTAGTTTATACTTTAATAATTCAATTATATGAAATGATTTATTTGCCTTACAAGGAATGGTCAATAGTTCGATTATTTAGAAAACAAAAAGATAAAAATGTTAGTGAAATAAATAATAAATAAAATTAATTAAAAAAAGATTATAGTTAAATATAATCTTTTTTTTGTATATCAATATTCTTAATTTTTTTCTTTTAAATAATTTTTGACCTATTAAATTAAAAATTAAAAAACTAAAAAAATTTATATTCTAGGAAGTTAAGATAAAAAGGAAAATTTATTTTCATTTTTACTTAACGACGACAAATTCAAATTTTGTGCCAAAAATGTCAATTTTTGAATTTAAAATTTGACTTGCTTAAATTTTAAAGATTGTGATTTTATAAAAAATTACAACAACACATAATTTATATTCTAGGAAGTTAAGGTAAAAAGGAAAATTTATTTTCATTTTTACTTAACGACGACAAATTCAAATTTTGTGCCAAAAGTGTTAACTTTTGAATTGAAATTTAACTAAGTTAAATTTCAATAGTTGTTATTTTGTTTTTACAAAATTACAACAGCACATAATTTATAATATCTAGTAAAACTATTCTTCTTAAACGAACTATGTGCCAAAAGTGGAACTTTTGTGTGAGATTTTTTAAAATCTCACTGTAAAAATTTTAATTATAAAATTTTTACCGCACATAGTTCCCTATTTTCTACTATTTTTATACCTACTAATTTGTTTTATCTCTTTAAAAAATTTTTATTAAAATAGGTCATCAAAAATCAACTATTTTTTCTTCTAAAATTTTCTCTTCCTCTAATTGTATGGTCAAGAGTTTTCTTTCTCATACGGATATTTTTAGGAGTAATTTCTAAAAGTTCATCTTCGTCTAACATATCAAGATATTGTTCAAGACTTGGTTTTTGAATAGGTTCAAGCCTTAAAGCATCATCACTAGCACTCGACCTAGTATTAGTCAAATGCTTAGTTTTACAAACATTAACAACTATATCTTCTGTCCTTGGATTGGTTCCAACAATCATACCACCGTAAACTTTTTCGCCAGGAGTTATAAACAATTTTCCGTGTTGTTGTGAGTAGAATAAGCCATATTGAACTGCTTCGCCTGTCTCAAAGGCAACCAAAACACCAAAATTTCTTCTTGTTAAATTACCTTTAAATTCTTGGTAGTCATAAAAAACACTACTCATTATCCCTTCACCATTGGTATCTGTTAAAAACTGACTTTTATATCCAAATAGTCCCCTTGCAGGAATTAAATATTCTAACCTTGTTCGTCCGTTGTTGCTATGCATACCAATAAGTTCGCCCTTTCTTGCTCCAAGAACGCTAATAACATTACCTGTTTTATCATCTGGCAAATCAATTACAACTCTTTCAATAGGTTCAAAAATTTTACCATCAATTTCTTTATACAAAACTCTTGGCATACTTACCTGAAATTCAAAGCCATCTCTCCTTAGGTTTTCCATAAGAATTGAAAGATGCATTTCGCCCCTACCAAGAACTCTAAAAGTGTCTGCATTTTCCGTATCATAAACTCTTAAACTTAAATCTTTAACCGCTTCTTTCATAAGCCTATCTCTTAATTGTCTACTAGTGCAATATTTTCCTTCTTTACCTGCAAAAGGACTATTATTGACCATAAAACTCATTTCAACGCTAGGTTCGCTAATCTTTACAAAAGGAAGAGTATTGACATTATCTTTATCACTTAAAGTATCTCCAACAGTTATATTATCTGCCCCAGCGATACAAACAATATCTCCCACTTTTGCCTGAGAAATAGGTAATCTTTTTAAGCCAACAAACTCAAACATATTTTGAATTTTAAAAGCAATATTTTTATTTTCATCATGGTAATTTGTTATTACTAAATTGTCGTTAACCTTTACCGTGCCTTGTTCTATTTTCCCAACTGCAAGTTTACCTAAAAAGTCATTTTGCTCGGTAGAACTTACTAGCATATTAAAAGGTTTATTTTCATCACCCTTTGGACAAGGGATATGATTGATAATAGTTTCAAATAATGGAACCATATCCTTACCTTCGACATTTGGCGACAGTGTTGCTGTCCCGTTTCTAGCAGAAGCATAAACAATAGGGCTATCAAGTTGTTCTTCGCTAGCATTTAAGTCAAAAAGCAATTCTAAAACTTCATCAACCACTTCGTTAATTCTGCTATCTTTTCTATCAATTTTATTGATAACAACGATAATTTTGAGGTTAAGAGCAAGTGCTTTTTCAAGGACAAACCTTGTTTGTGGCATTGGACCTTCGTATGCATCAACGACTAATAAAGCCCCGTCTACCATTTTTAAAACTCTTTCAACTTCTCCCCCAAAGTCTGCGTGTCCTGGCGTATCAACGACATTAACCTTAATATCTTTATACATAAAAGAAGCATTTTTACTTAAAATTGTAATTCCCCTTTCTTTTTCAATATCATTAGAATCCATAACTCTATCGCCGACTTCTTGGTTTTGTCTAAATGCTCCACCTTGCTTTAATAATTCGTTTACCAAACTAGTTTTACCGTGGTCAACATGTGCTATAATTGCAATATTTCTTACTTTTGTATTTTCCATAATTAGAACTCCCAAATCCAAACACATTCTTCTTTATTTTTTCTAACATTATTTTCAATAAAAGTATAAGTTTTAATCTCTTTAAGATAAGCGCCTAAACTTTCATAAATCTTTCTAGTATTAAAATCTCTTGGTTCACAAGTCAAATAAAGACACTTTGCCCCGTGATATTTTGCTACATTTTTTATAAGAGTGCAACACTCATAATTAACAGACTTTAAATCGTAACCCTGTTTAAAGGTCATTGTGAGATTATCTTCATGCCCGTCAATGTTTTTTGGAAGAACCCTATAAGTTACATTCCCTATTATTTCATTATTTGGCAAACAAACATCAAAATAATAAATTGGCATTTTATATTTTGAACTTTCTCTTTTTGTTGAAGACAAAACTAAATTAATCATTGAACCTTTAATGATATCAAATTTACCAACACTTATTTTTGTATTTAGTTTCTCATTTTTTATATCTTTTTTAGTTAAAGTAGAATCATATGGTATCTTACTATTACTATCAATAATCATCAAGTCTTTTGGGGCTTCTATTCTACCATGACAATAGTCAACCGCCTGACTTGTTAAATGACAAGGGACTATACAACACTTGCCTTTGTATGCTTTCATCAAGTCAATTCCATCAATAATATTATAATGTTTTGTCGAAACATCTGTTCCTGCCATATCAAGAAATAGTATATCGCTATTATTAAGCATATAGTTAACACTATCACACATTGTTGTATCCCCTGAAAAAGAAACAACTTTCCCACCATCTTCTTTAAACATATAACCATAGCAATCAATGTCGCCGTGGTCCATTTTTTTAGAAGTAATGGTGTATTTACCATATCTAAAAGAAGTCATTTTTGAAGCATCAACAAATGTAATATATTTATCAAAATCAAGTTTATTAAATGAACTTTCACTCATACCAAGTTTACATAATTGCATAATTTTTTCTTTTCCATCAGGTGGACAAATAATAGTAGCCTTTGTATCTGGGTTATTGTTACTTGCAATCTTCCACATAAAATAGACAATATCAAAATAATGGTCTAAGTGGTAATGGGTTATAAGAAACAACTTTAATTTCTCTATTTTCTCGTGGTGAAGAAGTCTATTTGATGACTTAAAAAGTTGTTTAAGAGTGCCAGAACCAACATCTACAATAATATCATCATCAATCAAATAACTTGCACAAGCCCTTTTAGTCCAAATGCAACCTGTTCCTAGAATGGTTATTTTCATACAAACTCCCCTTTACATAAAATAAAAAGGGCAAACCCTTTTTACCTTACATATAATACTAAAAAATCAATTTAAAATCAATACTTTTTTTATTTAATTTACAAAAATATAAGATAAACTAAAACTAATATAATGTAAAAATAAAAATATTAAACAGAATTAGATAGTTAAAATAAAGTTTTAAAAACATTTTTATTTTAATTTGTATTTTTATAAATATTAAATTTATATTTTTATTAAAACATTGAAAAGACTTAAACCCCAAACAAAAACTACTTTAAAAAATTTTTAATAACAAAAATAAAAAAATTAATTCAAACAAAAGTTTGGATTAATCCTTTTTTTCATAGCAAATTATCTTCCCTTACAATATCTGTCGGTCTTTCAATTATTTACTAAACCGACGGCAAACGATAAATTTTTAGACACGCTAAGGAACAAATCTTTAATACAATTAAATTTTAATTGCTAAGTAAGGAAAAGGCGAAACCCGACATAAACATTAGTCGTAATGAAGGTGTTACCAACAGTTAAACCGAAAGGACCAGCAAAACTACCGTTGTCAACAGCACTGCCACGACGAAGACCAAACGAGTTTAAAACAATACAAACACATAATAAGATTTATCCCTTTTTTGCACAATTTATTTTATCAAAACTAGAATAGATAATCAATTAAATTGGTTAACTTATTTTTAAATTTAATTAATGTTTTATTAAATAAAAAGAGTTTTAATGCTTTTAAAAACTCTCTTTTTATACTAAAATAAAAATAATACAAAAATCATAAAGATAACTTGTCAACATTGTTGCAAAAAATGTTAATAACTAAATATATTTGTTAATAAAGTTAAGAAATATATTTTATAAAAAAGTTAAGGTATTTAATCTAAAATTTATAAGAAGATGTGTTTTTTTTAAAACAATTAAATAAAAGTATTCTTTTTAAATAAGTCCATATTTACTAAATTAAATATTTTACAAAAACTTTAATCTATGTATTTTCTTCTTTATTTTGAATACAATTATCTTCAACATTATTTAGTGTAGTAGTAACACTATTTTTCCTTTTTCTAGTTACCAAATATTTTACTAATACAAATAATAAAAATGCTAAAATTATTCCAATTAAAATATAGAAGAAAATAAGAGTTGCATCTCCAAAAAACATTGTGATTAAAGTAATAATTATTCCAGCAACAACATTGCCTGAAATAACTGCTAAGCACGAACGCCAAAAACCAAGTCCAAGAGCCACGGCAATACAAGTGCCTGTCCAAACTCCTGTAAAAGGCAAAGGAATTGCAACAAAAATAAAAACGCCAAAAAATCTTTTTAAAAATTTACTTCTTTCACTTTTTTCTTCTTTTGTTTTATCTTCAATATTTTGTTTTTTCTTATTAACTTTTTCTTCAAATCTACTTGCAAGATTAACAAATAATTTTGTCTTTTTAAGCCATCTTATAAGTGGATCATAAATAAGTGCTAAAAGTGGGACGACAAGACAACTACCAAGCAACCCGCAACCAAATGCTTCCCAAAGAGAAAGCGCCGAACTTCCCCAAATTTCTGTTGACATTGAAAAAGGTATTGCCCCTTTTAACTCGATAATTGGAACAAAAGCAATCAAAATAGTTGCTAAAACAACATTATTACCAAAGATAGAAGAAAAAATATTTTCGATAAACTCTGTCATTATCTACCCCACAAATTATTAGGATATTGCTTTTCTTCTTTTAGTAATTTAATTGCATTAACTACTTTTTCTTTATCCTCTTTGTATGTAAACCCGTGCCAAACTGCACTTGTTGTAAGCACTTTCATCTTTACATTATTGTTTTTTATAGCATAACTTACTTCATCTAAAAGCAAGAACTCGTCCTTTTCAATATTTGTATTTTTATTAGTTACAAATTCTTTAAATCTTTTTTCTAAAACATCAATATAATTTTTCCTAAAACAAATCAAATTCATATTAACAGGATAATCTTCATCAAGTTTTCTTGTAGAAGTTGTTCCAAGTTTTGTAGCAAATATTTCTCCATTTACTCTTTCAATACTACTTTCGGCAACTGAAACAAAGTATCCATCTTTAACTTCAATTACGCCCCTTTTTACCGCACCATTTTCTGTTAATGTATTTCCAACTTTATAACTAACAAGCGCATAAACACTATCATCTTTATTATCATCAAAGAATTTTGAAGCAACCCTAAATCCGTCAAACCCATAAAAATCATCTGCATTAATGACTGTAAAATCGCCCTCAATTTTATCTTTTGCAACAAGCACTGCGTGCCCCGTTCCCCAAGGTTTTTCCCTACAAGAAAAGTCCACTCCTTGTGGGACATAATCATTCATACCTTGAAAAACATATTCAACTTTTACTTTTTTTTCTATTCTCTTTCCAATACTTTCTTTAAAAATATCATAGTTTTCTTGTTTAATAATGAAAATTATTTTATTAAACCCAGCTTTTAAAGCATCATAGATAGAATAATCTATAATAAAATTCTTTTGCTCGTCAACAGGCTCAACTTGTTTAAGCCCACCAAAACGGCTTCCTAACCCGCCAGCCAAAATAACTAATGCTCTTTCTTTTTCCATTTTATTTCCCCTTTTAATGTTTAAAATTTCCTTAGAAGTTTTTGTTATAAAGTGTAATATTTGCATAATTGCAAATCAAAATAATTTTAATATCAGCATAATGTAATACCAGCATAGTTGTAATAATTGTGTATGTGTAATATTTTAATATTTTTAAAATATGTGTGTCTTAATATTTGCATAATATCTGCATAATTGCAAATCAAAATTATTGAGAAACGACATAATTGTAATATTTAATTAATATAATACTATTTCATTCAGTTTTAATTGTAACCAAACAACCATTTACTTTTAGATAGAAATATTAATTAATTTATAAGTTAATATTTTTATTTATACTACACTAAGTCAAATAATGTTATATCAAATATTTTATCTTGTTCTTGGTAACTACCCTTTTCTCCAATATACAAATTATCATTGTATCTTGTTCTTATCATATAAACTGCACTATCTTGGACGGTTACTGTATAATAATTTTCTGCTAAACCAAATTGATATTCATTTTCATTACTAGTTACGGCTTGTGAATTATAACTCAATGAATAATCAATATACAAAAATGAGGGCGAATACTCATTAGTTAAAGAATATGTGTAATCTTCTAAATTTATTAGATATATATTATATGTATTTTGTTCCTTTACAATATAGTAATATTTTGTAGGCTTAGATTGGTCTATTTGATTAACTTTATAATTTTCAACCTTTATTAAAAAGTTATCACCTTCCCTTTGAACAGTTGTCTTTTCATAAATATCTTCATTGCTATTTCTATAAGCAACATAAGTTTTATCCTGTGACATATCACTTACAAATGTGCAAGCAGTATACAAGCCTTTATCTTCTATTTGAACTTCCTCAACATCTTTACCAAAACTATCAAGTCTAGTTACGACACTAACTTGCAAGGCATTTTCAAACATTCCTGTAATATTATTATTTGCGTGTTGCATTGTATAATTAATTGCCGAGTAAACTAAATAGTTACTTTTATTAAATCCATATTCACAAGTAAAACTTATTATGTAATCAGTTGATTTGTCATAAATTTGAAATAATGTTGGACTGTTTTGTAAATCTATATTTTCTGTAAAATTACTATTTATTAACTCTAAACCTGTTGTTGAAGATTTCGCATTTGAGGTAAATTTGTAATAATCTACATTATCAAAAGTTTTTTCTTCAACAACAATCATTTCATCTTCTTTTATATCATAGATAACATTGTTAAGTAGGTTTATAAAGGCGTTACTCGTAATAAAATTTTCTTCTCTATAAATAGTTGTTGTTTGTTCTGAAACAGTTTTTGTCTGAGTAGAATATTTTTTACCATCTTTCATATCATAGAATTCATTTTTGTAGTCTGTTTGAGTGTTGTTTTCACTTCTCTTTTTTTCAACCCTTGCTTTACCATTATTGCTAGATGAATAATTGAGAGTAGTTAAAATATTTTCGTTAATTGTTTTATTTTGAAAAAGTTCGTCAGAAGTGCGGTAAAACTTATAAGTAATATTTGTGTTATATATAACATTCAACAAACTACTATCCATATACTCTCTATTGTTCTTTACCTTTGTTAAAGCATCAGAAATAGAAAGAGTTGAACTTTTCCAAGGCGTATTTTCAAAAGTCGCTTCACCGCAACCAACTAAACTAAAAGGAAAGAGAAACACCATAAAAACAAAAATTAAATAAATTCTTAATTTTTTCATAATTAACCTCTCTTTTAGTTTACCCATATAATTAATTAAATTTTAATTTGTTTTTAATTTTTAGTCAAATATATTAAATAATACTTTTTTAAAAAACAAATTCGTTTGATTTTTTTTAGTTTTAATATTACAATATAAGAAAACTTTTAGGGGAGTAAATAGAATGATTTTAGATGAAATAAAAAAAGCAAATATTAATGCACTAAAAAATAAGGACCAGAACGCAAGAGCAATTTATTCTGTGGTAATGACTAAGGCAATGTTAGAAACCGTTAAAAAAAGAGAAAAAGAAGAAGAATTGACTGACGCTGATGTCATTCAGATTATTCAAAAGACAATAAAAGAACTTACTGATGAATGTCAAAGTTATAAAAATGCTGGAAATAACGAACAAGCAAGTCTAGTTGAGAAACAAAAAGAGATTTTGTCAGTTTATCTTCCAAAAATGCTTAGTGAAGAAGAAATTTACAACATCATTTCTAGTCAGACAGATAAGTCTATTGGAAATATTATGAAATACTTTAAACAAAATTATGCTGGAAAAGTTGAAATGTCAAAAGTTGGCGAAATCTTAAAAAAATTTAATTAACATTTTAACAAATTGGGAACTATTTGTTCCCTTTTTTATTAAAAATTTCATAATTAAAATATTTAGCAGTTATAAATTAACGAAAAGTATAAATTAATTAAAAATATAATTTAACAAAAAATTTAATCTCAATAAATATCAAAATATTGATAAAACTTTTGTTATCAAAAATAAAATTTGACTAAAAACATAATTTCGTGTATATATTATTTATCATTAAAAGGAAAGAACAATGTTACAGGTAATTGATGTTTCTCTAAATTTTGGCAATAGAAAATTGTTCAGTGATGTAAACCTAAAATTTACAAAAGGTAATTGTTATGGTGTCATTGGTGCAAATGGTGCCGGTAAATCAACATTCCTAAAATTATTATCAGGCGAACTTGAAACTACTAAGGGAGAAATTGTCCTTGGTAAAAATGAAAGAATTTCAGTTTTGCAACAGAATCAAAATGCCTTTGATAACGAAACGGTTTTAAGAACAGTTTTGCTAGGTCATAAGAAACTAATGGAAATATGGGATAAAAAAGATGCCCTTTACTTAAAAGAAGATTTTTCAACAGAAGATGGTATATTAGCAGGCGAATTAGAACAGGAATTTGCCGACCTTGGTGGCTGGGAAGCAGAAGGAAACGCAGAGAGTTTGCTCTCCGAAATTGGAATTGATAGTAAATATTTTTCAACACCTATGAAAGACCTTGATAGCAAACTTAAAGTTAAGGTCTTACTGGCTCAGGCTTTGTTTGGCTCGCCTGATATATTATTACTTGATGAGCCTACTAATAACCTTGACATTAAAACAATCGCTTGGCTTGAAAACTTTTTATTAAACTATGAAAATACAGTTATTACCGTTTCTCACAATAGACATTTTTTGAATAAAGTTTGCACTCATATTTGTGATGTCGATTTTGGGAAAATTTCAATTTATGTTGGAAATTATGACTTTTGGTATGAAACAAGTCAACTTATTTTAAGACAGCAAAAAGAAGCAAATAAAAAAGCTGAAGCAAGAGCAAAAGAATTGCAAGATTTTATAGCAAGATTTTCTGCTAATGCTTCAAAAAGCAAACAAGCAACTAGTAGAAAAAAAGAACTTGAAAAATTAACTATTGAAGATATAAAACCTTCTTCAAGAAGATATCCATACATCGCTTTTAGTTTTGAAAGGCAAATAGGCAACGATGTCTTAAATGTTAAAAACTTAACTAAAAAAGGTTTTTTTGAAAATGTTAGTTTTGTTGTAAATAAAGATGATAAAATTGCCTTTTTGTCCGACAATGTAAACACAATCTCAGCACTGTTTAACATAATATCAGGTAAGGATAAAGACTATACAGGTAGCGTAACTTGGGGTAAAACAATAATACATTCATATTTACCAAAAGAATATAACGATATGTTTAATACAAACCTTTCCCTTACAGATTGGTTAGGTCAATTTTCAAAAGAAAAAGACGGAACTTTTCTTAGAAGTTGGCTAGGTAGAATGTTATTTTCTGGTGAAGAAGCACTAAAACCTGCTAATGTTTTAAGTGGTGGTGAAAAAGTTAGATGTATGCTCTCTAAAATAATGTTAGAACAAGGCAATGCCATTATCCTTGATGAACCTACTAATCACCTTGACCTTGAAAGCATAACAGCATTAAACAAAGGAATGTCTAACTTTAAAGGAATTCTACTATTTGCTTCAAGCGACCAAGAACTAACCGAAACAGTTGCTAATAGAATTATAAAAATAGATAATGTAAAAACTTTTGATAAATATATCAATTATAGTGATTACTTAAAATTGATTTAATTTTATTAAATATTGTTTATTGTTTGACCTATAAAAAACAAAAATCATATTACTAAAAAAGTTATAATTTTTACTCAAACTATATTATTTTAACGGACTATGTGCGGTAAAAATTTTAAACTTATTAAAATTTTTACAGTGAAGTTTTATTTTCATAAAACTTCACCCAAAAGTAAAAACTTTTGGCACATAGTCCACAAAAAAATAATTTTTCGTAAAAATATTAGATAAATTAATAATAAAATTTTTCATATGTTAGTAAAAATAAATAAAACAAGATAAAAAGGAAAAAGAAATGAGAAAAAATGTTGTATCAGATAGAAGATTTGAAAAAGTATATAATCAAGGAGTTGTAGATGTAATAGAAATTTGGGTAGATAAAGAAACAGGTGTGTAAATTATATTTACAGAATGTCTGGCTACGCCGGTGGATTATCTCCATTACTTGATAAAAACGGCAAGCCTATTATTACTGAGATAAAAACTGATAAAGAAATAGACTAGAATCAACTTAATAATGTTTAATATATAGAAAATTTATTAATAAAAAAAGATAAAATTAAAAACTAAACTACTAATCATTTTAAAAGGTTTTAATCTTATCTTTTTTTTTATAAATTCAATAATTATATAAGTCATAAATATTTATTTTTACATATAAAGTTTTTTAACAACAAAAAGCATTAACTTTCTAGGTAAAATTTTTTGCAGAAACATAATAAGTTTATATTCAAAGCCAACAGTCTTTGTAGGTGGCAACTTTTTCTTATTAAACAATTTATACATAACCCGAGCAACAGTTATAGGGTCTTTACCATTTTGCTCATCTTTTTCCATTTTTGAAATAGATTTTTCAACAATATCTTCATAAACGCTTCCCTTATCTTCACTTGCCTTTTGCCTAATACTTGTAAATGCGGTTTTTGTATCTCCAACTAAAACATTACAAACTTGAATATTAAATTGCTTTACCTCTAACCTAAGAGCCATAGCCCAAATATCAAGGCTTGCTTTAGTCGCAGAATAAAAGGACTGGAAAGGAATGGGAATTGTGCCAGCGACTGAACTTGTATTAATAATTTTACCAAATTTTTGTTTTCTCATAATTTTTAAGATGTGTTGAGTTACATTAACAGCGCCAAAAAAATTAACTTTAAATAAATTTTCAACATCTTGCATCTTCTGATTTTCTACCGAACCAGAAATACCAAAGCCTGCATTATTAATTAGAAGGTCTATTCTACCACTTTCACTAACTATTTGATTCAAAACCTGTTCAACCTGAGAACTATTAGTTACATCACAAGAAATCGACCTAATGTTTTCTTCTTCAAATGTTCTTCTTGCTAAACCATATACAATGCAGTTTTTTAGTGCAAAAAATTTTGCGACCGCTCGTCCGATTCCGCTAGAAGCACCCGTTATCACAACAACTTTTTTAGTTTCATTTTTTTTCATATTCTCACCACTTTATAAATAAATTAATATGACAAATGTAATTAAGATATAATATATATAATTAATAGTGTAAAAATTTAAAAAAACCATTTTTTTTATTTTATATTAAATTAAATTTATAATTTTTTCATTTTGATAATCTAATAAAATAGTTTTACTAAAACTTAAACAAAATAACTTTTCTTAATAATAAATAAAAAACTTTACCTAAACAATTATAAATAATTAATCTTAAATTGATTAAGTTAAATAAATCTACTCAAAAAATTTAGTTAAATAATTTTTATTAGACAATTTTAAGTAGATAATTTAACTAGATAATTTTAACTAATTAATTCCAATTTATTAATTCTAATTAAGCAATTTTAAACTATATAATTTTAATTAAAAACAATAAATTTTTATAGTTTTTATTCTAGGAAGTTAAGGTAAAAAGGAAAATTTATTTTTATTTTTACTTAACGACGACGAATTCAAATTTTGTGCCAAAAGTGTTAACTTTTGAATTGAAATTTAACCTAGTTAAATTTTAATAGTTGTTATTTTGTTTTTACAAAATTACAACAGCACATAATTTATATTCTAGGAAGTTAAGGTAAAAAGGAAAATTTATTTTTATTTTTACTTAACGACGACGAATTCAAATTTTGTGCCAAAAATGTTAATTTTTGAATTAAAATTTAACCTAGTTAAATTTTAATAGTTGTTATTTTGTTTTTACAAAATTACAACAGCACATAATTTATAATAAGTTTTATAAAACAATAAAATGTTACGAAACTTATTTCGTCAAAAAATTTAAACAATAAACTTAGTCATTCTTCATCATCGTCTGTTTGCTCATAATACCTGAATTGCCCGCTATTATCTTCCACACTAACTTGTTCTTCTTCATAATCTTTTTCATCATCTTGGTGAACCATTGAAGTATAGTTATATCCATACTTTTTGCTATATCTATACCTGTCTTCGTCGTTTTTGCTACTTGTATAATCTTCCTCGTCATATGTAACAGTTAAATTTTGTCCATCACCATTATTATCATCACTTAAATCAACTTTTTCATAATTCACATAATCATTTACATAGCCATCGAGCCTGCCACGATAATTTCTCTTTTTTTGCATTTCTCTACTCATTTCTCTTGGTGTCAATGGCTCGACATAAGCCCCCGCCCTATACCATCTAACGGTAAACACAATTGTGGAAATAACTATTATTATACCTAAAACTATAAAGACACCCCAAAAAAGCCAAGTATTACTAACTTTATTAATTTGATATTCCGCCACCTGACTCGTTATTCCGTCAAACTCAACATAAACGCTAATATTACTCACTCCATTGCTTGTAACAAGAAAAGTATTTCCTAGTTTTTCTTCGCCAACCTTTCCACAATAAATTTTTGCATTTTGCAAAATATTATCATAGTTACAAACTCTACTATCAATGTTATAGTTGAATGTTAATAAAATATCATCTTCTTGGTTAAAGTTATCAACTACCTTGCCATTTACTGTTGCTGTGTAAGTTGGTGATGGTAAGGATAACTGAAAATAATATGACTTTGTCAATAAAGATAATTGTTCTTCATATTTACTATCTAGCCCCACCACTTCAAATTTTAGGACAGTTTTACCCGCTCCAAGATAAATATTTTCAACAAAGTTTGTATTTGTTGTTCTAAAAATGTTCCCAGAAAATTGACTATTTTGTTCCTCGCTACCCTCGTTATTATACGAAATAGAACCTCTAATATCACTTGCGTATGTATCTTTATAGATTGAAACAACATCACCAACCAAGAAAGCAGTTTTGTTAAGCCCCTGAACAAGCATCAAAGGGCTATCACACAAATAAGAAAGGGTTTGTTTTGATAAATTTGTTAAATTGTTGAAACTTAAATCAATAAAAGATAATTTATTATAGCAAACAATGCTTTCAATATTAGATAAATTGTTATTAAACAAATCAACACTTCCGTTAATAGCCATACAAGTTAAATCAACATATTCAATATCGTTATTACTTAAATCAATTTGAGATAATTTTCCAGTTAGATTTGTAGAAGACAAATCAAAAGAATAGATATTATTATTACTTAAATTAAGTATTTGCAAGTTCGTCATAGAAGATAAAGAATTTTTGTTAAATGAATAAATCTCATTATTACTTGCATCTAGTTTAGTGTATTTACTTAAACTAAAATTTTCTAGGCCGTTCAAACTTATTATTTTCGCATAATCAGTTAAAAAATCATACCTAGCATTCTCTCCACAAGTTAAATAAAGTTGACCATTATTTAAATCACTTTCAAGCATTAATCTTTCTTCTGTTTGCGGTATTCCGCTAGGCTGATACGATGCAAAATTATCAAAAAAATCTAACTCAATCATTGACTCTATTGAATTGTATGTCAAAACCCTTTTCATTTTTAACAAAACATCAAATAAAGTTTTGTCAAGTCCATATCGTGAATAATTTTCAGTAGTTATGTATTGTTGAGATTGAATATCGTCAGATGCCTGTGCTATGTTAGAATTATTTGGGAAAACTAAAAATGCAAAAAAAGCAAATAATATAAAACTCAAAAAAAATAGTTTATTAAAAGGTTTGTTTTTCTTCATAAAATCCCCTTTTTATTTTTTTATATAATTAATTTATCATTTTTTTTAAAATCTATCAATTTAATATAATTATTTTCTTAATTTAGTATTGATATTTTATAAAATTAATATAACTTTTTAACCTAAAATCCTTTTTTACAATAAAATTTATTATTTAATTCTTAAATTTTAATTATGTTTTTTAAGCATTTTAATTATTATTTTTTTGGTGGTTTTAATTTGTTATAAAATGTAATATTTTTTTGTTTTGATAGGAAATATTATGTTAGAGCAGTTTTTTATAAAAAATTACTAGGAAGTAAAAAACTATATTTCTGTATTCAATTATAATAATTTAACTAAATCTTAACAAAATCATATTTTTGTATTCAATTATAATAATTAACTAAATCTTAACAAAACATTTTTATATAAAATATTTAAATGTTTTTACTGATCTTTATTTAATTAAATAACAAAATTCTTTTAATGATTAAATGTTAAATCTAAACAAATAATAACTTAGATTAACTAAGATAATCAAATTAATTAATTCCATTTTATAATTTTTTCATTAAAAATCTAATGCATCACTTCTTTTTTTAATAAAATTATTTAAAAAAAATATAATAGTTTACAATGATAAAAATATAAGATTAAAGCATAACTTAAAAATCCAAAAATTTATAATTTATATTGACAATAACAATTAATTAATCTATACTTTTTTATGTGAAAAATTGAAAAATAATAAACTTAATAAATGATTATCTTTTTTCACTTTAATTTTTTACTATAAATAAAAATTAACTAATGAAAAAAATATTTAGTTATTGCCTTGTAAATTAAATTTATTTTTAGTAAATAATAAACATAAAATCAAGTTAAACAAAAAATCATTGAACCTTTGGCTCATTTTTGCAAATTTGGCAAACAGTTTTAATAAAACAAGATAAAAAAAATTAAACAATTAAAAGTTTCCCGAAGCCTTTCTTTATTTGATTCCTACTAATGTAGCACAGTAATTAGCACACCACCTTGATAAAAAAAATAGCAAATTTTACCACTTAAAAAACAACAAAATTTAACTCAAAAACTGAATATGCTAATGTAGCACAGTCGGTAGTGCACCGCCTTGGTAATTTTAAAATAGTCCAAATTTGCACTTCAAAAAACACTCAAAAATTTAATAAAAATTGCTTATGCTAATGTAGCACAGTCGGTAGTGCACCGCCTTGGTAAGGCGGAGGTCACGGGTTCAAGTCCCGTCATTAGCTCCATTATCAAAAACCCTTGAAACCCTAGTAAAATAGGCACTTTCAAGGTTTTTTCTTTTGCAAAAGTTTTGCTTAATTTTAGGCTAAAAATACAATAGGTGTAGTAAACTGCTCCAAAAAGTGTAGTAAATTTGCATAAAAAAAGACCGAGAGTTCAATTTTTAAACTCTCGGTCTAATTCTTTCTAAATCTCCATAAAACTAGTGTAATAGGTGTAAACTAGTGTAGTAAATTTTACATTTCAAAATCTTTTTCTCGTTTGCGTTTTCTTTCTTTTCGTTCTTTTAACATTTCTTCTAACATTAAATCAAAATCTTCATCAGACAAATTTCTTAGATTAGATTCCTTTTTTTCTTGTTCTTCTTTATTTTGATTATTTTGTTTTCTTAAAATTTCATTTTCATTTAGTTTCTCGTTTAAACGATTTGCGCTTTCTTTTACATAATCACTATTGACATTGTTATAGACAGTGATTGTAGTTTTCACGTCTTTATGACCTAAAAGTTGTTGAATAACTTTTGGATTTTCATTAAGTTCAAACAACATATTTGAAAAAGTGTGTCTAAGTTCGTGAAAATGTATGTTTAAATCTTCCAAATGGTTTCGCCTAATAAATCTATTAAATATCACTCTACAACCTGAATATGTGCGAATAGAGCCATCATCATTTGCAAACACATAAACATTAGGATTTGTTAAATCTATTCCCACATCAATGGAATGTTTGTGTTGTTTTTCTTTCCATGCAATAAGTTCGTTATAAACTATGTCAGTCATTGGAACTTCTCTCACAGAACAAGCAGTTTTGGTGTCACTTACTATAGTTGTGCGTTTTACAATATTTCCCTTATTATCAAATTTTGTATCTTGCGTTTCGGCTTGTTCGACTTTAATAATTCTTTTAGCAAAGTCAATATGTTTCCATTCAAGAGCAATAGTTTCGCCACTACGAAGTCCAGCGAACATCATCAAATAACACATAGGTTTAATAAAGTTTGCTGGGTCTTTTTCTAGTGCATTTAAAAATCTATCCCTTTCTTCTGGTGGAATTGCCTTATATTGATTTCTCTTTTCGTAATTACTTTTATCTCTTGCTCTAATCTTTATTTTATGTGTTGGATTAACTAAAATCCATTTGCTATCAATCGCATATTCGCAAAACTGATTAAAGATAAATTTTATCTTTTTTGCAACTGCAACTGAATATCCTTTCTCCAACATTCTATTTACAACTTTTTGAATTGTCATTGTATCTAGTTCATAGATTTTCATATTTCCAACAATGGGTTCAATGTGTAATTTGTAGTTTCTAAAAATGCCTTCAAAAGTTCTTGATGTGACTGACGACTTTTTGAACACAAGCAACCATTCACTCATAAGTTCACCAAGTCTTTTGTTCTCAATTTCTTGATATGCTGTGTTTTTAATTCTTCCACTTATTTCGGTCAGTTTGGCAGACACATCAGCTTTGCTTTTCCCATAAACATATTTCTTTTTTTGTCCGCCATTTTCTTCAAAGCCAACAGTAATATATCCACACCATAGCCCATCTTTTCTTTGAAAAATACTTCCTTCACCATTTGCTCTACGAGTGCGTTTTTGAACTTTCTTTCTAGTCATTTTGCACCTCGCTTTGGTTATTGTTAAGTGTTAGCCAAGTAACAAAATTAAGCACACTTACAACTTGTCTTTTTCCAACTTTCGTTGTTGGAAAAGATTTGCTTCTGAGTAAATTCCTAACGTTATCTCTACCAAGACCTGTTATCTTAATTAGGTCTTCGCAATCTAAAAAATCTTTATTATATTTAGTTGAAATACGGTCAACTTCCGATTGTATTAAGTTGTTTAAATTTAGATTTGTATTGTTTAAATTCATAGTTTAATTTTCCTTTTATAGTTATTTTTTTCACTCCTTTCTGAACTAAATTTAATATTTCTATATATAAAAAACGAAAGTGGGTATCCCACTTCTCGTAAAAATAGGAGAATGATTTGAGTCAGCAAATGTAACACTAAAAAAGTCTTGTAAATACAAGGCTTTTAGGTGTATTTGCTAGGCTCAAATGTTTCTCCGTTTATCCTGTATCTAAAAATCTATATATCTGACGCACTACATTTCATAGTCATAATGTCTAGAATTTTCATATTCGCTTTTCTTTCTCAAATATTCAAGGTGGTCGCAGTAAGCTTTGAAGTTATCCATTTCTTGCTTTTCAACTTTGGCGTAATATTCCAAACAATCAAGCAAATAATCTAATTGTTTTGCTCGCATTTTCTTTTCAAAATATCTTTGCCTTGAATTAAATACTTCTTGGTTTCTAGTCCTATCTCTAAGCCTTCCAATTTGCATGGCAATTTCAATATTTTTATTTCCAAGTCTTCTAAACATATCTTCATTATATTTGTTTGAAATTGCATAATCTCGTTCACTTTGCCATTCATTAAGTTCACAAAGTTTGTCTTGAAAATCACAATAACTTTTGTAAGTTTGATTATTCCCACAAAGCAAAAATTCGGTTATATTATCCACTTGCTTTTTAAGTTCTAACATATTTTCACTATCATAGGAAATGCGTCCAGACTTTGGCATTTGGTCATATAAATTCAACATCATTTGTTTTACTTTTTTAGTTAATTTAAACGGGCTTAAATCAATGTTATATCTTTCGATTAAGTCTTTTCTTGCTTTAACTATTTTTGCTGTTGCATTGGTTAATTTTTGCTCGAAAATTCGCTTACTATCTATTAGAACTTGTTTTGGTATGGTGCCATTGTGATAACTTAGTTTTCCGCCGTTTTTATAATATTCGGGTTCTTTCTCAAAAAATGAAATATGAATATGTTTGTTATCAGTATTTTCGTGCAGTCCTGCATACCAAATAATGTTATCTCTATTTAATCCTGCACGAGTAAAAAATTTAGGAAGTTCGGACTTTACAAAGTTAAAGGCTTGCTCATAATCTCTACAATATTTTTCTCCAAAATCTTCTCTAAAAGATATAACGCAATCCCAAATACAACTTTGTGTTGTTCTTAACATTCCTTTTAATTCTTTCTTTTGTTTATCATTTAGCAATCCATTTTGATTAAATGCACCGCAAGATTTTTCGTTATTTCCAACATATTCAGTAAAATCTTTTGGAAGTTTATTGCTTGCACCAGTGTCAACATAACTCACATAGTTATATAAAGAGTTGCAACTCAAAAAATCTCGTTTTTTAATCTTGTCGGCTTGTGTTATGGCATTGTATTTCTCTTTAGGCTTATAGTAAAAACATTTAAAAACCACATTGTCCTTAACTGCCATATTTATTTACCTTTTCATAAATCGCATTTGTCTTATCTTCAATATTGTCTAATTTATCTATAATTTCATCTTCTTTGTTTTCTCTAAATACAACTTGTCTTAATAAGTTATTTAAAAAGGCATTGTAAGATGTGAATTTAGATTCGTTAAACATTTCTTGTAATTTATCTAACAAGTTTTTATCTCTAATTCGTAGCATTGTTTCATTGTTTAATATTTGCATAAATTCTCCTAGTTTTTTAAATTTTAAAGGGCAACAAAAAAACAGCCCAAGTTAAAAGCTGTTTTTCTATTTAAAAAATTTATTTATGTTTCTAATTATACTTTCTATATTTTCTTTATTGATTAAGTCATCTGGAATAGTGAATGTTTTGTTAGTGCTATTGTCAGGGTTGAGTTGTTCAATAGTTTGTTTTACAACTCTATTTGCTTTTGAAAATTTATCTTTATATTCAATATCTTTATTTAGAATTGTGGATTTTTTGAAAACTTGAGTTGCCAATTTTGTAAGTCCTAAAACTCCATTCATTATGTATCCACCAATTTCTTCTGGTGTCAAAGATTGTGCTATTCTCTTCACATCTTGCATTTCTCTTTTGAAATACTCTTTATAATAATCTGTTTGCGTAAATTCTTTATCGCAATTAAAGTGATAAACCAAATCATCTCGAATGGTGCTTAACAATTGAGATAATGCACTTTCAGTTATTCCTTTTTCGCAAGAAAGTTGTTTTTGAGATTTTCCCAAAACAAAAATGTCCCAAACTAAGTCATATTTATCTTTATCTAGATTGCCGACCACTTTCCAAACAATGTTGTAAAACTTTAATTTTTGTTTGCAAGTCTTACAATTCATAACTTCATCTTCTTCAGGTGTAGGGATAGTTTCTTCAAGTGTCACATCTTCACTTTCTACAGAGTAAACCACAGTATCAAGTGAAATTGTGCGATAGTTATATTCATTCTGACTTCTTTGCCATTTTTTAGAACTAGACTGCAAAAACAAAGCAACTTCATCGGTTACTTCAAGTTTAATCTTTTGTCTATGAATTCTGT
>CASFQL010000011.1 GCA_949296965.1 uncultured Christensenella sp. | reverse complement strand
CATATCCATCTTCCCTTGCTTTGTCTATTTCTTTGTCTAACAAAAACAAAGTTATTTTGCTAGGTAGATCTGTTATCGGGCAATTTGGATTTTCCAAAACCCTTATCTTTGTCGTCGTCACAGCTCTATCATTCCCCTTGGTTGCTGTAGCTCGCAAAGTCGTTGATCCTGCTTGCTTTGCGTAAATGAGCCCATCTTGCAAGGTTACTATTTCTTCATCTTCTATCACAAACGTTATCGTCGCTTCACTGTCAGAGCATTTGTATGTAATTGGTTTTACTTCGTCAACTTGCATCGACATTTCGTCAACTGCTATGCTTAGACCTGTAGACTTAGGTTTTGACAATATGACACATATTATTGCTATCACACAACACAAAATTGCCATCACTGCAGAAATAGTTACCACTATCTTCAATTTCTTCGTCATATCTAAATCTTATACCTATTTTTGTCGAAAGACAAATGTTTGTTTTTTTTTCTTGACCAATATATTAACTTATTACGATTGTTAAAGAGCACGTTTTTTGGGTAGAACAAACAAGTGAAACCGTTATATTGACATCGTTTAATTTTAACAAAGTCAAAAAAGACGATGCATCCGTAAAAATGAATAAAATATTGTTAGAATATTTTTCTTCCATTTGTTTTTGAAGATTTGTTGAAAACTCACTGTATTCTGTTTCAAGATTTAAAACGGCGGCACATCCCTGCGAATCAATTTCTGCTTCTTCTATTTTTGTTACGCCAACAAAATTTAATTCTATTTCAAAAAAAGCTTTTATTTCGTTTTGAAAGGTCTCTATGTCAATTTTATTTTGATTTTCTTCAAAGTTTTCGTCGGGTGCTCCGTTATCTAAAGAATTGTTTTCGTCTTTTTGGTTGCCTTTATCTTCATCATCAACCACTTGATTATTATCTTCTTCATTGCCAATACTGCCGTCAGAATTGCCTACAAGAGCATCCTCTTGTTCAACAACATTTTGATTGTCATCATTTACATTTTCATCAAAACCATTTTGATCAAGCTCTGTGTCTTCCAAATTCTCTTCTTGATTTTCTTGATCTTGATCGTCTAGACCATACCCTTCGTCTTTTTGTTCGTTGTCAGCTTCGTCACCACTCGCGATTTGATTATTGCTACTGTTTGTGTCGTTTTTGTTTTCGTTTGGCAAATCATGAAAATTCTCATCAAAACTAGGCTCGTCTTGCACTGAATTAAGGTGTTCTTCTTGAACTTGCCCTTCGTTTGCATCTATATTACGCGTGCTATCCGTTCCACATCCGGAAATGCTAAAAGCAAAAACAAAACAAAGTAAAAATAAAAAGACCTTTTTCATGTCTCCTCCACGACGTTATATTTTAACACAAAAAGAAAAAATGAAAAAACATTTTGTCGAAATTTGCTACTCTTTTTAGAAAAATAATGTTATTTGTTTAAAATTGTGCTTTACTAAAAAATTAAACTTGTCTAAAAATATACTTGACTAAAAGCATATTAATTTATTAATCAAGTCCTCACATAAAATTAAATAGTTTTAAAAAGGTTTTTTAAAATAATTGACAGTTTTTGATTAGTATGTTAAAATAATTGACGTGACAAAAAAGTCACCTGTTGTGGCTAAAACCTCGCGAGTTTTTAAACGACAGTGTAGAAATTAAAATTTTCAACTGATTTTTTTTGGGGAGATACTCAAGTGGTTGAAGAGGCGGCCCTGCTAAGGCTGTAGGTCGGGCAACCGGCGCGAGGGTTCAAATCCCTCTCTTCCCGCCAAATTATATACATATCAAACAAATTGCTTTTTTCGTAGTTCATTAAATAAAAAATATAATAGATTTAACATACATATGTGTGGTTATATAGGTCATATAAATGAATTTATGTTATATATTTTTTAACTTAAAAATTAGAACTACAATATTATGTAACATATTAACGAATTCCACTTAAAAATTAACATTTTGCTTTAAAATTTATTGCAAATTATATTTATTTTTGATATCATGAAATTGTGAATTTGTTATCAAAGGAGGGTTTAAAATGAATGGATTTTATGTTGGTGATATAATTGGAAATTCATATACTCATGAAAATGAGAAATTTAATAAGAAAGTTAAAGATTTTGAATTGTTTACGGAAAGAAGTAAATTTTCAGACGATACAATTTTATCTTTTGCAACTATTAAATGGTTATTAAGTGACAATCATACTCCTAAAAATATGATAAATATTATAAAGGAATTTTATAAAGAATTTCCAGATAAGAATCCTACAATTTATGGACAAGGTTTTGTTGATTGGATAAATGAAGGATGTAGTAAATTTAGAGAAAGTTCTGGTAATGGTGGTGCAATGCGAGCTAGTGTAATAGGCTGGTATGCAAATAACATTGAGCAAATAAAATCTTTAGTTTATAATGGTATAAGACCAACTCATAACACTTTTGAAGGAATGTTGGGAGCAGAAGTAGTTGCTACTTGTGTTTATTTGTTAAGGAAAAATTACACTTTAGAAGAAGTAAAAAAATATATAACAATTACCTATAATTATGATTTAAATGAAGATATAGATTCTTATAGAAAACAATATCAATATACTTCAAATGCTAAAGAAACTATAAGACCTGCTTTAATAAGTTTATTTAATTCAAAAAATTATGAAGATTCAATTCGTAATGCTGTTTCTTTTGGTGGTGATACTGATACAATTACTACTATTTGCTCAGCAATAAGTGAAGCATATTATAAAACAATTCCAAATTATATTTTAGATAAAGCAAATTCTTTTTTACCTAAAAAGTTTAATAATTTATTAAAAAATTTTAATGATTTAATAAATGATGAAGTGCAGAATTATTTTAGCTAGAATTATAATTATAGCATATAAAAAGAAGTCATTATTTTAAAATGACGATTTCTTTTTTTTGTACAAAGTAAAAATATAAAAATATAGCTTAAAATTATTTTGATTTATAATTATAATTTTTGGTAATTTTTATACATATTTTTTTATTTTAGAAAGGAGAAACATATGGTAGGGAAATATAAAGTAATAACACTATGTGGAAGCACAAAATTTAAAGATGACTTTTTGCGTGAACAAAAAAGATTGACTCTTGTTCAAGACAAGCACACGCCAGAATCTCATTTTTTAAAAATTTTTGTTAAAGGTGCAAAATAATGTTTGAACAGTTGCGTAATACAAATCTTTTAATTTTTCTATTTGATATTCTCCTTCAAAAGGGGTTTTCCATTCTTTATTATTCATTCTATTTATCATTAATGTACCCTGTCTCACCATCTCTATAACTACATGTACACACTCATCTTCTCTTGAGTATTTAACAAGATTCCAATAGTAATCTAATGGTGGTGTGTTGTGCATATTTTTAAAATCTAAAATATTATCTGGTAAAGCATAAGAATATTTAGTCTGTTTATCCGTTAATAGTTTTTGTAATTGTTTTATTTTAGTTAACCATTCTTCATTTATATCTTTATTTTCTTTAAGTGTATTATAATCAATTAATCTATACCAAATATCAGATTCAATATTATTATTATAATTCTGATTTATATCAATATAATATAAATCTAAAGGTAAATAGTTGTAGTCGTTTTCATTATATTCTTTATCCTTAACGAAATTTCCTCGAATATTAATTGCTCCGTATTTACTTATTCCTCTATGAAAATATTTTGCCCCGCCAAAGTCGTCGCGGTGTGATTGGAGCCTGTCGGCTCCTGTCAAATTGTCATTTGACCGAACCCACGTTTTGTGGCTACGACCGAACCAAGAGGCGTGCGTGGTCGCTTGACAGGTTTGCAACAATATCTTATTTGAAGAATACATAATAGAAAAATTTTATTGTATAGTTTTATTGAGAACATTTTGGTTTATATTTTTTATATGTTAAATTATTTATAATGGAGATAATATGGAAAGTTTAAATAATTTAGACGATGTAGAAAAATACAAAAACTTTGGAGTTCTTACTCAGCTTTTTTTGACAAAAGAGTTTTTGCATGAAAAGATTTTAATAGATTTAAAACACAAACAAAAAGATGAAAACTCTGACTATTATTTGGAGAGTTTGTTTTTGTGGATCAATGCAAACGTAACTTATTCAAAAGATGAAAAAAT
>CASFQL010000010.1 GCA_949296965.1 uncultured Christensenella sp. | reverse complement strand
TAGTCCATCTTTTGTTTTTTCTTTTGCCTTGATACATAAATCCTCCTTTTAAAGATTATACAAGAAAAAGAACATATTAGACTACAAAATCTAACATGTTCTCTCTTTTTTATTTGTTGTCCGTTTTAATCAAACAACATCGAGTCCACTATCTTTTTTATTATTAATTAAAAACTGCTAACAATTTTTTTACAGCGTTTATTTATAAATCTAAATTTATAAATCTAATTTAATGTGAACATCTTTTAATTGCTGTTCGCTTACAATACTTGGAGCCCCCATAAGTGGATCTTGAGCAGATTTGTTCATTGGGAAAGCAATGACTTCCTTAATGCTTTCTTCATTACACAAAAACATAAGCAATCTATCAAATCCAATAGCAGCCCCAGCATGTGGTGGTGCCCCATACTTAAAAGCATTAAATAGTGCTGGAAATTTATTTTCAACAACTTCCTTTGAATACCCAGCAAGACGAAAAGCCTCTACCATAATTTCTCTACTATGGTTTCTAACTGCACCGCTAGCAAGTTCAACACCATTTAAAACTAAGTCATATTGATAAGCAAAAATGTCAAAAGGATTTTTATTTTTTAATGAGTCCATACCTCCTTGTGGCATAGAGAATGGATTATGAGAAAATTCAACTTGACCATTATCCCCTTCTTCGTAGAAAGGAAAATCAACAATAAAGCATGGCTTGAAAGTATTTTTTTGAATAAGATTAAGTCTTTCGCCAAGTTCATTTCTCAAAAAGCCTGTTAACTTCATTGCCTTTAACCTATTTACATCTGATATGATAAAAATCGTATCCCCTGCTTCCATTTGAGTTTTATCTTTTAATTTTTTAAAATCCCCTTCATCAAAATATTTTGATGCAGGTCCACTTAAAACTTCTCCATCATATTTTAAATAAACTAATCCCCCAGCACCTTGTAGTTTTACAGCATCAGTAACGGCATCAAAAAATCTTCTTCCCATATCATTTGCTTTTACCTTTAAAGCAAAAATATTCTTGCCTTTAAAAACAGAAAAAGTATGGTTAGTAAATTCTTGTGTCAATTCAATCAATTCTAATGGATTTCTTAAATCAGGTTTATCAGAGCCATAAGTTAACATAGCGTCATTAAATTTAATTCTTCTAAAGGGCGGTTTATCAACTTCGTAATTAGTAAAATGAGTTAAAGTATTATACAAGACTGTTTGTAAAACTTCTAAAATATCTTCTTGTGTCAAAAAACTACCTTCAAAGTCAATTTGATAAAAGTCAGCAGGACTTCTATCTGCTCTTGCATCTTCATCTCTAAAACATGGTGCTATTTGAAAGTATCTTGTAAAGCCACTAATCATTAATAATTGTTTAAAAATCTGTGGACTTTGAGGTAAAGCATAAAAAGAGCCTGGATTAAGTCTACTTGGAACTAAAAAATCTCTTGCTCCTTCTGGGCTTGAAGAAGTTAAAATTGGAGTTTGTATTTCTAGAAATTCTAAATCTTCCATTTGTGCTCTAATAAATTTTAACAATTCTGCCCTAAGATAAATATTTGAAAAATTTCTTTCATTTCTTAAGTCTAAATATCTATACTTTAATCTTGTATTTTCATTTTGTTCCCTAGCCTTTAATATTTCAAAAGGTAACACCTCACTACATAAACCTAGAATTGTTAAACTTCTAGCAACAATTTCAATTTCTCCAGTAGCCATCTCTTGATTAATGTTTTTTTCTCCACGAGACCTAACTATTCCTTCAATCGTTACGGTGCTTTCTCTTGTTAAATTTTCAACCAATTTTTCATCTTCAATAAAAACTTGAACAATGCCTGTCTGGTCTCTAAGGGTTAAAAATGTTAATCCGCCCATTTTTCTAATATTATTTACCCACCCTGCGACCTTTACTTCTGCTCCTATGTGTTTTGCACTCAATTTACCACACATATGACTACGATATGCATTGTTTTTAAGACTTATCATATTGTAAAATTCTCCTTACTTAATGTAAAACTATTATAATTTAAAATCAAAAAAAAGTAAATATAAATATAATATTTATGAAATTTTCATAATTTTACTGTAATTAAAGTAATTTTATAAAATATATACTATTTTCTTATTTCTTACTAAAAATTAATATAGGTGTGCAAAATAAACAATAATAAATGTAAGCATTGACTTTTTTTTAGTGCAGAGTTATAATACATACAACAAAAATCTTAAAAGGAGATGTATACAATGGAAATTAGACATGACCATTTATCTTTTAATGGAACAATAAAAAATGTAAATAGAAAATTTGTTAAAACTGCTATAGTTGGAGTTCTATGTTTTGCTCTTGGTGTTGGTTCTTATTTTGTATTTGAGCAACATAATCAAAATAAAGAAAATGACTTATCTAATAATACTTCTAATGAAAAAGTTGAACAACTTGAAAATCCAACAATTGATGAATATAAAAAGATTATTGAAACAATGAAAAATGACCCAAATATTAATCTATCAAATTTAAGTCAATTAGATCTTGAAAATCCAACAATTGATGAATATAAAAAGATTATTGAAACAATGAAAAATGACCCAAATATTAATCTATCAAATTTAAGTCAATTAAATAGTGAAGATAAAAGAAATAATTATATTGAAATCAATAGCCAAGATAATAATGGAGATAAAAGAAAAGTTTCTGGCTTTGTTGGTGGAGAAGCAGGAGTTTCTGGTGTTCCTACTAACCCAACAACAGAATTGTCTGCATTTGGTGGAGTCAATATACCTGTAAATAATGATAAAGATACTCTTACATTGTATGCAAAAGTTGGATCTTCCATAAATAATTTATTTGATACAAATTTCTCTGCTGGAATTGGTGGAGTTTATTCTTTTGATAGTAAAAACCCACAAGTTGAAAAATCAATAAGGCAACATGAATTGTTTAAGCCTACAACTTATACAATAGATAGGAGTGGTGGTCATTCATCTGGTGGAAGTTCTGGTGGAAATACACAAGACCCTAATACTTCAAGCACTGATAAACCGTCAATTGAACACCCTGATGAACAAACCCCAAATTTATAAAAAGATAACTCCCATTTAAAATGGGAGTTTTTTTATATAAATATATTTTTACTTTTATACTTCATATTAAAATCAACTTATTTAATTTATTGATTTTAACTTATTATTTTAACTTATTGATTTTAACTTATGTTTATGTTTTTATTATAATATTTTCCTAAAACTATATTTAATTTAAAATGGAACTCTGTGCGTAAAAATTTTTACAAAATTTTTACAGTGAAGTTTTTCAAACTTCACCCAAAAGTGAAACTTTTGACACAGAGTTCCCCTTTTTTCTAACCTTTCAGAATCAAGTTAGATTGTTTTATTTATATTTTTATAATAAGATTTTAATATTTTTTTTAAAAACAAAATTTAAACATTTCTTTTTAATAAATAATCGTTTAAAGCCAATTTCACGTGTTCATAAGTAAGACCCCCCTGAATATAAAGAACATATGGCTTTCTTAGTGGACTATCGCAACTTAATTCCATCGTGCTACCTTGAACAAAACACCCCGCAGCCATAATAATATCACACTCGTAGCCAGCCATTGGACTAGGTATAGGAGTAACAAAACTATCAACAGGGGACATACTTTGAACAGATTGACAAAAACTAATTAAGTCTTCCTTATCTTCAAAATATATTGATCTAACAATGTCTGCAAGGTCATTGGAGTCATCAACTAATTTATATCCTAAATTTTTCATAACTCTACCGAGAAGCATCGAACCTTTTTTTGCTTGCAAAACTGTATGTGGGGACATAAAAATTCCCTGATACATAAGTCTATAACCTGCTTCAAAAGAACCTAATTCCGTTTTTAAAGATGGTGAAGTAAATCTACCAGCAATCAAGTCAATATACTTTTTCTTACCACAAATATATCCGCCGTTAGAAACAAGTCCGCCACCCGGATTTTTTATAAGAGAGCCAGCGGTTACATCTGCACCTACTTCTGTTGGTTCTTTTTCTTCAACAAATTCACAATAACAATTATCCACCATAATAATACTAGAAGTATTAACTGCTCTAATTTTTTTGATAATGTCTTCCAATGTATTAATTCTAATGGCTTTTCTAAGCAAATAACCACATGACCTTTGAATATAAATCATCTTAGGGTTTTCTTTTACTGCTTCAATAATCTTTTCTTCATCAAAGTTGCCGTTTATAAGTTCTATTGCCTTATATTTTACTCCAAAGTCTTTCAAACTTCCATTATCGCCATCCTTAAGACCAAAAATCGTTTCATCAAGTGTATCATATGGTTTACCTGTAATTGCAAGCATTGTATCTCCTGGTCTTAATAATCCATATAATACAGTGGTTAACGCCTCAGTACCACAAGAAATTGCTTGGGAAACAATAGCATCTTCTGCCCCAAAACTATCGGCAAAAACTTTTTGTAATTTTTCTCTACCCGCATCATCATATCCATAACCTGTTGAGCCATAGAAATGGTTTGCCCCAATTCTGTTATTTTTAAATGCGTTTAATATTTTGTTAGAATTTTTTAATGCAATTTCTTCTGCCTTTTTAAAATCATCTTTTAATTCTTCTTCTGCTTTTACAATATTACTATCTATTATCATTTTGTATTTTTCCTAACCTTTCTTCAATATATTTTAAAATTCTTTCTTTCCCATCTTTTTCTATATCAAACCACACTGCGTCATCAAAACCCCTAAAAAAAGTTAATTGTCTTTTTGCATAATGCCTTGAATTAGTTTTTATTAAATCAATCGTTTGTTCAAGTGTAATCTTGTTTTCAAAATAATCAAAAAATTCTTTATAACCTATTGCTTGCATTGATTGACAATTCTTATCAACAATTTTACTATCAACTAAATTTTTAATTTCATCTAGCAATCCTCTACTCAGCATATCATCAACTCTTTTATTAATTTTTTCATATAGTTTTTGTCTATCCATATTTAAGACGACTAAGATGTATTTGAACTTATTTTGTTTTATCTCATCATTTCCATTTAACTGAGATTTACTCTTACCTGTTGTATCAAAAATTTCAAGTGCACGAATAATTCTTTTTGTATCATTCATATGAATTTTTTTGCTTGCCTCAAAATCTTTTTCTTTAAGTAAAGAATATAAATATTCTTTCCCCTTTTCTTTTAAAACATTGTTATAATGCTCTCTTATTTTATCATCTTTATTTGATGAACAAAATGAATAAGGGTGAATTAAAGACCTTATATATAAACCTGTTCCACCAACAATAATTGGTAGTTTATTTTTCTTAAAAATCTCATCTATACATTTTTCTGCTTGTAAAACATATTGTTGGACACTAAAATCTTCTTTTGGATTAACAACATCTAACATATAATGTTTAATTTGAGATTGTTCAGTTTGAGTTGGTTTTGCGGTTCCAATATTTAAGTCTTTATATATTTGCATTGAGTCGCACGAAACAATTTCTCCATTTAATTTTCTAGCACAATATATTCCAAAATCTGTCTTCCCACTAGCGGTCGGGCCTGTAATAATTAAAATCGTTTTATCCATCAAACAATCCTTTTAAACATTTTTTCTATTTCTGTTTGTGAAAATCTTATAAAAATTGGTCTACCGTGTGGACATAGTAAAATAGTTTTATTTGTAATAATTTGATTTAATAAAAATTCGATTTCTTCTTTGCTAAGTTGGTCGCCCGCCTTAATTGCACTTCTACAAGCACATTTTGCGAAATGATATTTAATTTCATTATTAGTTGATGAAATTTTATTTATATTTTTTAAAGCATCACTAACAAAACTTTCAAGATTAATACCTGATAAGACTAATGGTATTGTGTTGATTTTGAATGAATTATTTCCAAATAGTTCAATCTCAAAACCTAAATCAAAAAAAACTTGCATATTGTCTAAGACTAAATCTTTTTCAATACTATTAACTTCAAAAACATATGGAACTAAGAGTGGTTGAGAAATTTGTTTTTTATCCTCAAAATTTTTGAGTAACTTATCAAATAAAACTCTTTCGTGCCCTGCGTGTTGGTCAATCAAATAAAAATTATTTGAACTTTCTATCAAAAGATATGTATTAAAAAGTGTTCCAATAACTTTATAATTTAGGTCTAAATTCTCAAATTCTTTTTGCTCTCTTAATTGTTTTTTACTCTCAAAACTTACAAAAGAATTATCTTCTTTGTTTATTTTAGCAAAAACATTATTAAAATTATCAAAATTATCCGCTTTATCTTTTTGACTAGAAACAGTATCATAACTTTCGTTATATTTACAAGTTTTATATAAATTATTATTATCAAACTCCAAAGAAATGTCGCTGTTTAATGTTGTAACTTCTTTATTATAACTTGGCATTTGGACTGATATGTTTTTTAATTCTTCTGTAAGTTTATTAAGATTACTAAAACTAAATCCGCCCTTTACTTCTTTTAAGTTATTATTTGTATTTTCTTTGTTTATAATATTTTTTTCAAAAATACTATTCTCATTTTCTTCAAATAAAAGTGCTTTTGCATAGTTACTTTCGCTTAAAACTTTTAAAATGCTTGAATAGATAAATGTATAAATATGGTTGTTATCTTTAAATTTAACTTCCATTTTGCTAGGATGAACATTTACATCTAAATCTTCTAGTGGTAAGTCTAAATTTAAAACAAAAAACGGAAATTTACCCTTCATCAAAAAATTTTCATACGCATTTGATACAGCAACAGAAATTGTTGAGTTTACCACATATCTACCATTGACAATAAGAGTTTGATAGGTTTTGTTACTTTTGCAAAACTCTGGTTTTGAAATATAGCCAGATACTTTATATTTTTCATTTTGGTTTTGTATAAAAACTAAATTTTCTATTGTAGTTTTACCATAGACATTAAAAATTTTTTCTTTAAGTCCACTCAAAATTGAATTATAAATTATTTTACCATCAATGACATATTTAAAAGCCAAATTTGGATTAGCAAGTATAAGTCTGTTTACAATATTAGTAACTAGACTTTCTTCTCTTTTACTTGATTTTAAAAATTTTAATCTTGCAGGAGTATTATAAAATAAGTTTTTAACACAAATAATAGTCCCATCCTTACAACTATATTGTGTTAAATCTAAAACTTCGCCCCCAGACAAAGTAATTTTCCCGCCTAAATCTTCTTCTTTTGCCTTAGATATTAACTCAATTTGAGAAACGGACGCAATACTTGCTAATGCTTCACCCCTAAACCCAAGTGTTTCAATGCAATCTAAATCTTCTGCAACAGAAATTTTACTTGTAGCGTGAGGTAAAAATGCTTTTTCTAAATCTTCAAACAAAATTCCGCAACCATTATCTGTTATCCTAATTTGTTTGATGCCCCCATCATTAATCTCTATTGTAATAAAGGTGCTTCCAGCATCAATGGCGTTCTCTACAAGTTCTTTAACTATTGATGCTGGATTTTCTACAACTTCGCCAGCGGAAATTCTATTATAAACTTTACTACTTAAAACATTTATTTTTGACATCTCTCTACCTACTAACTTTCTTGTTTAAATCGACTAAAATCTCAAAGGCCTCCATTGGGCTAAGTTTATTTACATCGATATTTCTTATTTCATTTATAATATTCTCTTTTTGACTTTGAGATAAATCTTCTGTTTTATCATTGCTTGCTTTAATTTCAAATTTTACCGAATTTTTTTCTAATTGATTTAAAATATTTTTTGCTCTTTTTATTATTTCATCATATATACCAGATAAACTTGCAACTTCAATACCAAAACTTTTATCTGCCGTCCCACGAGTGATTTTTCGTAAAAAGATTATTGTATCATTAAATTCTTTTACACTTATTTTATAGTTTTTAACACCTTCAAGTTTACCTTCTAATGTTGTTATTTCGTGGTAATGAGTAGAAAAAAGAGTTTTAGATTTAATTTTTTGACTAATATATTCAAGGACTGCCCAAGCAATACTCATACCATCATATGTAGCAGTTCCCCTGCCCACTTCGTCAAGCAAAACTAAACTTTTACTTGTAGCATTATTTAAAATATTTGCAACTTCCACCATTTCAACCATAAAAGTGCTTTGTCCACTATTCAAGTCATCGCTAGCACCAATTCTAGTAAATATTCTATCAACAATACAAATTTCCGTATCTGTTGCAGGAACAAAAGACCCCATATGTGCCATTATAACTATTAAAGCAATTTGTCGCATATAAGTGCTTTTACCTGCCATATTAGGCCCTGTAATAATCATTGTTGTATCATTATTTTCATCTAAATAAGTGTCATTTGGAACAAAAGTATCACCCTTTAAACTTGCTTCCACAATAGGATGCCTACCATTAGATATTTTAATGTGTTTAAATTTTGAACTTACTTTTGGTCTAACATAGTTACATTCTTGAGCAACTTTACATAAAGATGAAATAACATCAACAAAAGCAACATCGCTTGCAGTTTGTTGAATTATCTCTACCATACTTTTTAACTCATCTTTAATTTTGTTAAAGATGGTATTTTCTAATTTTATAGATAAATCTTGTGCATTAAGAATTTTTTCTTCAATGCTTTTTAATTCATCAGTAACAAATCTCTCGTGGTTAGAAATTGTTTGTTTTCTTTCGTATTTATAAGGAACTAATTTTTCTTGGGATTTATTAACTTCAATATAATAGCCAAAAACTCTACTGTAACCTATTTTAAGATTTTTAATCCCTGTTTCTTCTCTTTCTTTTGCCTCTAAGTTAACAAGCCACTGATTTGCCTGAGTTGAAATATTTTTTAAATCAAATAAATCGCTATTAAAACTTTCTTTAATATATCCACCAAGTGAAGTTACAGCAGGCGGATTTTCAACAAAAGCATTTTCAAGTAAAGTTGCAAGATTTGAAATACTGTCAATATCTTTAAACAAACAAGAAAATTTTTCATTTTTTAAATCTTTTACCAAATTATATAAATTAATGACACCATTTAACGAATTTTTTAATGAGATACAATCTCTTGGTAATATTGAGCCATATGAAATTTTAGAACAGACTCTTGCTATATCATTAATTTCTCCAAGTGCTTCAATTATATCGCTTTGCATAAGTGATGAATAGAAAAGCTCTTCAATACAATCAAGCCTTGAATTTATTTCTTTTGGGGACCTAAGTGGCTGTAAAATCCATCTTTGAAGGAGTCTAGCACCCATAGCAGTTTTCGTATAACTTAAATGACCTAATAACGAACCTTTTTTCTTTCTATCTTTAATGTTTTCAATTAATTCGAGGTTTTTGCAAGCATTATAATCAATATGAAGAAAATCAGTATTATTTTCAGTAATTATTTTATTAATATGGTTTAAACTTCTCTTTTGAGTTTCAAGTAAGTATTTTATTAATGCCCCCGTTGAACAAATAGCATAATTTAATTTTGCAAAATCGTGTCCTTCAAAAGAAAAAATGTTAAATTGTTTTTTTATGCTTTCCTTTGCATTATCTAAATCAAAATCATTATCAATTTGCTTTGAAAAATTTGGAAGAAAATCAAGCGACTTTAACTCTTTATTTGTTGAAAGTTCAAACGCCTCAAAATTGCAAATAATTTCAACAGGTCTAATCCTTGATAGTAAATCTATAAATTGCGACATCACATTTTTCTCAAATTGACTAACCTTAAATTCTCCTGTCGAAACATCACAATAAGAATATCCTAAGCAATCGTTTTTCTTATATATGCTAAGAATATAATTGTTTAAACTTTCGTTTAACATTTCAGACTCAATAACAGTCCCAGGTGTAACAACCCTAGTAACATCTCTTTCAACAATTTGACCAGCAACAGGTTCCGTTAATTGTTCACATATTGCTACCTTATATCCTCTTTCGATTAATTTTGAAATATAACTGTCAACCGCATGGTATGGGACTCCACACATT
Organism: uncultured Christensenella sp.; assembly: GCA_949296965.1. Taxonomy (GTDB): domain Bacteria; phylum Bacillota; class Clostridia; order Christensenellales; family UBA1242; genus UBA7862. Next base: position 250,566 of record CASFQL010000010.1, on the reverse strand, counting down.
GGGGCTTTCATTCCATTTCCACAATTTCTAGCGGTCAAAGCAATATCTAAAATTTTAGATGCAATCTTAGCATCATCAAAGAAGAGTTCATAAAAATCGCCTAATCTGTAAAGCAATAAGCAATCTTTATAATTTTCTTTTGTTGAAAAATATTTAACCATCATTGGCGAATATTTTGCTGTTTCTGACATATCTTTCTCTCTCTTAAATAAATATTTTTATCCTTTTTAAATTTATCTTACTAGAACAAAAATGTTAAATAATCTCGCAAGTAAGTTCATTTCCATTTATTTCTAAAACTTTGACTTTACAAAAAGTATTAGGTTTAACATCTTTTAAATTGACAGGACAAAGAGTTTTACCGCTGTCCGTTCTTGCTATAATTTTGTGATTTTCATCTTCTTCAAGTAATGCATCAAAAACCTTCCCAACCATATTTAAAAGTTGTTCTTTTGAAATTTTGTGTTGAATTTCAAATAACTTAGTTATCCTTTTTTGTTTAACCTTAGCACTTATTTGATTTTCAAATTTACTAGCAGGCGTCCCTTCTCTTTTTGAATAAACAAATCCAAAAATGCTTGAATATTTAACAAATTCAAGCAACTTACAAGTTTCTTCAAAATCTTCATCAGTTTCTCCTGGGAAACCAACTATGATATCAGTTGTTAAAGTAGCGCTTGGTATTGTTCTATAAATCTCACTTACAAGATTTTTATAATGTTCAATATCATAATGTCTATTCATTGCTTTAAGTATTCTACTACTCCCACTTTGAACAGGTAAATGAAGCGCTTTACTCATTTTATCGTGGGTGGCAATAAATCTAATCAACTTAGAAGAAAAGTCTTTCGGGTGTGAGGTCATAAACTTAATCTTAAAATCGCCTTCAATCTTACATAATTCATTTAGCAAATAAACAAAATTTGTTTTACCATCTTTAAAATCAAGCCCGTAAGAATTAACATTTTGACCTAATAAAGTGATTGTCTTATATTCTTTATTCTTAGCAAGATTTTTAACTTCGTTTACAATATCAATTACTTTTCTACTTCTTTCTCTGCCTCTAACATAAGGAACAATACAGTAAGTGCAAAAATTATTACACCCATACATTATGTTAACCCAAGCATTATTTCCGCTTGTCCTATAAACCTTATCAAATTCAACAACTTTACCCTCTTGTTCCCAAATAATGCTCTTAAATTTTAATTTTTTATTGTATTCTTTAATGTAATTTTCAAGTTCTTCAAGGTTATGTGTCCCAATAACAAGATTAATAAAAGGAAATCTCTTTTTTAATAATTCTGACATACCTTTTTGTTGAGTCATACACCCACACACGACTATTAACAAATCATTATTTGCTTTTTTTAGAGCCTTTGTTTCCCCAATTTTTGCCATAATTTTGAGTTCAGCAGTTTCTCTAATACAACAAGTATTAAAAATAATTATATCTGCAAGTTCTTTCTTCTCTGTGCTTTTATAACCCAAATCTCTTAGCATACCAGCGATTTTTTCTGAGTCGTGTATATTCATTTGACAACCAAATGTTTCAATTAAATAAAATTTATCTTTTCCCAATTTTTCCATAACGAGAATATTATATAAAATTAAGTAACATTTTTCAACAAAAATTTTAGTTTTATATAATAAAATATTCTAAATAATAGATAATATATATATGAGAATATTTAAAAAGGTCGTCAAAATATCATTTTTTATTCTAATTTCAATTCTCTTTGTTGTAACTTTATTGTTTTGCTTATTTAATTTTGGACTACTTGACAATTTTGCCGAAGTTAAGTTTGATAAAACAAAACTAAATTATGTTGCATCAAAAATTGAAGTTTTTGATAAAGACGGCAATGAATTAATACAAAATAAAGACAATCAAAAAAACTTATCGTTAAATCAAATTCCAAAAAATACAATAAATGCTTTTATAAGTATTGAAGATAAAAACTTTTATGAGCACAATGGAATAAATTATAAAAGAATTGTAAAAGCGACCTTAAAAAATATTACTAGTAGAAAATATAGTCAAGGAGCGTCAACAATTTCACAGCAACTTATAAAAAACACACATTTATCAAGCGAAAAGACTTTAAAAAGAAAATTTAACGAGTTAATTCTCACAAAAGAACTTGAAAATACATTGACAAAAGATGAAATTCTAACGGCATATCTAAATGCAATCTATTTTGGTAATGGTGCGTTTGGAATAAATCAGGCTTCACAGAGATATTTTTCTAAAAATGCTAATGAATTAAATCTAAATGAGTCTGCAATGCTTGCTGGGTTAATAAAATCGCCAAAGACATATTCCCCAATAACAAATCCAAGTAATTGCATAAAGAGAAGAAATCTAGTATTAAAACAAATGCTTAAAGACAAAAAAATTTCAAATGAAGAGTATCAAAATTCCATAAATCAAGGGCTAAATTTAAACATTAATCAAAATTTTCTAAATAATAACACTTATTATAATGCTTGCATTGACGAAGCCTGCGACATACTAAAAATCAGTGAAAAAGATTTGGTTTTAAAAAATTTTAAAATTAAAACTTATCTTAATACAGACTTACAAAATATAGTTGAAAAACAAATAAATAATATTTCTTCCTATACAAAACAACAAGATATTGATGGCTTAGTTATGACTATTGATAACAAAACAGGTGGAATTACCGCTTTTTGTGGAAAAAGTGACTATAATTTATTAAATATAAAACGACAACCAGGTTCAGTTTTTAAGCCAATAATTGCATATGCCCCTGCCATTGAATATAATGTATTGACACCAATCACTCCAATACTTGATGAAAAAATAAACATTAATGGTTATAGTCCAAACAATTACAAAAATACATACCACGGCTGGATAAGTGTAAAAAATGCCCTTGCTAATTCATATAACATTCCAAGCATAAAAACACTCGATTATGTGGGAATTGATAGAGCAAAAACATTTGCAAGACAACTAAATATACAATTTGACGAATTAGATGCAGGATATTCTATTGCACTTGGCGGGCTAACAAATGGCTTAAAAATAAAAGATATTACTAATTGTTATCAAGCATTTGCAAATAGTGGAAAATATATTAAGGCTAGTTTTATAAAATCAATAGAAAATGAAAACGGAAAAATTCTTTATTCAAATAATGAAACTAAAAAACAAGTTATGAAAGAGTCAACTAGTTACCTAATTACAGATATGCTAAGAGAATGTGTTAATAATGGAACTTGTAGAAAGTTAAAGTTAAACGGATTAAATATTGCGGGAAAAACAGGAACAGTGGCAAGTGCTAACTCAGATTACAACGAGAATAGTGATGCTTGGAATATATCATATACGCCAAATCAAACAATGTGTGTCTGGCTTGGTTCAACAAATAACGACAAACTACTTTCAAGCAAAATTACAGGCTCAAATGCTCCTTGTGAAATAGCCCAAAGGATATACTTACAAGCAAAAAGGGATAATTCAAATTTTAGCATCCCTAATTCAGTTAAGGAAGTAGAAATTAACGAAATAGAATATACTAAAAATAATAAAATATTACTTGCAAGTCCTAACACCCCAGATAGATATAAAATGAAAGCCCTTTTCTCTATTGACAATTTACCAAAAGAAACATCGTCAATGTTTAATAATATAGAAACTTTCAAAATTTACGCAAAAAAGTTAAACAATGATAGTGTTGAATTAACACTAAATGTCGATAAATATCTAAAATATGAAGTATTTTGTGAAAACGATAACAAAATATATAAATTAGCAACAATACAAGACAAACAAGGACCAATCTCGTTTGTCCATAAAGATTTAAAGATAAGAGAATTTTATAAATACTACTGTGTTGCCTATTTTTCAAATAAACCACAAATAGATACAAAAAGCAAAAAAAGTAACGAAATATTAATCTATATCTTATAAAATTTGTATAGAACTTGATAAATTATGTTTTATTGCATTTATAATTTACCTTTGAATATATGTTTGAACAGATATTTGTAAACTTACTTTATAAAATATTAATAGTAGTTAGATATAAGTCAAAAAAATTTATAATTTATATAGTAATGTTTACACTAAATTTTTTATATTAACTTTTATAAATAATCTGTTAAATGTTTTTTAGAGAGCATTTTGTGTCTAATATTAATTTTAGTTTTTTAATATAAATTATAAAAAAAGCCCCTTTTTTAAGGGACTTAAAATAACCGACTAGATAGTCGAAATTCTTTTCTTAAAAAATTATTTTTTATAATAAATCATCATCTTTTTCGTTAAAAAAATCTTCATTTTCAAATTCATTTGATAGTGTTTCTCTTACTTTTATCTCAGTAAATTCAGTTTCATAGTTTTCACCATTTTTCAGGGTTTCATCGCCGACTGATTGTTCTAAATTTTCAAATAATTGACCATTCATATTAGAAAAATCATCATTTTCAGTCTTTGAAAAATCTTTTTCTTTTAAATTATCCATAAAAGTATCATTTGAAGAACTTTTACTTTCTTCATCACTTATTATATTATTATCCAAACTAGAATTATTATCATCTTTCGCTTTTTCTTTTTCAAGCCTTGCTTTACTATCTGGCAATTCTTCTTCTGGGATAATTTCAGTGCTTTTATATAATGAATTTGAAACACTTTCGTGTAAAACTTTAATTCTGCTTAGCAATTCTTCATAATCTGGCAAATCATCAATTGAATTTAAATCAAATCTCTTTAAAAATTCATCGGTAGTCCCAAAAAGTAATGGTTTACCAATAACATCTTTTCTTCCAACGACTTCAACTAGATTAAAATTTATCAAAATTTGCATTGCATAATCGCAGTTAACCCCCCTAACCTGCTCAATGTCAAGTCTTGTTACAGGTTGCTTATATGCTATAATAGCAAGAGTTTCAAGTGCAGCCTTTGTAAGTTGTTTTTCTCTTATAGGATTTAATACAGTTGCAATGTCATCAGCATAAATTGGATTTGAACACATTTGAGCACTTGATTTATATGTTATGACATTAATTCCATCGTCTTTATGTTCTTCTTTTAGTTGTTCAATAACTTCCTTAACTTCTTTTTCGCTAACTTCAAGTTTTTCTGCTATATCTTTTATCTCAACACCTTGTCCAGAAACAAATAAAATCCCTTCGACAATATTTTTTAAATGTGATTTATCTTGTTGCATCAGAAATTCCTTCTGCCTCCTTTTCTTTCAACTCAATCTCAATATCATCAAAAATTGATTGTTGCATTACTCTAATTTCTTGCATTTTTAAAAGTTCCAAAACTGCTAAAAATAAATTAATCATTTCACTTTTTGTAAAATCTGGACTATAAAAATCTGAAAAATGCATTTTCTTTTTCTGTAAAATATTTTCCCTAATTGAAATAATTTTTTCTGCCACTGTAAATCTATCTTTTTCAATTTTCTTAGGTATTATCTCTTGCTCCTCTTTTTTAACTCTTGTTAACATTTTAGCAAAAGCGTCCATAAGTCCTTCCATTGTAAGTTCGCCTAAAATATACCTATAATCATTAACTTTCTCGTCAGCAGGTTTATAAAATCTATTTACATTTTCAAGTGGTTTAAGTTTTTGTATTATTTCTTGGAACATATCATATTCTTTAATTCGCATTAAAAGCAGTGCCTCAGGGTCTTCTTCATCTTCAACTACTTCTTCTTCTCTTGGCAAAAGTGACTTAGATTTAATCTCAATTAAAGTTGCTGCTATTTCAATAAAATCACTTGCTTTTTCTAGGTCAAGTTCATCAAGTCCAGCCATATATTCGAGATACTGCTCTGTTAAATCTGCTAATTTAACTTCGGTAATTTCAAGTTTAGTCTCTTTTATCATATGCCACAAGAGTTCAATTGGCCCTGAAAAATTGTCCAACTTAAATTCATAGCCTGTATTAATATGATTTAATTGTTCTAATAAATCTTTATTAACTTCAACTTTCATAATTCTTCCCTTTAACCTAAAATTAACCCCCAAAACCACGAAATTGGGTAACCAACAACAGAGATTAGCCAATCAAAAACATTTAAATATGAAAATAAAATTACAACAAATAAAAGAATGATTGAGCCATATTTATACATAAAAACTACAAAAGGATTGTCATATTTACAATATGCGGCAATAGCATTAAATCCATCAAGTGGATAGATTGGTAATAAATTAAAAACACAAAAAACTAAATTTACATCAAACATATAAAGGCATAAACAAAACAATATAAAATAAAAAATGTTTTGATTAGCAACCCTTGCTAGTAAAATAAAAAGAGGATAAAAAATAAATGCTAAAATAATATTTACACAAATGCCTGAAATGCTAACTAAAAATGTATCCCTTTTAATTTTTGAAAAATTATATGTATTTACAGGAACAGGTTTAGCCCAACCAAAACCTAGAAACAAAAAGCATAAAATACCAATAGGATCAAGATGGACCATTGGATTAATTGACAATCTTCCTTGTAACTTTGCAGTATTATCACCTAATTTATTTGCAGTATAAGCATGTGCAAATTCGTGCAAAGTTAGTGCTGAAATTACTGCAAAAGTAAAGGTAAGAAATATTATTACCTTTTGCTCAAACGGTATATATTGATTTGTAAAAAATATGTCAAATAGCATAGCAAATTCCCTTTAAAAAATAAAAAGACTATAAAACTAGCCTTTTTATTATATTATATTATTTATAATTAAGCAAACATTTTTATTGTTATTTGCACGCATTATAGCGTATTTTGTATTTATCTTACTTTCCAATTTTTTACAACTCTATTAACAATATCATATAGAGAAGCAGAATTTACATCTTGAACGCTTATAAGATTTGTTTTAGATACAACTTCCCCATCTTTTATTACAAACAATTCACCTACCTTATCTCCCATCTTTACAGGTGCAGAGATATAATCGTATAATTTGTATTCAACTATAATTTCGCTATCTTTATTGTGTTTTTTGTTTAAAACATAGATATCTTCTAAAGGTTTTACATTAACATAGTCACATTGTCCTTGTTTTACTCTAATAGTTTTTTCTAATACTGAACTACTATCAACAACTTTTTTATTTTCAAAATTACCAAATCCATAATTTAATAACTTTGAACTTTCACTAAACCTATCTTTCCCACTCTTTGCACCTAGCACAACACTTATTAATCTTAAATCGCCCCTTTTTGCCGTTGAAGCAAGGCAATAACCTGCTTCACTTGTAGAACCTGTTTTACCGCCATCGCAACCTTCATAATATTTTATTAGTTTATTTGTGTTGACAAGTTCACTTTCTCTACCCTTTGGATGCTCTAATTTATCCATCCAAATAGTGCTATATTTATGATAAATTTCATATTTTGTAACATCTCTTAGTAAAGTAGCAGTATCTTTTGCACAAGAAAATTGATTACTTGCAGGAAGCCCCGTGCAATTAACATAATTAGTGTTATTAAGTCCTAACTCTTTTGCCTTTTTATTCATTAATTTTACAAATTCATCTTCACTACCAGCAATTTTTTCAGCAAGCGCAACACTAGCATCGTTAGCAGAACTTATAATTGTTGATTTTAATAAATCTCCAACACTATACTCGGCATTTGCTTCAATAAAAACCTGCGAACCTCCCATGTTTTGAGCATTATCAGAAACAATTACTTTATCTTCAATATTAAGATTCCCATTTTGAATTTCTTCACAAACCAAATCAATAGTCATAAGTTTTACAATGCTAGCAACGGGCAACTTTTTTTCAGCATCTTTCTCAAACAATACTTGATTTGAATTATAATCAATTAAGTATAGAGATTTTGCCGTAAAATTTTCTTCTTGTGTTTTAGCACTTGCCATAAAAAAATTCATATTAAATATGTAAAGTAATGAAAGACACATAATAAGTGCAAAAGAAATAATATTTTTTTTCATATTGTTCACCTCTTTATTTATAGTGTTTGCAATTTAAAAAAAAATATTATAACAAATACTTTGTTTCTTAAATTCTAAACCTTTAACATTTTTTTATTAATTATATAAAATAAATTTTTATATAAATCAAATTCTTAAATATAAAAAAGAGCGATAATGAAACTTATCACCTTTTTTTTAAAAACCTTTAAGCCCATAAATTTTAAATAAGATAAACAAATAAATTCTTAAAACTCGTATTTCCCTTGTTTCAAACTTTTAAAATAAAATATTTATAAACTCAAAACAAAACTCTCTAATAATTTTGAATAATACCCACTTGCACATTTTCTATTATAAACAATATCTTCATGCTCTATTTTACTAGCCGAGTATGATGTTCCAAAATTAGTAACAAGACCAAATAAACAAACCGGCAATTTGCAGTAATTTGAAGCAATAACCTCACAACAAACATTAAAACCAACAAAATCTGTTCCAATAATCTTAGCAAACTTTGATTCACTAACCGTTTCAATGCTAGGGCCATTAAATTCAGCAAAAACACCTTTCTTCACTTTAATCCTCATTTTCTTTGCAACAGTTGATAATGTATCAAGCATGTGCAAACTATAAGGCTCGACCATATCAACAAAAAGTTTACCATATTTTTCGTAATTACTCTTAAATAAAGGATTCCTTCCCGTCAAATTTATATGGTCATAAGCACTGACAATATCCCCTACTTTCATTTTTGAGTTAATAGAACCAACAGAAGCACCTATAATTAGACTTCTGCACCCTATTTCCTTCAAAGTAAAAATTAAATTAGCAATATCATTTGCTTCATAGCCATAATTATAATGAAGTCGACCTAAAACAAGAAGAACATGTTGCTCTTTAATTTTACCATAAATTATTTTATTATTCTCGTCTTTACTAACAACATGAAAATTAGGTATTTCACTAAATTTAACTTCTTTTTTAGTATCAAAAAAGTTTAGAAAATCACTAAACCCCGAACCTAAAATTATCGCAATAGGATTTTCTTTTATGCTTAATTTTTGTTTTAAAAATTTAGCAGTTTCATCGACAATATGTGCCATAACTTTTCTCCTTACAAAACATATTATAACACAAAAAAATATATTAGACTACTAAATAAAAAAGAAATTAAAAAGAATAAAAAGTAAAATTGTTTGAACTAGAATTATGAAAATAGATATTAGACAAACAAATAATAATATTTTTGACTGAGAACCATTAATATAGCAATTCCCGTATTTTGAGATTTGACAATTGATAGAAATCATTTTATAAGCAAATACAGAGATAAAAAAGAATAAAATTATTTTAATTGGTAAACAAATAAGTAAAGATATTAAGATTCCTTTTAGACTAGGAAAAACTATTATGATTATTGCCGTGTCTACGCCTAATAAAAATCCTAAATAAATAAGTAATAAAGTAAATAATACACCACAAAATTTGAAATATGATAAGAAATATATAATAAAAACTACTGCAAGAATAATTAAACATTTTAAAAAAAAGTAACCAAATAATGATATTCTATCAAGCAAAAAAAGCCTCAAAGCATAATCTTTTATTGATAAAATATTAAAAATTGAGTTGCTTTTTACTACACAAAATACGCCTGTGATTCCACCTAAAAGAAAAATTGAGATAATAAAAAATACAAGTGATTTATTTAAAGAAAAAAATCTTTTTAAATTGTCAAAAAAATAATGTCTACTTGTTATCACATAATAAATATATTTTTACTAAGCCGTTTTTATAACTCTATTTTCAATTAAATTATCATATAATTGTGAAATAGCGTAAGTTATAAAACCTTTGTTAGTTAATTTCTCAATTCTTGGGAATTTATCTTTCTTTAAAGAAGCCTTTTTAATTGCTTTTCTTATACTTAATTCTACACATGTTGTAGTGGCTCTATACTTATTTGACAAGTAGATATAAACTTCCTTATTAAAATTTTTTATTACACCTTTTCGTTCTGCATAATATATAATACTATCAATAATTTCAAGGTATCCCATTGTATTTGAAGAAAATCCCCAATCGCAAAGTTGTTGACTAATAATTTTTCTCCATATGCCAGCCACTTCATTAATTGTATTAATTTCCCTTTCGATTATTTTATCAAAAGTCCTACTAAAATTATATGTAAAATCCTCATCTAAATTAACATATATAAATTCAGGAATTTTAAAAAGATTATTGTTAGTTATAATTACAATTTCTTGTATTAAGTTGCCTTTAAGCATCTTTTGTAAAATTGTTATTGATCTTTCATCAAGTGATGATTTACTAAAATCTAAGATTAAATATTTAAAAGATAATTTTCCATTTATAAAAATATCATCAATGTCATCAATATTATTAACACCTCTTTCTTTTTTAGAAAGAATTTCTTTTACTTTACTTGCAAGCAAAATATTATGCTCTTTTGAATAGAAAATTACATCATTATATTTAATCATAAATTTAAAACTTCCTTTTATTATAAAAATTTGTTATTAAAAAAATTGTTTAAAATATTAATTTTGAATGAATATTGAACATTATTTATTCTTTTTAATATTTTTGTATAACTTTTTAATAGCAAGATAATATCATATAAAAATACATTTGTCTATTTTTTTTTACAATTTTTTCAAATATTATTCAAAATTTGTAAAATATTTATTTTTTAACAAAAATTATATTTTTAGATGATTTTTACTTTTATGACCTATTAAATGAAAAATTTATATTACTACTAAAATTAGTTATGTAAAAAAGGAACTATGTGCCAAAAGTTTCACTTTTGCGTGAAATTTTAGAACTTTAAAATTTCACAGTGAAAATTTTCTAATTTTCACAGCACATAGTTCCATATATAATTTTTTTTACATATAATTTCATATAAAAATTCATATATATTTAAAATAAAACTATAATTACATAAATATAAATTATGTGCTGTTGTAATTTTGTAAAAACAAAATAACAACTATTAAAATTTAACTAGGTTAAATTTTAATTCAAAAATTAACATTTTTGGCACAAAATTTGAATTTGTCGTCGTTAAGTAAAAATAAAAATAAATTTTCCTTTTTACCTTAACTTCCTAGAATATAAAAATTGTAAATATAAATATAAATATAAATTCAAATATAATTAAAATTCTAAATACATAAAGTGTTAAATAAACCTAATTAAAATAATTAAAAATTTTTAATTTATTGGTCTAACATCCAATCAATATAAACTCCAAATCCCTTTGTTGGATCACTAACAAAAACATGAGTAACAGCACCAACTATTTTCCCATTTTGAATAATAGGACTTCCACTCATTCCTTGCACAATTCCCCCTGTTTTATTTAATAAGTCATTATCAATTACTCTTATAACCATACTTTTATCATTTGAATAGTTTTGATAATTAGTCTTTATAATTTCAATATCAAAAGTTTCAACTTTTGTTCCGTCAATACAACATCTAATTTGTGCTTTCCCAGGCTTAACAGATAATCTCCCCCCAATTTCAAATTCTTCTGTTTTTTCAAGTAAATTACTATTTTCATTTAAATTACCAAAAACACCGTAATTATTATTTTTCTCTATAACACCCTGTTCATTTTTCCCTTGCATAAATAAACCCTTAATCTCGCCAGGATCGCCACTTGTTCCCTTATTTACACCTAAAACTGAACAATTATAAACTTTACCTTCTTTTAAAGAAATTTTACTTTTTGTATCATTATCACAAATTGGATGTCCCAACGCTCCAAATCTATTGTTTTTACTTATATATGTTAATGTTCCAATACCTGATGCGTCATCTCTTACCCAAACCCCTAATTTATAATTCTTACTCTTAACGTCATAGCAAGGTTTAATTTTTGTTGTTATTTCTTTATTTTTTCTTAAAAGTTTTATTTCTAATTCTTTATCTCTATTTTTCTCCTCGTTTATAATTTTTGAAATGCTCGATACATTTTCAATAGTTTCATCTTCTATTTGTTTTATAACATCTCCAATTTGAATAATATTATCATCTAAAACATCTTTTTCTCCCTGTAAAGTAGTTACAGGGCTAGAGCCAATAACTAAAACTCCATCAGTTTTTAGAACAAGACCAATAGCAGAACCGCTTGCTAGAACCTTATTTGAATGAATTATCTTAATTTTTTTTGACTTAATAGGAATTAAATTAAACAATCTAAATTCAATCTCTGGCTCGTATGTTTCACTCTTACTGCTATTTACAACATCAATAACGCTATTTTCTTTCACAAAAGTCTTAATAAAGGGTCCAAAATAACTTTTTTCTTTAATTTGTTCAAATTCGCTTGTCGTTATAAATGGACAATCAAAAAAAGTGTTGATTTTTTCAAAAGGAATACTAAAAAATACTCCAACTATTAAAATTAGAGAAACAGCAAATAAAATAAGAAAAGTAATTTTTTTCTTTAACTTTCTATTAACCATAATATATTTAGTTTAATTGATAAAAGAAAAAATATGTAAGATAGTCTCTTACATTTTTTTCAAATAAATATTATAAATAAAAAACCACTAATTTTAATTTAATATTTTAAAGTTTTTTTAAAGTTATCGCATTTTTCCTTTAATTCCCTTGCGTGTTTAAGGGAATTTTCACTACTTTCTTCTCCACCAGACAACCTAGAAATTTCTTTTAATGCATTTACATTATCTAATGATGTAACACTAACAATTGTGTTTCCATCTTTGGCAAATTTTTTTACCATTATATTATTATCAGCCATTGCACAAATTTGAGGCAAGTGAGAAATAGATATAACCTGGTGTGTTTTTGAAATTTGAGCCAATTTACAAGCAACTTTATAACCCATTTGTCCACTTATATCTGTGTCTATCTCATCAAATACCATCAATGAAACATTATCTACATCTGCTAAAATAGTTTTAAGTGCTAACATAAATCTACTTGCTTCACCACCTGAAATAATTTCACTCAATGGTTTTAAATCTTGCCCCAAATTAGCAGAAAATAAAAATTTAACTTCGTCTATACCTGTCGAATTTAAAAAATCTTCAAAATTATTAATACTTGGAAGATTATTAAATAAGACTTTAAACCTTGCATTTTTCATACCCAAATCGACAAGTTCATTATTTATTTTACTTTCAAGCACTTTTGCAGTTGTCTTTCTAACTTCACTAATTTTAACTGCCAAATCATAAACATTAGAAAGAGCATTTTCTTTTTCCTTTAATTTATGTATGAGCAAGTCTTTACTATTTAAAATCTGAGAATATTCATTTTTTGAATTATCTAAAAACTTTAAGACATCCTCAAGCGTTGGCCCGTATTTTTTCTTTAATTGTTTAATTTTATCAAGTCTATTATCAATTTCTTCATAATCATACTCATTAAAATTGCAATCATCTCTTTTATCTTTTATACTAGATGAAATATCCATTATTTCATATTTAATACTGTCCAATCTCTCAATCAAAGAACTCAATTGTTCATCATATTTTTGAATGGAAGAAAGATAATTAGATGCATGTTTCAAACTATCAACCACCGATGGCGAATTTTCAATCTCATTAAAAGCATTGTTTAAACCATCATAAATTTTTTCATAATTTTGCATTACAATCTTTTTCTGTTCAAGTTCTTCATCTTCACCAATTCTTAGATTAGCAAGTTCAATTTCTTTAATTTGGTAATCGAGCAAATCAAGCATTCTCTCTTGGTTTTGAGTTGAACCATTTAATTTATTAATCTCTAAATTAATACTTCTTAGTTGTTCATATGCTTTAAAATAGTCAACAAAAATAGTTTTATCCTTTATAAAAGAGTCAATTATTTCAAGGTGAAATTTTTCCTTAGCCAATTTTTGATGTTCATGCTGAGAGTGAATATCTACTAAATAGACACATAACTTTTTAAAATTTGTTGTTGGAAAAAGTTTACCATTTACACGCAAATCGCTTTTTCCATCAATTGACAATTTCCTTGAAACTAAAATCTCATCATCAAAATCTATGTCAAAATCTTTTAAAATCTCGACGACTTCTTGTGGGAATGGCACAGAAAAACAAGCGACAACTTTCATAAAGTCGCAACCCTGTCTTATTAAACTTTTGTTTAATTTTCCACCAATAACAAAATTTAATGAATCAACAATTATACTTTTACCTGCTCCCGTTTCTCCACTCAAAACATTTAACTTATCACAAAAATCCAGTGAGATATTATCAATAAGAGCAACATTTTGTATTTCCAAAGTTTTTAACATAATATTATTATAGATTATTTTAAAAAAATTTTCAATTATATTATATAAATAAATTAAGTAATAATATAAATAAAGAAAAATAAAATTATAAGATAAAAAATAATCTTATGTAATTATGTAGACATAAGATTATCATAAGCAATCTTTTAATTAAATTAAAGACCTTAGAACTATAAAACAAAAAGGTTAACATAACCTTAAAAATTAATTATGGAGTCAATCTTGTTTAAACAATATTCAGCCTTAATAGCATCGGCAAAAATAACCATAACAGTATCAAGTCCACTAACAACTCCTAAAACATTTTGAAGATTTAAACTATCAATGATACTACAAACACTTTCTGCAACACCTTTTAAAGTTTTAATGACAATCAAATTATTAACAACATTATAAGATATGACGCTTTCTTTTAAAATAAATATGTATTTATTTGGAGTTTGCCCACTTGCTTCGGGTAAAGAATACTTATATTTTCCCGTTTGTTGCGAAATTGTTTTTATAAGTCCCAACTCCTTTATATCACGACTAATAGTAGCCTGAGTTGCATCAAAGTTACTTGAACTTAACCTTGAAACCAATTCTTCCTGAGTTTCAATTTCATAAAGTGAAATTAACTCTAATATTTTTGATTGCCTATTGGTCCTTGCCATAATTAACCCCCAAATAATTATTCATTTCACCCGAGTTAATTATACAATTTATTAAATTTTTATGCAATGCCTTTTGTATAAATATTCATAATTATAATTTATTTTTATGCAAAATAACTAATATTTATAAATGTATTTATGAATAAATATAAAATTACGCTAATTCCCTTTATTTTAGCAAACTTTATCATTTTTTCTTCTCTTAAATTTTTCTAAGACTAATAAAAAACTTGCAGTTTTCTTAACAATTTTTGTAGAGTTTTTAACCGCATAATTTTTTGAAATTGCTTTAAAAAACACAGTTAATCCCGCAATAACGGCACTTGTTAGAGCCCCTAAAACAAATCCAACATTGCTAAAAAAAATATGCTTCATTATAATGTATGAAATCATTGTCCCACTAACTCCACATAAAATTCCACATATATCCCCTACTACATCACACAGCAAAGATGAAACTTTATCTGAATTTTTTATTAACTTAATACACCTATCATATAGTCTTTTTTCTAACTGTTCTTGTTTTAAGATTTCTATTTGACAAGATGTTATAGCAAGTCCTAACATATCAGAAAATATATTTAGTAGCATAAAGATTATGAGTAATATTATAGCAATAACTACATTTGACTTGTTTAAAATTATTTCTGAAAATAAACTTAGTAGCAATGACAATAAAAAAGCAAGAAGACTTATCTTAATTATCCAAAACCATTTGCGTCTTCTACACTTTTTTTTCTTAATTTCTATTTCATTTTTATCGTTACTGCTAATTATTACCATAAATCATTTTGACATAAAAAAATGCCTCATTTATATATATGAGACATTTTATAAAAATATAAATTTAAAATCAAAATAAGATAAAAAATTAACTATTCTCTTTAATTAAATCAATTATTTTTTTGTATGCCTTATTAGTATGGACCATAAACACTTCGCCTGATTTTCTTAGTTTTATTTCAACCATATTCTGTTCTAAACTTCTTGGACTTACGACCACTCTAATTGGCATTCCTATTAAATCTGCATCTGCAAACTTTACCCCCGCCCCACAATCTCTGTCGTCATAAATTGTTTCAATTTCGTTTTTTAATAATTTATTGTATAAGGTAGTTGAAATTTTATTTACATTCTTATCATCGTTTCTAAGTGGAACAATATGAACCTTATAAGGAGCAACGCTAACAGGCATACAAATTCCCTTTTCGTCACTATTTTCTTCAATTACACATGCAAGATTTCTACCTATTCCAATACCATAGCACCCCATCATAGGATTTATATCTTTGCCTTCTTTTGTCTTAACAAACATACCCATTGAATGAGTATATTTTGTCCCTAATTGGAAAATATTACCTATTTCTACACCATTTGATACCTTTAACTTTTTCCCACATATTGGACATACATCTCCGTCTTTTACCTTAGATAAATCATAATACTCAACTTCACCTAAATCTCTTTCAATATTAAAATTCTTTAAATGATATTCTGGCTTATTTGCTCCAACAACTAAATTTCTTCTATTTTTTAGACTTAAATCAAAATAGATTTTCACATTTGACACTTTCAAATTTAGAGGACCAATATTTCCCACACAATATTCTTTATCATTTGAAGCATCATATGGAACAACTTCTTTTCCACATAATTTTCTTAATTTTGTTTCATTAATTTCTTTATCGCCCCTTGTGAAACACAAAATGCTACCTTGCTCACCTTTTATAGCAAACACAACTGCCTTTACACATTCGGTTGGCTTTACATTTAGATATTCACAAACTTGAGCAATATCTTTTGCCTGCCCGGTATAAACATCTTCTAACTCTAACATTTCACAAGTATCTTTTATATTGTAAATACATTCTGCTACTTCTTGGTTTGCCTTATAATCACAATTTGAGCATAAAACAAGTTCATCTTCGCCGTCAGCGTTTAAATACATAAACTCATGCGACATATTTCCACCAAACATTCCATTATCGCTCTTAACTGATATGACATTTTTTAATCCTATCTTTTTATAAATGTCTTCATATGCCTTGTGCATCTTAAAGTAATATTCATCTAAATCTTCCTGTGTCATATGGAAAGAATATGCATCTTTCATTGTAAATTCTCTTACCCTAACAAGTCCACCCCTACTTCTTGCCTCATCTCTAAATTTTGTTTGTATTTGATAAATCATACAAGGTAATTGATTATAACTATTCACCCAATTTTTAACTAAATGAACAGCAGCCTCCTCGTGTGTCATACCAAGTAGCATAGGTCTATTTTGTCTATCATTAAACCTTACCATTTCACTACCTATTGAAGAATATCGACCTGACATATCCCACAACTCCTTTGGCATAACAACAGGAAATTTTACTTCTTGTCCATCATAAAAATTCATTTCCTTTCTAATTATATTTTCAATATTTAAACAAGCCTTTTGTCCTAAACTTGTTAAAGTATATATTCCATTTGCAATTTGTTTCATATATCCTGCTCTTAGAAGCAAAATATGATTTTTCATTTTAGCATCACTTGGAATTTCTTTTGTCCTATCTGCGACCAACTTACTTAACTTCATTTTTCTTTCTCCTAAAAATCTTCATCTTCACCATTTGTAAGACTACTTAATTCGTTCTTTAATATATTTACTTTTCCCTTACTTTTTTCCAAAATCTCATAACAATTTTTTGAAAGTTTGACTCCTTCTTCGTATAAAGCAGTGCCTTCCTCTATTGAAATATCATTTTTTTCTAACTTTTGTATTATTTCTTGTAATCTTTTATTACTTTCTTCAAAATTCATCTCTTTTTCTCCTAATTATTAACTTTTAAAACTTTTGCTTCAAAGTTACCATCAAATAACTGAATTTCGACATTGTCATCTTTTTTTATATCATTTATTGAATTAATAATTAAATCTTTTTTAACTATTTTTGCCCAGCCCATTTTTGAGATTGACTTTGGATTGATAGTTAGCAACTTATTATAATTAATTGTCAAATTTTTTTCAATCTTATCAACAAAATTTAAGTTCATAAATTTTGAAACAATTAAATCAAACTTAGACTTCTTTTTATAAATAAATTGATTGTAATTGGCATTTAGTTTTTTTAGATTGTTATCTACTAAAAAAGCATTGTCATCAATCATATTGTATATCAAATAGTTTAATTTACTTAAATTGTTCTTAAATAAATCAAAGCCTGCAAATATATCTTGGGCAACGAGTTCTGCTGCCTCTGACGGCGTTGCCGCCCTTATTGACGAAGCAAAATCACATATTGTAAAATCTACTTCATGCCCAACCGCTGAGATAACGGGTTTTGAGTTTTTTATAATCTCACGGGCAAGAGTTTCGGTATTAAACGGCTGTAAATCTTCGATAGAGCCGCCACCTCTTGCAATTATTATAACATCGATATCATCACAATTATCAAAATATTTAAGTCCATCAATTATAGTTTTTTCAGCTCCCTTGCCTTGAACCCTTGCTGGATAAACATCAATATTAAGTGTGGGATTTCTTCTATGACTAACTGTGACAATATCGTGTAAAACTGCCCCTGTCGAAGATGTAATAACTCCTATCTTTGAAATCTGTTTTGGCAAAGGTTTTTTAAACTTTTTATCAAATACACCTTCTACTTCTAACTTGTTTTTAAGTTCTATAAATGCTTTATAAAGTTCACCACTTCCATAAGGAGCGATTGAATTTACATATAAATTTATTCTACCACCCTTAGCATAAAACTTAATTCCGCCACTTGCTATTATTTGGTCGCCCTCTTTAACATCACAGGAACCTACTCCAAACATAATACACGGCAACAAAGCATCTTTATCTTTTAAATTAAAATAAAGATTTCCCCTAACATATGAAAGGTTAGAAATTTCCCCATATACTTTAACATATTGTAATAATTCTTCTGCCTCAAAGACATTAGAAATATAAGTATTTATTTGTGTAACACTTAATGCTTTTAACATACCAAACCTTCAAATTAATTATAAATAGACGATAAAACTCCGTTAATAAAAGAAGGACTTCTATCTGTTGAATATTTTTTTGCAGTCCTAACCGCTTCGTTTATTACAATTCCTTTGGGTTCTTGTAAATAATCAATTTGAGCCATTGAAACAAGTAAAATCGCGTGGTCTAATGTATATAAATCATTTAGTTTTAAATCATTTTTTAGAGAGTTATTAAGTTTTTCATTTAACACATCAATATTATTTTTTACAGCATTTAAAACTGAAAGTGAATACTCTTTTTCACTATCATCAATTTCACATTCCTTTAAAAAGTCTTCTAAATCAAAATCTTTACTAAACAAATATTGAAATACTAATTTAAACCCTACATCTCGTGCACCCGTTCTACTCATAATTATCTCCTATAAAAACAAAAATAAACCCTTGCTAAGATAATAACAAGGGAAAATTTTATATTTAAAATTTAGCCAAATCTTCTCTTGAAAATTCCACTCCTAAAACATGAATATTAATGCTGTCAATTTTCGCACTTATCATATTTGATATACCATTTTTTACATTTTCTTGAACACGATATGCAACATCAGCAACACTATATCCGAAATAAACATTTAGGTAAATGTCAATAATCAAGTTTTTACTCTGAGTATATGAAACCTTTACTCCCTCAAAGTAATTGTTTGAGAAAAGCCTTTTAAACTTGCTAGCGAAATTTTTGCAAAGTGAAGCAACTCCGCTAATTTCTTTTGCAGAAAGATTGATAATAGACAACATTATATTTTTACCGCAATAAACTTTTCCATCATCATTCTTTTCGAATAAATCATTATTGAACATATTTTACTACCTCTATAATTGAGTTTAGTATAACATGCAAATGAATTTTATGCAATTAAATTTTCTCTATTCTCTATTCAACAGGAATAATCTTTATATAATCTATATCTCTTTCAACCTGTGATTGAATTATTTCAACAACCTTAGCAACTTCTGTTTCTGTAAGTTCGCTACTTCTTAAAATGACATTTATGTAAGTTGAAGTATAATTTACAAGTGCATCAGTAAATCCTTTTGCCTTAATTAAACCCTCCATAGAAGTTTCTATTGTCATTGCTTCAATTAAAGCCTCCATACTTGCTTCGGCATTTGTCTTTGCTTCCTCGCTACTTGCAGAACTTTCAATTATTTGCTTATAATGCTCAATGCTTTCATTTCTAGTGTTTGTCCTATCTTCCCTACAAGTTGCAAAAAACGAAGCAGAAGAATAATCATAACCAGCATTTGTTTCCGTTGTTTGAGTAGAACTGTTTAGAAAAACATTCAAAACTCCCGTAATTACTAACAAAGCAAGCATAGATACTAATACAATAATTTTTTTCTTTTTTGTTAACATTTTAATTTAATCCTCCTTAATTACCTGCAAAAATTTCTACTTTTGATGAACCAATCTCGAACATTGCTTGAACTAACCTTAAAATTTCAAGTTTTACATTTGTGTTTTCCGCTCCGTTAGCAACAATTATTATTGAGACAGGCTTAGGCATTGTTTCCTGCAGAACTATCGGCTCATCTTGTCCATTTTTTGTTACTAGCACAGGACTCTTTACCTCAACTTTTGTTCCATCACTAAGAGTTTTTGTTTCAGTTGAGTATGCTATCTCAGTTTTTATACCTTCTTCAAAATAGAGCATAACTTTTGTATTTCCAGCACCTTTTATTGAACTAACAATGTTTTCTATTTGATTTGTCAAACTTAAAACATATTCTTCAAATGTTGTAGATGCTTGTCCTTGTTGTGTATTTGAATTTGAATTACTATTTTCTTTTGTTTGTGTAAAACTAAAACTAGAAAAATATATTAGCAAAATTATAGCAATAAATAAAACTGTTAAAATGATGTCAAGGTGTTTAATTTTTTTTATTTTATTAAACAAATTTTGAAAAGGTTTTTTTGTTTGTTTTTTTTCTTCACTCATAAAAAATTATACTATCCTCTTTTATATCGACTAGACTTTTTATTATTGCCACAATGTTTGTATACTTATTTATATTCAAATTATTGTCTAAAAGAACTAAATTACTTAAATCGACAAAAACAGTTTTTATTTGTAAATTTTCTTGGCTTGAAGATACTTCAAAATCAATTTTTACACCCGAATAACCATTTTCATATAGATTTTCTTGTATATCATCTTTTAAAGTTTGAACCATATCCTCCGTAATACTTGATACAAATTGGCTATCTATATTAAAGTTTTCAAAAAGATTTGAAAAGTCAAAATTGTTTAAGTCAATATTTTTTAATGGCGAAACAATTACTAAAACAGTAAATAATGCAACAACGCTCTTAACTATTTTATTTGTCTTTCCATTAGGTAAAAGAATATCAAATAAAAGTCCAACAAGCACAATACCTGTTATTGACAATATCCAAGTTGAAATAGCACTCATTTTCCCTCCTTAAAAGACGACATTTGCACAACACATTAAAAGCGAAACTGAAATTAAAAACATAAATCCTATTGCAACTAAACATACTATTAACATATTTAAACTCTTTGATATTGAAAATAAAAAGTCTGAGACTTCTTTATCGCAAACAGGCTCTAAAATTGCCGAAGTTAGTTTTAAAAGTAGACCAACAATAGCAATTTGAATAACAGGTAAAAAAACGACTGAAAATAATAAGAGTATGCCAGAAATTCCAATTGCATTTTTTATAAGCACACTACTTGCCACTATTAACCCCATTCCGTCAGCAAGATAGGAGCCAACGATTGGAATGTAATTTTTTATTGCAAACTTCGCTGTCTTAATTGAAATAGTATCAATACTTGAAACTGTAAGACCTTGTAAAGTTAAAAAAGACATAAAAATAGTAAAAACTATTCCAATAATCCAATTAAATAAACTAGAAAAAAATTTTGAAAATTTATCTAATTTTATGTTTTTTGATAAGTTACCTATTATTCCGAAAATAATTGAAAATATGAAAATTGGTATTAAAACTACCGTAAATATTTTTGTTATTCCACTAGATAAAACTACAAGTAAAGGCTGAAATGATGATGCAGTAACTACACTTCCAATAGCAGTAATTAATGTAAGTATTATAGGAAAAATAATTTCCATTAGTCTTTCCATAACCTGAATTGACTGCAATGAAGATTTAAGAAGTTGAAGAATTATACTTAAAATAATTACTGCAATAGCACTAAAACAAACTATATTAATAAGTAAAGAAATAGATTTATTTTTTTCGCTAGAAATACCACTAATAATGCTATATACAATAGCAATAGCAATTATAATAGCAAAATACGGAACATATTGTAAAATATTACTAAATACTAAGTTTAAAGCATACGGCACAAAACTAGAAAAAAGTTCCGTATCTTCCCCTGTTATAAACTTTTTTACAATATCTAAAAATGAATTTGAAGAAAAGACAAACTTAGTTTGAGCATCTAGGTTATTAATTAAGTCTTCAATTTCTCCAAATTCAATTTTATTTAATTGGTCATTAATATTTTCTTCTAATTCTTGCTCAATATCATCAGTGTTTGAAGTTGCACAAAAAACATCTTCTTCTACTAAAAATTCTTCTTTTCTTTCATTTTCTAAATTTAAAAAATGTAAACAAGAAGAATAGAGAGCAAAAATAATAAAAATAAAACAAAATAAAATTTTTAAAAATTTTCTCACGGTAAAATCTCTATAATAATATTTAATAATTCAGTTAAAATAGGAAAAGATAAACAGACTATTAGAATTTTCCCAGCAAGGACTATTTTATCTCCAATACTTGAATTTCCCGTATCACAACAAATTCCATTTGCAAATTCTGTCAAATATCCAACTCCAACAATTTTTAGAATATTAGAAAAAAGTGAATAATTTAGGTTTGTTTTATTAAATATGGTTAAAAAATAATTGAAAACTACACTTAATTGGTCAATTATCATAAATAAAATGACAATTCCGCCTGTTAATATTACTAAGATATAGAACTCAGGTCTAATTTGTTTTATAAGCAACCCAACAAAGCAAGTTAGTAAACCAATAGCAACTATTTTAAAAATTTCCATAAATCTTTCCCTAGTAAATTAAAAATAACTGCTTTACTGCCTCAAAAAGTTCAGAAATTAAATTAATAGACATAATTAAAACAATGATAACCCCAGCAAGTGTTGTAAATGTAGAAATCTCATCTTTACCAATATTTTTTAAAACTTGGCTTACAACCGCCGTTAAAATTCCAATTGCGGCAATTTTAAATATTATGTTATAATCCATATTTTTACCCCTAAATTAAATGAATATGATTACCACAGCAAGTCCAATTACAATAAATAGTTTTAGATATAAAGAAGAAAATTTTTTATAATCATCACTCACTTTTTTGTAATAATTTTGAAATTTTAAAGTAGATATCTCTATCTTTTCTATCTCCTCATCTTTTGCCATATTTCCAAGAGAACAAAAAAAGCACATTATATCTTCTTTTTCATCTTTATTTAAAAAATACAATTCTTTACAATTTCTAAATTCATTTTCACTAATTTTATTTTGAATAAAAAATTCAAAATCTTTTAGTAACTTTGCAAACTCATCTTGTTGTTCTTTTATAAATTTTTGTGTAATATTATTTAGTTTTTCTTGGCTATAAGATATTGAGATTTTTAAATTATCGCAATACGAACACAAACTATTAAAAAATTTCTTTCTCTTCTTATAATATTGACTTATTTTTAATCCAATAAATACACAACAAATAAATACAACAATAATTAAAATAATTTTCATCAATAACTAATACACCTTAAATTTTCATCATAAATTGCTTCAATTGTCCCCGGTCCGTCCCTTGAAGATAAAACGATAAAGCGTGAAAAAACTTTATTTTTAAGTATAGATTCAAAATCTTTTTTATATTTTAAATCATCAATAGTTTTAGCGTGAATTGAAGCGAGAATATTTACTCCAGAATTACAAGCATAAAGAATACTATCATAATCACTTAGATTAGATATTTCGTCAGTTACAATGATATCTGGCCTTAAACTTCTAATTCCATTTTCAAAAGCGTATCTTTTACTCACCCCACTTAAAATGTCGCAAAAATTACCAACATCTAAGGTAGCAAGCCCATTAAAACAATTTGCTATTTCAAATCTTTCATCTACTAACAAAATGTTATAACAATAATTTTTTTGAGATAATTGATAAATTATATCTCTTATCAAAGTTGTTTTCCCTGCCCCTGGCGGAGAAATTATTAGAGTATTTAAAAAATCTTGTTTAAATAAATATTCTAATATTTTTATCGCACAACCTTTTACTTCCCTTGGTATTCTAATTGAAAGGCTATTTATATTTTTTAATGTCTTTAAACTCTTATTTTCATATACTCCCTCGCCTCCAAGACCTATTCTAATTCCTCCTTGCGTTGTAATAAAGCCCTCTCTTATTTGATTTGAAAAGGCATATACAGAATTCTCACATGCCCGTTTTACTATCTCATCTATTAAAAATTTTTCAGCGATAATCGCTTTTTCTAATTTACCTGTT
The DNA here is from genome assembly GCA_949296965.1 of uncultured Christensenella sp. Taxonomy (GTDB): domain Bacteria; phylum Bacillota; class Clostridia; order Christensenellales; family UBA1242; genus UBA7862. The sequence goes on along the minus strand of CASFQL010000010.1, from coordinate 226,116 downwards.
AAACCTTCTTGTGATAGAAAATATGATTTGTTTGAAATTGTAACTATAATTGCTTTATTTTCTCTAATTCTTATTTCATTTATTTTATTAATTGGTGTTAAATTTAAGGCTTTTAATATATATTGAGGGAAAAGTTTTTCAAACATTCTCTGTCTCCTTGTTTTATTTATGTATATTATGATTTTTTATCAAAACAACTAAAACGACAAAAAAAATAACAATACTACAAAAGTATTGCTATTTTTTGTTTTTAGATTTATTGAAAATATGTTTTGCATAGCTCATTTTTTGTAAATATATTGCAAAAAATATATATTTTAAAAAATAATTTATTTATAACCTTATACTCACAGTTTGTGTTAATAATAATTATTACTTTTTTGCAACATCTTTTTCTTATTACTTTATTTTTTCTAATAAAAACTTATTAATATAAATTATGTGTTGTTGTGATTTTTTATAAAATCACAACCTTTAAAATTTAAGCAAGTTAAATTTTAAATTCAAAAATTAGCATTTTTGTCACATAATTTTGATTTGTCGTCGTTAAGTAAAATTGAAAATAAATTTTCTCTTTTACCTTAACTTCCTATAATATAAATTATGTGTTGTTGTATTTTTTGTAAAATAAAATAACAACTATTAGAATTTAACTAAGTTAAATTTTAAATTCAAAAATTAGCATTTTGATACATAATTTTGATTTGTCGTCGTTAAGTAAAAATGAAAATAAATTTTCTCTTTTACCTTAACTTCCTATAATATAAATTATGTGCTGTTGTATTTTTGTAAAATAAAATAACAACTATTAGAATTTAACTAAGTTAAATTTTAAATTCAAAAATTAGCATTTTTGTCACATAATTTTGATTCGTCGTCGTTAAGTAAAATTGAAAATAAATTTTCTCTTTTACCTTAACTTCTTATAAAATTAGTTATAGTTATTACTAGATTTAATATTTTTAATTTTTATCATTTAAACAACTTTTTATTACAAACTATAAAAAAATAAGATATATAATATTGACAAAAACTATATAAGATACGGGAACTATGTGAGTAAAATTTTTAAAAAAATTTTACAACGAAATTTTAAAAACTTTTAAAATTTCGTGCAAAAGTTTAACTTTTGCACATAGTTCCCTTTTTAAATAAGTTTAATCCCACTAAATATATTTTATCTAGTAAAAATCTTTCAATTAACTTATAGAAAAATCTTTTAATAACCTTATAAAAATATCTCAATTAACTTATAAAAATATCATAATTAACTTATAAAAATATCATAATTAACTTATAAAAATATCATAATTAACTTAAAAAAAGATAACAACACTAAAAGCATTGTTACCTTTAAAGTCTAAACTCTTTCCATATAGGAACCTGTTCTTGTATCAACTCTAATTCTATCTCCTTGATTGACAAAAAGAGGAACTTGAATTGTAACTCCTGTTTCAAGTGTTGCTGGCTTATTACCTGCCTTTGAAGTATCTCCTTGTATACCAGGTTCACATTCAGTAATATTAAGTTCAACAAACATAGGAGGTAAAACAGAAAAAGCCTTTCCTTTATAGAATTGAATAGAAACCATCATATTTTCTACTACATATTTCATAGCATCTTCAACTTGCTCATAATTAAGTGGAATTTGCTCAAAAGTTTCCATATCCATAAAATAATAAATTTCACCATCATTATAAAGATATTGCATCTCTTTTCTTTCAATTTTTGCTTCCTCAACCTTTTCAGTTGGGTTAAAAGTTCTTTCAAGGACCTGACCTGTTATAATATTTTTTATTTTAGTTCTAACAAAAGCAGCCCCTTTACCTGGTTTAACATGTTGAAAATCAACAACATTGTAAATGTTACCATCAAGTTCAAATGTAACACCTTTTCTAAATTCTCCCGCAGAAATCATATTTTATCTCCTTTTTTAATTAGATTTCATATTATCAAGACAATATATAATTATAGAACAACTAACACCAGCATTAAGTGATTCAAGTCCATTTTTCATAGGAATGGAGATTTTATTAGTTGTGATATTTTTTAACTCAGGGCTAACTCCTTTTCCTTCATTACCTACAACAAGACCAAAAGGGCTTTCAGGTTTACTAAATTCAAAAATATTACTACCTTCCATTGTCGCAACAAGTAATTTTAACTTATTATTAGTTGCAAAGGATATAAAGTCTTTAATAGAATTAATAAAATAAATTTTTTCCTTAAAAATCCCTCCCATAGAACTGCGAATAACCTTTTGATTAAAAGGATTAACACAGTTTATGAGAAATAATTCTTTAAAACTTGTCCCCGATGCTGACCTAATAATAGTTCCTAAGTTCCCGGGATCCTGTATATTATCTAAAACAATAAAATTATTTTTAGGAATGTCTATGTCAAATTTTTTAAAATCAAAAATTGCTACTATTCCTTGTGGGGTATTTGTATCGCATAAAGAATTTAAAACATTGTTACTAATAATATATGCTGTTTTTTTAAACAAAAATGGATATTTTTCTTTAAAAAATTCTTCTTTATCTTTACAAATTAATAAATAATCTATATTTAAACCATAATCTAGCGCATCTAAAATTAACTTAACACCTTCTAAAAATATTTTATTTTTACAATCTTTTTTTATTTTTAAAGTTTTAACAATTATTGGATTTTTAATTGATGTAATTATTTCCAAATCAATATCCTTTTAATTAAGCAAGAACTTCTTTTACAAGGTTTGCAAATGCTGACTTATCATTAACTGCCATATCAGCAAGCACTTTACGATTAAGATTAATATTTTTAACTTTCATAGCACCTATAAACTTACTATAACTAATACCATTAACTCTGCATGCTGCATTAATTCTTGAAATCCAAAGTCTTCTCATATCCCTTTTTCTCAATCTTCTACCAATATAAGCATGCATTAAACTTTTCATTACTGCTTGATTAGCAACTCTAACAAGTTTGCTCCTAGAACCCCAAAATCCTTTTGCTTGTTTTAAGATTGCTCTTTTATGTTTATTTTTATTTACTGCTCTTTTAATTCTCATTTTCTCTTGCTCCTTCTTTTATTAACCTTGAACCATTTGTTTAATAGTCTTACTTTGAGCCTTACTTACATAAGCCGACTTTCTCAAATTTCTTTTTGTTGAAGTTGTTTTCTTAGTTAAAATATGTCTTCTACCTTGCTTTGATCTTTTAATAAGACCTGACTTCTTAACTATAAATCTCTTTTTTGCTGCACTATTTGTTTTTTGTTTTGGCATTTTACAATCTCCTTAATCTCATTATTTTGCTTTGTTTGGAGCAAGAATCATAAAAATATTCCTACCCATAATTTCAGGTGCTTTTTCTACAACACCAAATTCTTTTATCATCTCATAAAAAGAATTCATAATCTCAACTCCAATCTCTGGTCTTGCCTGCTGACGACCTCTCATACGAATACTTACTTTTACCTTATCCCCTTCTGACAAAAACCTTTGTGCATGTTTTGCTTTTATTTCAACATCATGCTTATCAATAGTCATAGATAATTGAACTTCTTTTATTTCAACGACTTTTTGTGCCTTTCTTTGTTCTTTCAATCTTTTTGCTTGATCGAACTTAAATTTACCATAATCTATTATTTTGCAAACAGGTGGCTCTGCGTTTGGCGAAAATAGCACCAAATCTAAATTGTGTTCTTCTGCAATAGACAAAGCCTCTTTGCTAGACATAATCCCTAACTGCTCATTATTAGGTCCAATCAATCTAACCTGTGGTAAATTAATGTTTTCATTTATAAGTTGCTGATTTTTAATAACAAAATACCTCCATTTTTGCTACATTTTTGTTCAAACAAAAAAAGTGAACTCGGAAGGAGCCCACTTATAACAATCAAAATATAATTGCATTTAACCGTTTGAACCTAATTATTAAACGGTGAGAAGTGGCACTTCTTCTTAAAACATTAGAATATTAACATATTAATATCATTTTGTCAATGAAAAATTAAATATTTATTAAATTATTTCTTTTTACCCAAACTTATACTAGTATAGTTTGGGGCTGTGAGAAAATTTGATAAAATCAAATTTGAAAACACGAAACTTTCGTGTTTTGCGGGCTTAAAGCCCGCCACTCACAGCCCCGCATAGATTAATTGCTTACCAACTAACTTATTTTATCATTTTTTTAATTTTTTTTAAATAGGTTAAAATTATTAATCACTAATATAATATGAAAATCTAATAAAAATATTAAAAACTTTTAATAAAAATATTTATTTACATAATCTTTTTACTATCTCGTTCTTCTTTAAGTGCAAGAATAAAACTATCTAAATCTTGGCTTCCTAAATCGCCCTGTGCTCTACTTCTAACACAAATATTTTTTTCTTGCATTTCCTTTTCCCCAAGAACCAACATATAAGGAATTTTATTAAGTTGAGCCTCTCTAATTTTTTTACCAACTTTTTCATTTCTATCATCAAGTTCGACTCTAAACCCACATTGTTCTAATTTTGATTGGACTTCCCTTGCATATGGAAGAACTGCGTCATTGATGTTTAAAATTTTAACTTGAACAGGGGCAAGCCACAATGGGAAAGCACCTGCAAAATTCTCAGTAATTATTCCAATGAATCTATCAATTGATCCATAAATTACTCTATGAATCATAACAGGTTCTTTTTTAGAACCATCGCTGTCAGTATATTCTAGTCCAAACCTCTTTGGCAAATTCATATCTAACTGAATAGTTCCACATTGCCAAGTTCTACCAATAGCATCTTTAATATGAATATCAATTTTAGGTCCATAAAAAGCCCCATCGCCTTCGTTTATTATATAATCTTTACCAATCTTATTAAGTGCATTTTTTAAAGCGGTTTCAGCATCTCTCCAAGTCTTTTCATCTCCAATATGGTCGTCTGGCATTGTAGAAATTTCAAGGTGATAAGTAAGTCCAAAAGCAGAATACATTTTGTCAACTAGTTTTAATACATTTGAAACTTCGCTCTCAATTTGTTCTGGTAACATAAAAATATGAGCATCATCTTGGGTAAAACTTCTAACTCTAAAAAGTCCGTGCAATGTCCCACTAGCCTCGTGTCTATGGACTTTACCAAGTTCTCCAACACGCAAAGGAAATTCCTTATAAGAATGTAAATTTTCTTTATAATAAAGCATTCCGCCTGGGCAGTTCATAGGTTTTATTGCAAATTCAGTATCTTCAACCGCAAAGGTATACATATTCTTTTTATAATGGTCCCAATGCCCAGAAAGTTCCCATAAACTTTTATCTAGTGCAATAGGAGTTTCAATTTCAATATAACCAGCCTTTTTATGTTCTTCTCTCCAAAAATCAATCAATAAATTTTTGACAATTAAACCTTTTGGCATATAAAAAGGCATACCTTGTGCATAATCTGAAATAAAGAAAAGTCCCAAATCTTTCCCCAACCTTCTATGGTCTCTCTTTTTTGCTTCTTCTAAAAATTTAATATGTTCATCAAGTTCATTTTGACTTTCAAAACCAAAAACATAAACTCTTTGAAGCATTTTATTTTTTTCATCACCGTGCCAATATGCCCCGCTTACTCTGTTTACTTTAAAAGCAAAATTTTTCAACTGTTTAGAACTCTCTACATGAGGGCCCCTACACAAATCACACCAATCATCGCCAAGAGTATAAATTGAAATTTGTTCATCCTCTGGTAAATTCTCAATTAGTTCTACTTTGTAAGGATTGTCTTTAAAAATATCAAGTGCCTGTGATTTACTTACAACCTTTCTTTCAAATTTTTCATCAAGCGAAATAATTCTTTTCATTTCCTTTTCTATTTTTTTAAAATCATCTGGTGTAATCGTTTCTTTCAAATCAAAATCATAGTAAAATCCATCATTAATTGCAGGACCTATTGTATTTTTTACATCTTTAAATAACTTGTCGACTGCTTTTGCTAGAACATGGCTACAACTGTGTCTATACATATTTAATTTATTTTCAGCCATTTTAAACTTTCCCCTTTTTAATAAAAATAAAAAGCCCTTTAACAAATTAAAAAATTGTTAAAGGACGAAAAAACAATATCTTTTTCCGCGGTTCCACCTTTATTGTTAAAAAATTAACCACTTTATGTAATTTTTTTCTAAAAATTACGAAAATACATAGAGCAATTTGTGGTTTCGTAACAAAACTGAACTTTTACGCAACTTCCACCATTTGTTGCCTTCTCTGGTAAAGCCATATTAAGTCCTACTTGTCAAATGCCTTAACTATGATTACTTTTTTATTTTAATATGAATATAAAATAATGTCAATAAATAATCTATAAAAAATTATTTACAAATTTCAATTCTATTAGAAAATAAATTATATAAATTTTTAATTAAATTGTCTTTCAAAAAACTATTGCAGTGTAAAATTATTTTTTCTGGGTTTAAAGCAATTAGTGAAGTGAGTAATTTACCATCATCATAAACAATGTTCCTATCAAGTAAAAAGTCATTAATGACTTTCCCTTCTAAGTCGCATAAAAGATAGCAATTCTCTTTTGAAAAAATATTAACAGCATATACCCTATGGTCTAAATTGCTAATTAGAAATTTAATTAGTTCAATAAAACTGTCATCACTTAAAAGATACATTATGTTATCGTTTGCAAGAGTAACTAATTCATCCCATTTGCATTTGAGGAACTTTAATCTAAAATCAATAAACGAGCCTAGATATAATTTATCTTTTAGTTTTATTCTTTCTAAAATAATTTGCTTGTCAATATCACTATCAAAACAATAAAGCGCCTGCAAAAAAATATTCATATTTGTAGTTTGAGGTTGTTCAAAATTTAGTCCGTTCTTAATATAATTTTTCTTATAAACGGTCAAAATAACTTCCGCAAGTCTTTCACATAAATAAATTGTAACAAATTTTTTCTTTTCCACAGGCACAGCAACTAAAACCTTATAAAAACCACATGAGGAAATATTAACAACAATTCCTTTGTTGCTTTTTACATAATTAAAAATCTTATCAACAAAAACTTTTGCTTCTATGTCGCTTTCAAAACAAATACAATATTCCCACATATAATTTAAACCTATGACTATTTTATGCATTTAATTATGTAATACTCACAATATAAAAAATAATATTTGTAAAATAAAGTAAAATTTTTAAAGAATTTGTATTTTATTAAAAATAAAAATATTTAATAAATTTATGTAATCTTAAAACTTTTTACAAATTTTAATAATTTATAAGCATTACAGTTTGTCTTTTGTGAGAATAAATTTTTTCTCAAAACATTTTTAATCTCCATAATATAAGTTTTTTTATTTAATAAATATACTTTTTAAAAGAAGAAAGAACCTTGCTTAACATACTTGCACTAAGAATTTTTAGAAAGATATCCTTTAACTAAAATTAGAAAAAATATTTAAAATCTACAATAAAACAGAATTTAAAACTCTTAATTTTTTTAATAAGCAAATTATTTTATTATTTAATAAATTTGTAAAAGCAAAAAAGGATTAAGACCTTTTTCTTAATCCTTTTCTTTTGATTTTTATTTCATAAGTGGGAAAAGCACAACATCACGGACAGACTCTTGTCCTGTAAGTAAACACATCATTCTATCAACACCAAATCCTAGCCCTGAAATTGGTGGCATACCATGTTCCATTGCATTTAAAAAGTCTTCATCAAGTTCCATTGCTTCATCATCACCTTGTTTACGGGCGTTTGCTTGTTCTTCAAGAGTTTCCCTTTGAACAATAGGGTCAACGAGTTCTGAATATGCTTTACAAATCTCGTCCCCGCATACAAGGACTTGAAACATATCAATTCTTCTACTATCTTCGTCATTTCTTCTTGCAAGTGGAACAAGGCAAGCAGGATAATTAAATAGAACAGTTGGTTCAACAATATTTTCTCTAATTTTTCTCTTATATATGAAATCAATAACACCGCCGACTGTTTTGCAATCTTCAAAATCATTCATAGAAAAAAGCCCCGTTTCAACAATCTTTGATTTTAATTTATTGACATCAGTATAATCAAGGACATTAAATCCTAAAATTTCATTAATTCTTTCGGTATAATTAATTCTTTTAAATTCTTTTGAAAAATCAAGTTCTTTACCTTTAAAATTGACAATCATATTACCATCACAAACACAATTAATTGCTTCTCTAATAAATTTAGTGAAAAACTTAATATTATCTTCAAAATTCCAATAAGAAGCATACCACTCAACCATAGTAAACTCTTGTAAATGACTAGGGTCCATACCTTCATTTCTAAAACATTTTGCGACTTCAAAAACTCTATCAAAACCACCAGCAATAACTTGTTTTAAATAAACCTCAGGGGCAATTCTTAAATTACAAATTTTGTTAAGTGCATTATGTTTTGTGAAAAAAGGTTTTGCGCTTGCACCACAAACAGCACTCTGTAAAATAGGGGTTTCAACTTCAATAAAACCATTTTCTCCTAAAAAATTGCGTAAAAAAGTTAAGAACTTGCTTCTTTTTAAGAAAACTTTTCTACTTTCTTCATTACTAACAAGATCCATACATCTTTCACGGTATCTTTGGTCCATATTAGTAAGCCCGTGAAATTTTTCTGGTAAAGGTAAAATTGCCTTTGAAAGCAAATCAAAATTATGAGTTCTAACGGTTTTTTCTCCCGTATGAGTGGTATATAATTCCCCTTCAACACCAATAAAATCACCCGTGTCGACCATTGATTTAAAAAATGCATAGTCTTCTTCTGAAATTTCATTTCTACTAATACTTACTTGAAGTCTAGCATTGACATCTTCAATTGCAAAAAAACTAAGTTTGCCCATAATTCTTCTAAAAGTTATACGACCACAAACTTTAACTTTTTCTCCATCAGGTAAAGTCTTTGCTTCAAGTAATGTATGAGTTCTATCATATTTTTCTTTATATACGACAAAACCTTGTTCTTTTAACTTTTTAATTTTTTCTTTTCTAACATCAATCTCGCTGGATAAATTTTGTAAGTCCATTATTTTTTCCCTTTGTTATTCTTATCAATATTTTGTTTTGCTTCTTCTTCGTCCATTAATTTGTTATAAACATCAAAAACTTTATCTATAACATCAATATCAGAAACAAGATTTAAGAAATCTCCCCCATCTTCGCTATCATCTTCATTGCCTTCAACAATTTCAAAAACAAGAGCCTCGTCTTCGCCAATACCCTCCATTTCTTCCATTGGTTTTAAAATTGCGTAAATTTGTTCCTCTATTGGAATGATTGCAATTTGTTCAAACTTAACTTCTTCTCCCTTTTCGTTAAACAATGAAATTGGGCTGTTGTCATTTTCGTCAAACAAACAATCAATTGGATTTTTTATTTCATCTTTATTTTTTTCACTCATTTTTCTATCTCCTTTATTTTGAGTTTCTATCCAAATAACTTTGCAATATTATTGTTGCTGAGATTTTATCAATAACTTTCTTTCTATTTTCCCTTCTTACATCTGCTTCAATAAGCAATCTCTCTGCACTCACACTAGTCAACCTCTCGTCGACATATTTTACCTTTAACCCAGACTTTTCTTCGAGCAAGGAGCCAAATTCTCTTGTCTTTATTGCTCTTTCTCCCTCAGTTCCGTCCATATTGATAGGCAAACCCATTATAATATCATCGACTTCGTTATTTTTAGCAAGTTTTGTAAGATAATCTAAATCTTTGTCTAAATCAATCCTTGTATATGACTCGTATCCATTAGCAATAATACCAAGCAAATCACTAAAAGCAATGCCAATGCGAACATCTCCATAATCAATCCCCATCTTACGCATAAAAACCTCAACAATAAATTACGATTTTATAATATCATAAAAAAAATAAAATTAAAAGCATTTTTGACACAAAAAAAGTGCAAATAAATTGCACCTTTTAAATAATTTTAACCTTTCATTTGGCTCATAACTTCTTCAGCAAAGTTATCTTGTCTTTTTTCGAGGCCTTCACCCATTTCAAATCTAACAAATCTTCTAATAGTTATCTTTTCGCCAATCCTTAAAGTAGCCTCGGTAATAAGGTCTGAAATAGTTTTAGATGGGTCTTTAACAAACTCTTGTTCCATAAGACAAACATCTTTGTAGTATTTTTTAATACGACCCTCTACCATTTTTTCAGCAATGTTTTGAGGTTTCCCTTCATTTTTTGCTTGTGCAATTAAAATTTCTTTTTCTTTTTCTACATTTTCTGCTGGGACTTCTTCAATTCTAACAAATTCAGGTTTAGCAGCAGCAATTTGCATAGCAACATCTTTTACTAATTCATTAAATTCAGCACTCTTTGCAACGAAATCTGTTTCGCAATTAATTTCTACTAAAACGCCAATCTTTCCGCCCATATGAATATAACTACCAACAACACCTTCCCCTGCAATACGAGAAGCCTTCTTAGCAACGGAGGCAATACCCTTTTCTCTTAAATAAGCAACTGCTTTTTCCATATCCCCATTATTTGCTGCAAGTGCTTTTTGGCAATCTTGTATACCAGCACCTGTTTTTGCTCTTAATTCTTTAATATCACTAGCATTAATCATAGTGTAAAAATCTCCTTTTTAGGTATAAATTAATTTTTTTGGCTTTCTTCTTTAAGCATATCTGCCATTTTTAATTCTTCTTGGTCTTCGCTTTGACTAAAATCTTCTTCGTTATTAAGTCTTGGTGCGACACCTTCTTTTGCTTCAATAACAGCATCGGCCATAGCACTTACAATCAATTTAACTGACCTTATTGCATCATCATTTGCAGGAATTGGATAATCGACATCATCAGGATCGCAATTTGTATCAACAATACCCACAACAGGAATATTTAAAGAATGTGCTTCTTTAACTGCAATATGTTCCTTTTTAGGATCAACCACAAATAAAAGTCCAGGAAGTTCAGTCATATCTTTGATACCGCCGAGATTTTTTTCCAATTTATCCCTTTCTGCTATCAACTTAGCGACTTCTTTCTTAGGAAGTAGTTCAAATTCTCCAACCTGCTCCATTTGATTAAGTCTATTAAGTCTTGTAATTCTTGCTCTAATTGTTTTAAAGTTTGTCAAAGTCCCACCAAGCCAACGATTGACAATGTAATACATACCGCATCTCTTTGCATCTTGTTCGATTGCTTCTTGGGCTTGCTTTTTTGTTCCAACAAACAAAACACTCTTACCGCTTGCGACCATATCTCTTATAAAGAAATAAGCCTTATCACATAAAACCGAAGTATCCTCAAGATTAATGATATGAATGTCATTTCTTGTAGTAAAAATATACTTCTTCATCTTTGGGTTCCACTTATTTGATTGATGACCAAAATGAACCCCTGCCTCTAATAATTGTTTCATTGAAATTACTGGCATAAAAATAAATCCTCCTTCTTGTTAATCCTCCCTAGAAATTGTGAAAACACTTACCTAAATAGTTAGGCACAAGAAAGTTTCTAGGTGCGAATTTTAAAACGACTTATTCTATCATACAAAAAAAAATTATGCAATAGTTTTTTGCATAATTTATAAAAAGAAAAATAACTAATCTAGTGTTATCTATATTTTAAGTAAAATTAAAAAATTTTAAAAAAATGATTTAAGAAATAAGAATTTATTAAACAGTTAACGAATAGATAAAAATTTTTTAATCAAGTAACGAATAGATAAAATTTTTCTAAATAAGTAAGAGGAATAAGTCATATAAATTTAAACATTAAACATAACTTAGATATCTTTTATTAAAAAACTTTAATTAAATAAAGTTGTTAATTATCAAAAATTAATCTTTCATACTTTCTTCAAGTTTCTTTAAGAGTTTTTCTTGTTTTTTTCTAAAATTTATAATTGCTAAATTTAAAACTTCGTGTGCAAATGAAAGATATAACTCACTTTCGCAAGGAATATTCCCAACTAAATATAGTATATCATCTTTTGATACATCTAAACTCTGTTCAATAGTCTTTCCTTTAATTAAGTCAACAAAAGCATCCATAATTGAAATTGTTGCAACACAACCAAAAACTTTAAATTTACTATCAACAATTACATCATCTTCGACTTTAATGTAAAGTTTAATAGTTTGGGCACTTTTTTCATCAACTAATAAACCTACACCGCTAGCCCCTTTTAAAAGACCGCTATTTTTTGCTTTAACAAACCTGTCAATGATTTTTTTAGAATACATCACTTTCCACCACCTTTTAAACTTTCTTCTTTGTCAATTTTAGTGGAGAAATTGTTCTTAACTTTTCTACACTCTTTTTAAGTTCTTTAACAACATAATCAATCTCTTCTTTTGTATTGTTAACATCAAAAGAAAATCTAACAGTGCTTTGTGCTTCCTCTGGTGTTCTGCCCATAGCAAGAAGGACATGTGAAATTTCGTGGCTTCCACTTGAACAAGCCGAACCTGTTGAAACACAAATTTCTGCAAGGTCAAGTAAATACATAAGTGCCTCACCGTCAACACAGTCAAATGAAATACTAGCCAAACTAGCAATTCTTTGATGAGGGTGTCCATTTATGGTAACATTTTCAATCTGTTCTGCAACCTGAGAAATAAAATAATCTCTTAAATATTTAATTTTTTTCCCGTCGACTATATGATTATTCATCACAATTTCACAAGCCTTACCAAAGCCCACAATACCAGCAGTGTTGAGAGTTCCGCCTCTTTTGCCTCTTTCTTGCTCTCCACCTGCAATAAGTCCTTCAATTTTTATTCCCTTCTTTACAAACAATGCACCAACGCCCTTAGGTCCATGAATTTTATGAGCGCTTATTGTCATTGCATCTATTTCTAAATCTTTAACATCAATTCTAAAATTACCAAGTGCTTGAACAGCATCAGTATGGAATAAAACATTCTTTTCGTGGCAGATTTTAGAAATTGTTTTAAGATTTTGAATTGTCCCTACTTCATTATTTGCAGCCATAATAGAAACTAAAATTGTCTTTTGACTAATGTAATGTAAAAGCATTGAAATATCAACTAAGCCATTTTTATCAACAGGGAGATATGTTACTTCAAAACCATTCTTTTCAAGTCTTTTACACATATCAAGCACACTATGATGCTCAATTTGTGAAGTAATAATATGATTACCCTTTGATTTGTTTGCCATAGCAAGCCCATATAAAGCCCAGTTGTTTCCTTCTGTTCCACCAGAAGTGAAAAATATTTCGCCCCTGTCAGCATTAATTAAATTTGCAACTCTATCTCTTGCGTTGTCTACGAGAGCCTGAGCATCTCTACCAACTGAATGTAAACTGTTAGGATTACCAAAATTTTCACAAAAAACAGGTAACATTTCAGTCAAAACTTCGTTAGAAACACTTGTTGTTGCAACATTATCAAGATAAATTCTTTGCATACTAACACCTTCTCTTTTATCTATTAAAATTTTACATTTTTATATAAATTTGTCAATACCTAAACTAAAAATATGTTGAATATGTATATAAAAAAAGAGTTGCACATAACCCAACTCTTTTTAGATTAACTAACTTTTTGATTAACTCACATAGTTATTTAATTAGCGTCTTTCAATATCAAAATCTACATATGAGAATTTAAAAGATTAACAATCTGGTCTTTTTGTCTAAGTCCTACCATTTTATCAACTTCTTTACCATCTTTAAAGACTATCATTGTAGGAACACTCATTATCCCAAATTGTCTAGCAATATCTTCACACTCATCAATATCTACCTTATAAATTTCTGCTTTCCCTTGTAATTCATCTTGGACATTTTCTAAGATTGGTCCCAACATTCTACAAGGACCGCACCATGTTGCAAAAAAATCAATTAACACAACTTTATCACTATTCTTTATTGTTGAAGAAAATTCTTCTGAACTTAAATGTTTTAATTCCATAACTAAACTCCTTTATAACTATTATTATATACATTATTAGATTAAAATACAAACAATTATTATCAAATTACAAAACATATTTTCTAAGGTCATGTTCTTTATTGAAATTTTGATAAGCATTTTCGACATATTTTTTATCAATAACGACATCTATCATTGAGTGTTCTCCACCTGCATTATAACTGATATCTTCAAGCAAAAGTTCAAGGACTGTGTGAAGTCTTCTTGCACCTAAATTCTCACTTGTTTCATTTTCAGTTTGAGCATAATTTGCTAGTTCCCTTAAAGCGTCTTCTTTGAAAATCAAATTAATATTGTCAACTTTTAAAAGTTCTTTATATTGAAGTGTAACAGCGTTCTTTGGTTCTGTCAAAATTTTATAAAAGTCATCTGCCGTAAGATTATCAAGTTCAACTCTTATAGGGAAACGCCCTTGCAATTCTGGTATTAAGTCTTCCACCTTTGAAACATGGAAAGCACCTGCTGCAATAAATAAAATATAATCAGTTTTAATAATACCATATTTAGTATTTACTGTGCATCCCTCAACTATTGGAAGGATATCTCTTTGCACACCTTCTCTACTAACTTCTGGGCCACTTGACCTAGCACCTGTTCCTGCAATTTTGTCAATTTCATCAATAAAGATAATTCCCTCTTGTTCTGCTCTCCTTATTGCCTCTGACTTTGTCGCATCAAGGTCAATTACTTTGTCACATTCTTCTTGGTTTAAAATCTCACGGGCTTCCCTAATAGTTAGTTTTCTTCTTTTCTTCCTAGGTGGGAAAATACCTCCCATAATATCACCGATATTAATTTCAAGTCCGCCACCACCTGGCATCATATCAAAAGATTTTGGGGCTTCTTTAACTTCTAATTCAATAAATTCATCATCATATTTATTTTCAGTAAGGTTTTTCATAATGTGATTTTTAAATTCTTCCCCATTAACATCAACCCCATCAACACTAGACTTTTTAAGTGGATAGATTAAATCAAAAAGCCTTTTATCAACCATTGGTTTAACTTTTTCGGTAACTTCGTTAACCTTTTCATCTTTTACAAGTCTAAATGATGCTTCAACTAAATCTCTAACCATACTTTCAACATCTCTACCAACATAGCCAACTTCTGTGTATTTAGTTGCTTCAACTTTTATAAAAGGTGCTTTCACAAGTTTTGCAAGTCTTCTAGCAATTTCAGTCTTACCTACTCCTGTTGGACCTTTCATAATAATATTTTTTGGAGTTATTTCCTCTTGCATTTGCCTAGAAAGTTTGCTTCTTCTATATCTGTTTCTCAATGCTATTGCAACTGCCTTTTTTGCTTTATCTTGTCCAACTATATATTTATCAAGTTCTTCAACAATTTGTTTTGGTGTATAGTCCATATTCTAAACCTCCTCAATAGTTACATGACCATTTGTAAAAACACAAATATCGCTTGTAATTTGTAATGCCTTTAAAGCAATTTCTCTTGCGGATAAATTTGTATTTTCAATTAAAGCCCTTGAAGCAGCAAGAGCATAAAATTCACCACTACCAATAGCAGCAACTCCGTATTCTGGTTCAAAGACATCGCCATTGCCTGAAACATATAATAGATTATCCTTGTCCGCTACAAGCATAAGAGCATCAAGTTTTCTAGTATACTTATCTTCTCTAAAACCTATTGCAAGTTCAACGGCACTTCTCATAAGGTTACCGCTAAATTTTTGCAATAATTCTTCAAATTTTTGGGACAAACTAAAAGCATCGGCAGCAGAGCCTGCAAACCCAATAATAACCTTATCGTTATAAATTCTTCTAACTTTTATTGCATTATTTTTAACAATAAATTTTTCGCCTACTGTTACTTGTCCATCGCCTGCAATAGCAGTCTTTCCATCCCTTTTTACAGCAACAATAGTTGTGCTTCTCATTCCTTCCATAATAATCTCCTTATAAATTATTTACTACATTCTTTATTTCTTCAAGTGAGCGGATAACTTGTTTGCTCCTTTTTATTTTGTCATCTTTCTCAAAATAGTCAAGTGAATTTAAAATACCAAAATTAGCATTCATAGGTTGAAAGTTCTTTTTACTAGCAGAAGTAATATAAGTTGTAATTGCGCCCATCATAGTGTTAGAACTCAAACTCAATAATGGTTTATTATTTAACAAAAGATAAGCATTAATTCCACATATTAAACCACTCATAGTGCTTTCCATATACCCCTCAACACCACTCAACTGTCCTGCAATAAAAATTTTTTCGTTAGATTTTAATGCATATGTGTTATTTAAAACTTGTGGAGAATTAATGTATGTGTTTCTATGCATAACTCCATATTTAACAAATTTTGCTTTTTCAAGTCCGGGAATAAGACTAAATATTCTTTTTTGTTCTTTAAAAAGCAAATTTGTTTGAAATCCAACAAGGTTATACAACCTTTTTTCTTTGTCTTCTGCTCTTAATTGAACTACTGCATAATATTTTTCTTTTGTAATGGGGTTATCTAACCCAATAGGCTTTAATGGACCATATCTAAGACTGTCTTCTCCCCTTGAAGCCATGATTTCTATTGGCATACAACCCTCAAAAATGTCTTTTTTTTCAAAATCTCTAAGTTCAACTCTTTTAGCCTCAATTAGTTGATTATAAAACTTTAAATACTCGTCCTTTTTCATAGGGCAATTTATATAATCGCCCGTGCCCTTATCATACCTGTCTTTTATATATGCCTTTGACATATCAATAGAACTAGCCTCAACTATTGGACTTGATGCATCATAAAAATATAAATTATCAGTCTTTATAATTGAGAAGAGTTCTTTACTTAATTTGTCAGTAGTAAGAGGTCCCGTTGCAACTATACAAATTCCTTTTGGAAGGTTTGTTACTTCTTTTGATATAAAATTAATATTTTTAAAACTCTTTATAGTTTCAGTTACCATACGAGAAAACTTCTCTCTATCAACAGCAAGAGCATTGCCCGCCGGCACTCTATTTAAATAGGCACACTTTAAGATTAAACTGTCAAACTCTTGCATTTCTTTTTTTAAAAGACCAGATGCAGACAGTTCATCACAAGATTTTAAACTATTAGAACAAACAATCTCTGCAAAATCTTTATTTTTATGGGCAGGTGTGAAAGAATTGGGTTTTATATCATACAAATCTACTTCAATTCCTCTTTTTGCAAGTTGGTAACTTGCTTCGCAACCTGCAAGACCAGCGCCAATTACACTAACTCTAGTTTTCTTCATTGTCATTTTTTATTTCCCTTGGCGCATCTTCTTTCTTTTCATAATCACACTCTTTGTTTGAACATTTATAAGTATAAATAGTCTTGCCTTCTCTAACTGTTAAATAACTCTTGCATTTAGGACATCTTAAATTAGTAGGTTTTTCCCAACTTGCAAAAGAACAAGATGGATAGCCAGAGCAGGCATAGAAAAGTTTACCGTTTTTTGTATATTTTTCAACAACATCTTTACCACATTCAGGGCAGGAACAAACTATTTTCTTTTTCGTTTCCAAACTCTTTATATTTTGGCATCTTGGATAATTTGGACAAGCAAGAAATTTATCGTATTTGCCCTCTCTAATTACCATCTTTGCCCCACACTTTTCACAAATAACATCACTAACTTGTGGAGCAACGCTCATTTTTTTAGACTCTCTAAAAGCAGAACGAACCTCTTGCTCAAATGCTAGGTAAAATTTCCCAACAACATCTTGCCACTTTACATGTCCCTCTTCAATCTCATCTAGTTTATCTTCCATTTCTGCTGTGAAAGAAACATTCATTATATCAGGGAAATACTTTTCTAAAAACTCAGTAACAACAGTTCCAAGTTCGGTAGGTTTTAAAAATTTACCTTCTTTTTCAACATACTTTCTATAAGACAAAGTCATTACCGTTGGCGCATATGTTGCAGGTCTACCAATACCTTTTTCTTCCATACTTTTAATTATTGTTGCCTCAGTAAATCTTGCTGGTGGTTTTGTAAATTTTTGTTCTTTTAAAATGTCAACAAGATTAAGTTTATCAAGTTCCTTTAATACAGGAAGTTTTGCTTCGTTTTGTTCATCTTCGTTATTTGTTTCTTCATAAACTTTATATGCTCTTGTATATCCAGCAAAAATCGGTGTCTTTCCTGTGGCTTTAAAGCCATAATCACCTACTTCAATGTTTACAACCTGAGAATCATATGTTGCCTGAGTCATTTGACTAGCAACAAACCTTTCATAAATTAACTTATATAGTTTATAATTCTCGCTAGACATAAACTGTTTTACACTTTCAGGGGTTCTTTCTAAACTAATAGGTCTTATTGCCTCGTGGGCATCTTGGGCGTTTTTCTTTGTTTTATAGACATTAAACTTCTCAGGAGCATACTCCTTGCCATAGGTCTTAACAATGTAATCCTTTGCCTTTTGTTGTGCCTCAGGCGAAACACGGGTGGAATCTGTTCTTATATAAGTAATAAGAGCAACTTTTCCTTCACTACCAAGTTCTACACCTTCATATAAAACTTGTGCACTCTTTGTCGTCTGTGGTATTGACATACCTATTTTATTTAGAGCATCTTGTTGAAGTGTGCTAGTAATAAAAGGTGCGGGCGGATTAGATTTTGTAACAGTTCTTTTGATATCTTTTACAATAATATCCTTATCTTTTATATATTCTACAACTTCATTTGTTTCTTGTTGATTTGCTGGGACAAACTTCTTAGCACATTTTGTAGCCAAATTTGCCTTAAATTTCGTGCCATTTTTTTCAACTAACAAATTAATTGACCAATACTCTTGTGGCTTAAAGTTAGTAATTTCTTTTTCTCTATCAACTATAAGTTTTAAACAAACAGATTGAACTCTACCAGCGCTCAGATTAGGTTTTATTTTTCTACAAATTATAGGCGAAACCTTATACCCTACCAATCTATCTAAAATTCTTCTACCTTGCTGAGCATTTACTAAATTCATATTTATTTTTCTTGGATTAAGTAAAGCCTTTTTTACAACACTTTCAGAAATTTCATTAAATTCTATTCTGCAAGGTTCGTTTTCATCAATATTTAAAATATGACTTATATGCCAAGAAATAGCCTCTCCTTCTCTATCAGGGTCGGTAGCAAGAAGAACTTGACTTGATTTACTAGCCATTTTTTTAAGTTCTTTAATAATGCTCTCTTTCCCTTCCATTATCTCATATTGTGGTTCAAAATTCTTGGAGATATCAACACCAATAGACTTAACAGGCAAATCTCTAACATGACCTTTGGTGGCCACTACTTGATAATCTGAACCTAGATATTTTTTTAAAGTTTCTCTTTTACCAGGACCTTCTATAATAACTAATTTCATTTTTACCTTCTTTTTAATTCAAATAATAAACATTTCCTGCAAGTTTTTTAATTATTCCACGAATTGAAAGCAATGTCAACAAAGTGTTAAGCTTTTTAACTTCTAACCCCGAAGTTTCGACAAGTTCTTGGAACGACCTTTCTTTTTCTCTTAACAACTCTATTATAATAGTTTCTTCTGCTGTGAAATTACTTTTTGCAGGTTTAACTGCAAATCTTCTTATGCTATATTCTTCTAAAATATCGTCAACACTTACTACCGCTTTTGCTTCATTATCAACAATCATTTTATTAGTTCCATAACTTGAAGCATCAAAAATACTACCAGGAACGGCAAATACATCTCTACCATAGTCAATAGCATAATTTTTAGTATGTATAGAACCCGAATTTTCTCTTGCCTCTGTTACAATAACAGCACGGCTAAGACCAGCAATAATTCTGTTTCTTATTGGAAACATAAAGGCTTCTGCTTTCTTTTTAGGTCTTGTTTCTGAAATAAGTAACCCACCACTTTGAACAATTTCTTGTGCTAACATTGTGTTTGTTACAGGATAAATTTCATCAAGTCCACCTGCTAAAACGGCGATTGTCTTTCCGTTATTTTGCAAAGTTGTTCTATGGGCAACTGTATCTACTCCACTAGCAAGACCACTAACAATCGTAAAGCCTACTTCAACAAGTCCTTTAACAAATTTTTCTGTTACAACTTTTCCATAGTTTGTAATTGTCCTTGAACCAACTACACTAAAACAATTAGAATTCATCAAACTAATATCGCCTTTGTAGTAAATAACAAAAGGTGGCGAGTCAATATTTAAAAGAGTTTCTGGGTATTCTTGCGAAAATTTTGTAATAGCATTAATTTTTAAATTTTCTAAACTATTTAAAACTTTATTAACACTTTCTTCATTTGCCTCTTTTACCAAAGTTAAGAATTCTTCTTCTTTTAATATTTTAAGTAGAAGTGATTTTTTCTCAATTAATTTACTCTTAACACAAATTTCACAAGGATTTTTAAAAATTTCAATTATTCTTGCCTTTTTATTGTAACTAATAAAGTCAAAACTATCAAACCAAATAAGTGCTTTATCCGTATTATTCATTTTACCCTCATAAAAAACTTATCTTTTATAAACCCAAAAGCAATAATTTACGCATAAAATCTCGTTTAATAAAAATTTTAAGTCCAATAATCATCTCAAATTTAAAATTAAGTCCAATATTTATCGTCCAAATTTCTATAATTTATTGCTTCAATTAAATGCTCCATTTTTATATTCAAACTATTATCTAAATCGGCAATAGTTCTAGCAACTTTTAAAATTCTACTATATGCCCTAGCGGTCAATTTTAATTTAGCAAAAGCATTTTCAAGTAAAGCATTACATTCATCGTCTAGCACACAAAATTCTTTTATCATCTGATTTGTCATTTTGCTATTACTATATATTTTTTTACCCTTATATCTATTTGACTGAATTTTTCTTGCTGCGTCAACTCTTTTTTTAATCTCACTTGAACTTTCTTCTTGTGCTTTTGTGCTTATGTCATTATAACTAACACTATCTACTTCAATATACATATCAATTCTATCCATCAATGGTCCACTAAGTTTGCTTAAATATTTATGTATTTGACTTGGCGAACACTTGCAAGGTTTTAATGTTGAACCATAATTGCCACAGGGACAAGGGTTCATACTCGCAATTAAAATAAAATTTGCTGGGTAGACAACTGTTTGCATATTCCTTGAAACTGTTATAACTCCATCTTCAAGAGGTTGTCTAAGTGCTTCTAATGTATGAAGATTATACTCAGGCATTTCATCTAAAAACAATACTCCGTTGTGAGCAAGACTAATCTCACCTGGCTTTGCCTTGGCTCCACCACCAGCAAGAGCAACAATTGTTGTAGTGTGATGTGGCGACCTAAAAGGTCTTTCAGCGATAATGCCAACATCATTATCAAGTGTGCCTGCTATGCTATGAATTTTAGTGCTTTCAAGGGCTTCCTCAAAGGTCATATCGGGTAAAATTGTTGGAAAAGCCTTAGCAAGCATTGTTTTCCCGCTTCCTGGCGGTCCAATCATCAAAACATTATGCCCACCAGCAGCAGAGATTTCAAGTGCTCTTTTAGCACTTGCTTGCCCTTTTATGTGCGAAAAATCACTTGATGTCCTATTTGTTGTTTTAATTTCATCATAAGATAAATTCATTACAGGCGTTAAGTCAATTTCTTTATTTAAAAACTTAACAACATCTTCCAAATTCTTAGCAGGATAAACAGTCAAACCTTCAATAAATCTAGCCTCACTTCCGTTTTCAAAAGGCACAATTACATTTTTAATTTTTAATTTTCTAGCAGTTATTAAAATTGGTAGAACGCCCTTAATTTTTCTTAAAGAGCCGTCAAGCGAAAGTTCTCCTATAAAAGCAAAATCTTTTAATTCTTCTTTCTTCATTTCAATTTGACTTGTAGCAGATAAAATGGCTATCGAAATTGGTAAGTCATATATTGAGCCCTCTTTCTTTGTATCTGCTGGGGCAAGATTAATTGTAATTTTATTTACAGGATATTTATATTTTTGATTTTTTATTGCCGAAACAACTCTTTGTTTAGATTCCTTAATTGAAGCATCAGCAAGTCCTACTACATCATAACTAGGCAAACCTTTATTAATATCAACTTCTACTTTAACAAGATATCCATCAAGTCCAAGTAGTCCAAAAGAGTTAATTATTGATAACATCACACTCCCCTTTATTTTATTCAAAAGTCATTATATAACAAAATAACATTGTTCGACAATTATTTTTTTGCTTTAAAAGATATATTGATACATTTATTTTGATTTGTAATTAAAAATTGTTCAATTAATGAAAAATATATTTAATTTGTTGCTAAACTCATTTATATATTTTGTCTACTTATAATAAAACGAACTTTGTGCCAAAAGTTCTACTTTTGAATGAAATTTTTTAAAATTTCATAGTAAAAATTTTTTAAATTTTTACAGCACAAAGTTCCCTAAAAACTAAATATATACCAAAAATTACTAATAAATTTATATTTCAAAATAGTAAAAAACATTTACCTAAATAGTAAAAAATAGAATTTTAAAATAAAAAAACTTTGTTAAATTAAACAAAGTCTTTTATCTTGCTTCTTTAATATTAGTTGCTTTACCTGAAAGGTTTCTAAGATAGAATAATTTTGCTCTTCTAACTTTACCTTTTTTTAGAACTTCAATCTTATCAATTCTTGGGCTATGGAGTGGAAATGTTCTTTCTACGCCAATACCAAAGGAAATTCTTCTAACTGTAAAATTTTCTCTAATACCACCATGTTTACGAGCAATAACAGTGCCTTCATAACCTTGAACTCTCTCTTTATTACCTTCTTTAATCTTGTAATAAACTTTAACAGTATCACCAATACCGAATTCAGGGACCGAATCTTTAACACTTTCCTTTTCAATAACATCTACAAGGTTCATATTTTCACCTCCATTCAAATTGCAAGTTATAATATCACACAAACAAAAATTTTGCAAGTGTTTTTTTACATTTAAAACAACTAACTTGCTAGAAATTGTTTTAAAACATTAAAAATAGACTAAAAAATGTTCTCTATATGATTAATCTCACAATCATAATAGTTTTCACCGATAATTGAAATGCAATCAAATCTTATTTGAACTTGACCAAGAAGCCCCTTAGATTTTAGATAAGAAAGGGCTGTATTTTTTATATTAAACTGCTTCTTTTTATTGATTGCTTCCTGTGGGAAACCAAAATCTAAATTATTCCTAAGTTTAACTTCTACAAAAACAAAAACATCTTCATCTTTTGCTATTATGTCAATTTCTCCAATTTTATTTCTAAAATTAGTTTCAATTATTTTATATCCCTTTTGCTCTAATAAATATACAGCAAAATTTTCTCCAATTTTTCCCGTTAATTTTTTATCATTAAACATTTTAATTTCCTAAATATATCTATATATAAAAAAACAAATACAAATAAAATTTACAATAAAAAAGACAATATTATAAAAAAACATACGCACAATACATTAATAAAAATATATTGAAACACCGCAACTAAAATAAAACTGATTTGTCAACTATTTTATAAAATTTTTAATAAAACTATTCCTATGTATTGGACATTTCCCATATTTTCTCAAAAGCAAAATATGTTCTTTTGTTCCATAACCTTTGTGCTTTTCAAAATTATAGAGCGGATATTCTCTTGCATATTCTTCCATCAATTTATCTCTATATACTTTTGCTAAAATTGATGCGGCGGCAATATTATAACTTAGACTATCCCCTTTTATTATTGGGACTTGATTAATGTCTGTGTCTATTTTAACGGCATCAATTAAAACCGTATTTGGCACAATATTTAGACTTTCTAGGGCTTTTTTCATACCTAATTTAGTTGCTTGCAAAATATTAATCTCATCAATCTTCTTTTCATCTATAACATAAATTGAATACGAAATAGCATTCTCTTTAATTTTTTCATAAAGAAATTCTCTTTTTTTTGCACTCAGTTTTTTACTATCATTTATACCTTCAATAATCTTGTCTTCTTCAAGTGGCATAATTACACAAGCACAAACAACAGGTCCAGCAAGTGGGCCACGACCTGCTTCATCAATTCCTGCAACTAAACCAAATTTTTTATATTCATTTTCGTAATCAAACATATTTTAATCTAAGACTATTTTTCCAAGTCTTCCCTTTCTAAAATCATCTAAAATAAGTTTTGCACATCTATCATAATCTAATTCTTCTTTCTTTAAAAGACATTTTCTTGCGATGCAAATTTTCTCAAAAGTTTGCAAAGTTTCTTCACCATCTTCAATTTTGATAGAATATCTATTTTCTATTAAATTTTTATATCTATTTGCTATATCTTTTAGAAAATAAAAGGCTAAGTCCGTTGTATCTAATACTTCATCCTTAATGCTTCCTATATAGGCTAAGTTCCTAGCAATTTTATTATCTTCAAAAGATGGCCAGAGTGTTCCGGGAGTATCAAGTAGAACCAAACCATCTCCTGTCATAACCCATTGTTTACCACGAGTTACTCCGGGTTTATTCCCCGTTATTGTTTTAGATTTAGCACATAAATTGTTTATAAGTGTGCTTTTACCAACATTTGGAACGCCAACAACCATTGCTTTTAGATTATAATTTATCCCTTTTTCACTCTTATTTTGTAATTTTTCTTTCAAAATATCTTTTGCGATTTTAAAAAGAATACTTGCTGAATTAGATTGAGTGCTATTTATTTCAACAACAACTGCATTTTTTGTTGTTAATTTTGCAATATAATCATCTAAGTCCTTTTTTTCAACCATATCGGCTTTTGTTAGAACATAAATAATTTTTTTATTGATAGCAAGTTGAGTTAATTTTGGATTAAGACAAGAAAAAGGAGCACGCGCATCAAGGCAATAAAAAAGTAAATCAATATTTTTAAGTTCTTTTTCCATTTGCCTTAAAGCCTTTGTCATATGTCCAGGAAACCAGTTGATATTTAATTTATTTTCGCTCATTTTACCCCCCTTTCAATCTGTCCTATTTAATTTATAATCTTATTTAATTTATAATCTTATAAATGGTAATGTTTAACCTAAATAAACTTTTTTATATTATAAATAAAAAATAAAAAAAATTTTTGAATTTATTATCTTAAAATTAATAAAACTTTAAAAATTAGTTAATCTAAAATAAATTACAAAAAACTTAATTGTGTGTCTTTATTTTCTTTTACTTTAATTTTTGTTGATTTTTTATTAAAAAATAAAATTTCATAATTAACTTTAATTTTTAGGCAATAATTCTTTATATCTTGTGCCAATGACTTCCAATAATCATCTTTATCTTTATTATAAATTTCATCATAAAGTTTAAATAAATTAGGATATCTAAGTTTAATATATTTCAAAATCTTAGGTTTATAATCTGCTCTTAACTTTAAATCTTCAAACCAATATTCATCTACAAAATCTTTAGATATATCTATAATTTCCTTCCACTCTGTTATTTCTGGGAAAATCGGTGACATAAATAGAATAGTATTTATTTTATTTAGATGTAATTTCTTTAAAGTTTCCAATCTTTCTTTTATTGAACTTGCTCTATCCATATCATTTTTAAATCTTTCATTTAAAGTATTAATTGATAAACATACTTTTAAATTTTTAAATTCTTTAAGCAAATCTATATCTCTTAATATTAAACTTGACTTAGTTGAAATAGTTATATTACATGGTATATCTTTTAATTGTTCTAAAATTTTTCTTGTTACTTCATATTTCTTTTCTAATCCATTATAACAATCAGTTGCAGATGAAATGAATATGTTTTTATTAACTAATTTACTATCGTGTATTTTGTTATCGCATATTTTGACATCAACAAATTCTCCCCACTGTTCAGTATGATTTGTAAATTTTCTCATATAACAAGCATAACAATATTTACAAGCATGAGGACAACCTATATAAGGATTAATTGTATAGTCACACGAAGGTAAATTAGATTTTGATAATAAATTCTTTACTTTAACTTCTTTTATCTTCATATGTAAACTTTCCTAAAAGAATAAATTTTCTTTATTATAAGAATAATTTATGTAAAACTAAATCAAATAAGAATTTTTTATTTTTGTAAATCATTATTATTTTCTTTTTGAATTCTTCTATAACCTTGTTCAAGTAAATCTCTAAAATTAGTGGGAATATAGTTTTCTGCTAATCTTATTAAATTTTTATCTAAGCCATATAATGCCTCTGCCATTGAGCCAACAATACAAGCATTTGTGTCAGTATCCCCACCGTAAGATAAAACTTTTCTAATACTTTCTTCAAATGAATTTGATGTAAAAAGTGAAAATAAACAGACATCAATAGTTGTTGAACAAGTTATATTAAAATTATCCAATTTAGTTTCTCTTATATTAAGATTTAATTTTTCTATTATTTCTTTTTTACAAAGACCTTTTCTAGCATAAAAAATTATAAGAGAAACAAAAGTAGCATTTTTAATTGCTTCTATACTATTATGTGATGGTATTGTTGCTAAAAAAGTATTTTTAATCACTTCTTCTTCTGTGTCATAAAGATAACCAATAGGAGAAATTCTCATCATTGCCCCATTCCCATTACTATCGCCTTTAATTTTGCCATTTGCCCATTTTGTTAACCTTGGCGAAAAAGGAGAACTAAAATATGGCTTAAAATTTGGCTTGTAGTTTTCATATTTCCTTATATACTCTTTTAAACAAGTTTCATAATCCTTTTTATTTATAATAGCATCCAATATTGCAATAGTTAAAATTGTATCATCACTATAAAAACTATTTTTCTCAATCAAATTTTTACACTCTACTTTTTGAACGCTTTTTATTTGAGAATATTCATAAATTGAACCTGCTAAATCTCCTATTATTGCACCATACATATTTTACCTCTTAACAACTAATTAGATTTAAACAAACTAATTAATATTTATAACAATTAAAATTAATAAAATAATAATTATCACTAGAAACCTATTTTATCTATATAAAAAATAGTAAAATTTTTAAAAATTAGTTTTGTTTACTGCAACTAAATGACGATTAAACGAACTTTGTGCCAAAAGTTTCACTTTTGCATTAGATTTTGCAAAGCAAAATCTAATTGTAAAAATTTTTAATAAAATTTTTACAGCACAAAGTTCGTCTTTAAAAATAATTTATAGTAGACATAATTTATTTTTTATTTAGATATTTTTCATACAAATCTGGTCGTCTTGTTTTAGTAATTTCGATAGATTTATCAAGTCGCCACTTTGCTATTTCTTTATGATTACCACTAAGCAAAATCTCTGGGACTTCTTTCCCATTAAAATTTCTAGGTCTAGTATATTGAGGATATTCAAGCAAATTTTCATTAAAACTTTCTTCCATAGTAGTCAAACTATTTCCCAACACATTTGGAATAAACCTTGAAATACAATCTATTAAAATCATTGCAGGAAGTTCCCCACCAGTCAAAACATAATCTCCAATAGAAATTTCTTCATCAACACACAAATCAATAATTCTTTCATCTATCCCTTCATAATGTCCACAGACAATAATCAAATCTTTTTTTAGATTAAAAATTTTTTCTACTTTACATTGAGTAAGTGTTTTCCCTTTTGGCGACATATAAATCACATAAGAATTTTTAGTTTTAACACTGTTTATAGCATCAAAAAGTGGTTGTGGAGTCATAATCATACCCGCACCACCACCAAAAGAATAGTCGTCGCATCTTTTATTAGTATCTTTTGAGAAATCTCTAATATTAACAATTTTTATGTTTATTAAATTATTATCTTGGGCTCTTTTCAAAATACTATGATTAAGAGCATCAAACATCTCAGGAAAAATTGTTAAGATTGTTATGTTCATACCAATACCTCATCTAGTTTTTCCCTATTAACAATAATCTTCTTATTAATAAAATCAGTTTCAATAAATAGTCCTTGAATAAAAGGAAAACTGTTTCTAGCCCCACCAAGTAAAATATTAATAATATCAGCAGAGCCATATTTTTCAACGCTTTCTATACTACCGACAAAATTTCCTTTTTCATCAAAAACTTGACAACTCACAAGGTCAGATATGAGGAATTCATCTTTTTTAAGTTTTAAATCTTCTTTTTTAACTCGTAACAATTTATTTCGTAATGCTTGGGCTTCTTCTTGTGAATTTATTTGGGTTAGTTTAATGTAACCAAAAGATTTATAGAATCTAACATTTTCAATCTCATACAAAACATTATCAATATAAATCTCTCTCAAATTTTTCCAAAAATCCATATCAAAAGTGAAGCATTGAACTTTAATTTCTCCTTTAAGTCCTTGTGGTTTTAATACCTTTGCAACATCTATCATAACTTTATTTTATCTTTAAAATATATTTTTTGTCATCTTTATAAGATGCAGAATGTAGAACAGTTCTTATTGCCTGAGCAACTTTACCGTTTTTACCAATAACCTTACCCTTATCTTGTTCACTAACACTAACTTCAAAAACAACGCTTTTGTCATCTTCTCTTTTCTCTATTGAAATTGAAGATTTATCATCAACAAGATTATCTAAAATGAATTTAAGTAATTCTTCCATCTAAAAATCTCCTCTTATACTAGGATTATGCCTTTGCGTCTTTTTTCTTTGGAACAATTTTCTTACTAGCATAAGGTTTAGGATTTTCTACAACACCAGCCTGAACGAGCAAAGTTCTAGCGGTTTCAGTTGGTTGTGCACCATTTTTTAACCAATTTAAAGTCTTTTCTTTGTCGATTTTCAAGTTATCTTTTTCAGTTAAAGGATTAAAGTATCCTAAATTGTCGATAACTTTACCATCTCTACTTGTTCTTGCATCAGCAACAACAACCCTGTAAAAAGGACTTTTCTTATCTCCTAATCTTGTAAGTCTAATTCTAACTGCCATTTTCTTACTCCTTTATAAAAAATATATATTTTGAATTTTTTTAAAAAAATTTCTTTTGTAAACTTTTCAAAAAAATTTTAAAAAACTATTTTAATTAAAACTTAAAATTTTTAAGCCCGCCACCTTTCATTTTCTTCATCATAAGTTTTGACTGCTCAAATTGTTTTATAAGTCTATTTACATCTTGGATTTGAGTTCCACTTCCGTCAGCAATTCTCTTTTTTTGACTACCCTTAATCAAATCTGGGTTTCTTCTTTCTTTTGGTGTCATACTTTGTATAATTGCTTTATTTTTCTCTAGGTCTTTTTCGTTAATTTGTGTTCCAGCCATTTTTTTATTTAGTCCCGGTATCATACCAATTAAGTCATTAATATTACCCATTTTATTAATTTTGTCCATTTGGTCAAGGTAGTCTTCAAAGGTAAAACTACTTTCTCTAAATTTTTTCTCTAACTGTTTAGCTTCTTCTTCGCTAACTGCATTTTGTGCCTTTTCAATAAGTGTTAATACATCTCCCATTCCCAAAATTCTCGATGCCATTCTATCTGGGTAAAAAGGTTCTATATCGTTGATCTTTTCACCTATACCGCAAAACTTAATAGGCTTTTTAACTATTTCGCTAATTGACAACGCACAACCACCACGAGTATCACCATCAAGTTTGGTTAAAATTACACCTGTAATATCAAGTACTTCATTAAATGACTGTGCGACATTAACAGATTCTTGTCCATTCATAGCATCAACTACCAATAAAATTTCGGTAGGATTAATGCCCTGTTTCAATTCTTTTAACTCTTGCATAAGTTTCTCATCAATAGAAAGTCTTCCAGCAGTATCAACAATGATGGTATCATACAATTTTTTCTTTGAATATTCAATTGCTTGCTTACAAGTTTTGAGTGGTGCTTGCGTGCCTTTCTCAAAAACTTCGACATTTGCGGTTTTTCCTACAACTTGTAATTGATTGATTGCTGCTGGTCTATATATATCACAAGCAACTAACATTGGCTTTTTACCTTGACTTTTTAACATAGAAGCAAGTTTCCCGCACATTGTAGTCTTACCACTTCCTTGTAAACCACAAAGTAAAATAATTGTCGGCAACGAACTAGAAACTGCTAATTTACTATTTGTTTGCCCTAAAAGTGAAATAAGTTCTTCATTAACTATTTTAATAACTTGTTGTCCGGGGGTTAAACTATTTAACACTTCTTGCCCAACAGCCCTTTGACTAACCCTATTTATAAAATTTTTAGCAACCAAAAAGTTAACATCTGCTTCAAGTAATGCAACTCTAATCTCTCTCATTGCCTCCTTGATTTCAAGTTCTGTAAGTTTTCCCCTTTTTGTTAGGTGGGAAAAAATATGATTTAGTCTTAACGACAAATTGGCGAACATTCCCATTATTACAAGACCTCCAACACACAATTAAGTTCTTTTACTAAGGAAGGTAAATTAATTTTATTTTCCTTTAAAATATGCTCACAATTTGCAATGCTTTCTTTAACTTTTTCAAATTTTGCGAGCAGACAAAGTTTACCTTCATAATTTTCTAAAACTTTTATCGTTCTTTTTACTAAATCATTAACTGCCTGCCTAGTGGAATTGTTGATTTGTGCAAGTTCTGTTAATGATATGTTATTGTCTAAAAAATCAGATAGCACTTCTTTCTGCTTTTGTGTAAGCAAATTTTTATAAATATCAAATAATAAACTTAATTTTAAATTTTCTTCTATTTTCATATTTTTTCTTTTATAATTTTACAAGAATACAACTTATAATGTCTACGACAACAAACACGGGGCTTTGTATCAAAAGTGAAACTTTTGTGCGAAGTTTTTTATAAAACTTCGCAGTGAAAATTTTATTTTAAAATTTTCACACTACAAAGCCCGCAATGTAAAGCAAATTTACTTTACACACATATTATACCTATCAAAAAAGTTTTGTCAATATAAAAATAAAAAAAATCAAAAATAAATTTTGATTTTTTAAATTTTTTTTATTATAAAATACCATCGACAAATTTTTCAGCATCAAATTCTTCCAAATCTTCAACTCCCTCGCCCACACCAACAAAATAAACGGGAGTATTAAGTTCTTTAATAATAGGAAAAACTATTCCCCCTTTACTAGTCCCATCAAGCTTAGTGACAATTATTCCATCAATTCCAACAGCATCTTTAAAAGCATTAACTTGAATAAGAGAATTTTGACCAATAGTAGCATCGACAATTATAAAGTTAAGTTTTTGAGCCTCTTTCCATTCTCTTTCTTCAATTCTATTAATCTTTTTAAGTTCTTCCATTAAATTAACTTTTGTATGAAGTCTACCAGCAGTGTCAACAATTAAAACATCTGTCTTTTTTGCCTTAGCGCTAGCAATTCCGTCATAAACAACAGCAGATGGATCAGCACCTTCTTGATGCTTAACAATTTTTACATTAACCCTTTTTGCCCATTCGTTTAATTGCTCAGAAGCAGCAGCCCTAAAAGTATCCCCCGCCACGAGAGTAACTGACTTTTTTTGCTCTTTAAAATAGTTAGCAAGTTTACCTATTGTAGTAGTTTTACCAACTCCATTAACTCCCACTATTGTAATAATTAAAGGGTAAGAAAATTCTTGTTTTTGAGAACTATTTAAAACATCAACTAGAATAGATTTTAATTCATTTCTAGCAATTTCCTGTTTAACAATATGTTTTTCCCTTAATCTATCTTTTAGTGATTTAATAATACTTTGAGAAGTTTCAACCCCCATATCACTACTTATCAAGGCAAATTCCAAATCTTCATAGAAATCATTATCTATATCTCCACCGCGGAAAACGGCATTGAGTTTACTAATTAGAGCATCTTTTGTCTTTTTTAGACCGTTCTTTATTTTAGAAAAAAAACCCATAAATCTTAAAACCTTTTATATATTTTAAACATTAATCTTCTTTTTTAGACTTAACATTTGTATTTTGTTCTTCGGAAGAGTTTTTAATAGCATCTTCAAGTTTAACTGAAACAATCTTACTAACCCCAGGTTCTTCCATAGTAACACCATATAAGGAATCTGTAAGCATCATAGTTGGCTTACGGTGAGTAATGACAATAAATTGTGTTTCTTTTGAGAAATTTTTAAGATATTGAGCAAACCTTGAAACATTTGTGTCGTCAAGTGCTGCCTCAATTTCGTCCAACAAACAGAAAGGCATTGGTCTTAATCTCAAAATTGCGAATAAAATAGCAATCGCAGTAAGTGCTTTCTCACCACCGCTTAATAATGTAATACTTTGCAACTTCTTGCCAGGTGGTTCAGCAACAATCTCAACGCCTGCTTGCAAAGGGTCTTCACTTTCAGTAAGTTCAAGTTTTGCATTTCCACCGCCAAAAAGTTCCCTAAAAATTTTAGAAAAATTAACTTGGATTTTCTGAAACTCACTATCAAACCTTGTAATCATTTCCGTTGCTAAATCTTTAATGATTTTTTCAAGGTCTTCTTTTGCAGTAATCAAATCTTGTGCTTGTGCATTAAGAGTTTCATACCTTTCCATAAGTTCTTTACAATCTTCTATTGCATTGACATTAATATAACCTAACTTAGAAATTTCCTTTTTGATTTTGTTAATTTCAATCATACCCTCTTTAACATCAAAGTTCTCAATTTTTAGTGGTAAACAAGAAGCATATGTTAACTCATAATCTTCAAATATTTTTTCTTGCATTGCTTCAATATCTGTATCAACTTTTGTTAAAAGTGCGCTTTGTTGATATTTTTTCTCTTGGACAGCATTAACTTCGTTCATAAGTCTAGCCTTATCATCATCTAACAAGTGAATATCATTTTGTAAAGTTTGTTTTTTACTATCAAGTTGAGAAAGTTTTGTTCTTTCTTCTTCAATCTTATTTCTAAGACCGCTATCATCGACGCTATCTAATTTTTCTTCAACACTTTGTTTTGCAAAATTAAAGTTGTCTTCAACCCTATCTAAATTATTTTTTAGGTCATTTAAAGTAAAGTTAAGTTGAGTTAAATATTCTTCTAATCTGTTAATTTCGCTTGAAATATTAGAAAGTTCGCCTTCGAGTGCCGTCTTTTGTATTTTAAGTTCAGTAATTTGATTTTGCAAATTATCCCTTTCTTTTCTTAAAGAAACAAAAAGTTTTTGACTATTTTCAATTTGCTCTGAGCCATCAATCTTAAAATTCTCATTTTGGTCTTGCAAGGTAAGTGCTTTTGAAATAACTTCAATTTTAGTAGAAAAATCAATTTTTTCTTGGCTTAAAGAGATTCTTTCTTTGTTAAGTTCGTCGACATAAACACTTAATTGTTCATAATTTTGATTTTGTTTTACGCTCTCAACACGAGCAACAACTGATTTTTCTTGCAAAGTATTTATATCATTTGTTAACGATGCAATATCATTTTCAAGTGTATTTTTATAATTTTTATATTCATTTAAAGAATTTGTTAACTTTGTAATCTGATTAGCAAGATTTTCTATTTCACTATCACGCATTAGAATATTTGAAGAAATTGCCTTTTTACTACCACCACTAATTGAACCTTGTGGGTTAATAACTTCACCTTCTAAAGTAACAATTCTAAAAGAAAAATTTGATTGCCTTGCTAAACTAATTGCATCATCAGTAGTATTTACAACAACAGTCCTACCAAGTAGACTTTCAAAAATATTTTTTAGTGCTGGGTCATACTTAACAACACTAGAAGCGACTCCGTAAGTTTTATTTCTACCTACAATGGCTTTCTCCTGTTCGTTTAAAAGTCTAACTTTCATTGACGAAATAGGAAGAAATGTTGCTCTACCATAATTATTTCTTTTAAGATAATTAATTAAAAACTTAGCATCTTCTTCATTCTTTGTTATAACATCTTGGACAGCCCCACCAAGACTAACTTCTATTGCAGTTTCAAAACCTTTTGGGACAGTCATACTAGAAGCAACAATACCGACAATTTTTGCCTGCAACTCTCTTTGAGTTTTACTATCTTGCATAAGTCTTTTTACTGAATAGTTAAATCCATCAAAATCTTTAACCATATCTTCAAGGACTTTTTTCTTGTTTTGTAAAATTTGAAGATTTGAAGTTGCTTGTAGTAATTTTTCGTTATTTTCTTTTGATTTTAATTGAGTTTCATTAAGTTCCTTTTGTTTCTTGTCAATTTGAGAAAGAATTTGGTCATATGTATCTTGGGCTTCCTTTGCAGTCTTTTGTGCAATAAATAAAGATTCTTCTTTATCCCTTATCTTAGATTGCAAAGTATAAATTTTTTCGTCCAAATCTGTTATATTACTAAGATAAGCGTCTTTTTGTGCTTTTAAAGCAGACAAATTTGACTTAATATCTGTCATTTTAGATAGTTCGTCAATCATTTCTTTTTGTCTTTTTGTAGCTTCATCTTCGGCACCCGTTAACTCGTCTACAATACTTAAATATTTACTTGTAATATTTTCCAAATTAAAGCAGACATCTTTATATTGCTTCTCTTTTTCTAACTTAATTTGTTCATTTTGCTCAATTAGTTTTAAAGAGTTTTCTCTATTTAAACTCTCTTTTTCAAAATCTTGTTTTAAAGAATCTCTTTCGTCGCTTAAAAACTTTAATCTCTCTTTGATAACATTAGTTTCCCCTGCTCTTTTTTCAAGTTGAACAGTCATATCTAAAATATTATCATTTACTTGTTGTAAGGTCCTGTCAATTTGACTGACTTCTTCCATTTTACTATCATAAGAAGAATTTATTTCATCTAGTTGTTTTTGTTTAATATCAATTTCTTCATTATACCCATCAATCTTTGATTGAATTTCACCTTTAACAAAACTAGCATTATCATATTGATTTACATAAACATTGACTTCAAGTGATTTTAAATCTTCCTTGTAACCCAAGTAAAGTTTAGCATTTTCTGCCTGCCTTTTTAAAGGTCCTAACTGTTTTTCTTGCTCGGCAAGAACATCAAGTGCCCTATTTAAGTTTTCCTGCGTCCTGTCTAACTTTCTTTCTGCTTCTATTTTCCTTTGTTTAAATTTCGCAATACCAGCCGCTTCTTCAAAAATCGCCCTTCTATTTTCAGGTTTAGCACTAATAATTTCTTCTACCTTACCTTGTCCAATAATTGAATATCCTTCTTTACCAATACCAGAATCGTGTAGAGCATTAGTAATGTCTTTTAATCTACAAGGTGTCCCATTAATTAAATATTCGCTTTCGCCAGACCTATAAAGTTTTCTAGTAAAAGAAACTTCGTCAAAATTAAGGTCAAACATCCTATTTGAGTTGTCAAAAAACAATGAAACTTCACAATAAGACATACTCTTACGCTTTTCAGTTCCATTAAAAATAACTTCTTGCATATTGCTACTACGAAGAAGTTTTGTGCTTTGCTCACCAAGCACCCATCTAATAGCATCGGAAACATTACTTTTCCCGCAACCATTAGGACCAACAATACCTGTTATACCTGTATCAAATTTAATTTCCAGTCTATCCGCAAATGACTTAAACCCAACTAATTCAATCTTTTTAAAGTTCAATTTTGCTATTACCTTTTCAGTTAATTTTTACTAAACTCATCTTTTAAAATCACTAATCTAAACTCAAACTCAAAACAATTCAAAATTCTTGCAATCTTACTAGTTTAACTTATATAGTTTAATAAATTATAACACAAGTTGTCTAGTAAATTTCCACGCATATTGCAACTTTTATTCAAAATCTAGCATAACTATAACTTTGGCTAA
This sequence comes from uncultured Christensenella sp., assembly GCA_949296965.1. GTDB lineage: Bacteria > Bacillota > Clostridia > Christensenellales > UBA1242 > UBA7862. The sequence continues at coordinate 190,603 of CASFQL010000010.1, read as the reverse complement.
ACAATACTAAACAATTTTTTAAACTACTTGTAACTAAATTCTACTAAAAAACTATTGCAATTATAAATTAATTTTTACTTATAAAACTATTTTTGCACCTATAAAATAAATTTTAATTTATTAAATTAATTTTTACTTATAAAATTAATTTTGCAAGGACTATTAAACTTATTTTATCCCCAATATTTTATCTATTGTTTTAGCATTATCAAGTGCCATTTTAGCACACTGCATTTGAGCCTTTTTCTTATTAGAAGCGATGCTCCTTGACACAAATACATCATTTATATAAACTTCCGCACAAAAGGTGTCTGGTTGGTTAGGAATTTCATATGTAAAATAAACTAAATTAGAGCCTTTAACCTTTTGAACTTTCTCTTGCAACAACGATTTGTAATCTGCATCTTTTTGTTTGACAATTTTGTTAAGGTTAATAAATCTAAAAACAAATCTTTTTGTTTTTTCTAAACTACTATCAATATAAATAGCCCCAACAATGCTTTCAAACAAGTCTTCCTTAATTGAATTTGTTAGTTCTTTATTCTTAAAACTTTTACCTACTAACAAAAAATTATGTAAACCAAGTTGGTCGATAATAGTTGAAAGAGTATCACTATTAACCATTTTTGCTCGCCACTTACTCAACTTACCTTCTTCTTCGTCAAACTTATTAAAAAGTTCTTCCGCAATAAGAAAGTTTAAAATTGAGTCGCCTAAAAATTCAAGTCTTTCGTTACTCTTTTTATTATTTTCGTTAGCAAAGGAAGAATGAGTAAAAGCAGTTTGTAATGTATTTTTATTTTTAAATTGATAGTGAATTATCTTCTCTATCTTTTTTACATCAAACTCGTTACTCATTAAAACCATCTCCTAACTGAGCAATCTCGCTTTCAATAACTTCACAAAGATTATTTTTTGCTAGTGTCCTTACCTGAGAAATACATTGCTCAAAAGCAAGTCCATCGCCAGCACCGTGTCCTTTTACTACTAGTTTTTTTACCCCAAGAAAAGCAGCCCCACCGTGATTACTTACATTTAACTTCTCTTTCATTTCTTTAAAACCATTCTTCATAAGTAAAGCCCCAACTTTACCCCAAAATGATTTTTTTATAACACCTTTTAACTCTTTCATAACAAAGCCAACAGTGCCCTCAACTGATTTTAACAAAATATTACCATAAAACCCATCGGCTACAACAACATCATACTGACCGCTTAAAAAATCTCTTGCTTCCATATTCCCAACAAAATTAATTGGCATTTTTTTAAGTAGAGCAAAACATTCATGGCTAAATTCATTACCTTTTTTATCCTCTGTTCCAATATTTAAAAGTGCGACTCTTGGATTTTCTTTCCCTAAAAAAGCCTTAGCATAACTTGATGCCATAAGTGCAAAATGGCACAAATTAATTGGCTTGCAATCGACATTTGCCCCCGAATCAATAAGCATAACTTTTCCACCATCTTGGGTTGGAAGAATTGGACAAAGAGCAGGCCTTGAAACACCTTTTATCCTACCCGCCTTCAAAAACGATGCAGTTAAAACAGCCCCCGTGCTTCCACACGAAACAAGTCCAACAGCCTCTTTATCTAATTTTAAAATCTCAAAAGCCTTGCACAAACTTGAATCTTTTTTCTTTTTAACAGCCTCAGTTGGAGATTCTTCATTAGTTATAATTTCGCTTGCTGGATAAATTTCTACCCTACTTTCATCATAATCATATGTAGAAAGTATTTTAGAAATTTCATCTTGCAAACCAACAAGGATAATCTTGATATCATCATACTTTGAAAGTGCTCTAACACTTCCCTCTACTGCGACGCTAGGTCCCAAATCATTACCATGACAGTCAACAACAATTTTCATAATTTTTCTCCTAAACAAAAAATATAAAAAGTTTAGTAATAATCAAACTAAACCATATTTAAAATTAACAAATATATTATACACAAAATGCTCTTAAATTCAAACAAAAAAAGCAATTTATCTTTTTAAAACATTGCTTTTTTTAAATTATTAGATTTTTATTGTTTTTTTACCAAATTATGTTAAATTTTATCTAAATTAAAACAACTTTTTATATAATTTATTTAAAATATTTTCAAAATTATCATTTTTATATCCAACAAAAACACTGCTTTCCGTCAAAGATTTTGAAATAAATAGAAAATCTTTTTCTTTTATAATTGAAGTAAAAATTTTATTTAAAATTTCTAAATTAAATGAATTACAAACAATGGCAATTAAACAAACATTATTAGTAATTTTAATTTGAAAGTCTTTATTTGAAATGTGATTATTTTCATATTCACAAATTAGTTCATCTTCTATTTTGGTTAAAATTATCTCATCAAAATCACTTTTATCAACTATAAAATTTATACAATCTATACTAGAAATAATTTGCTCTATTCTTAAACCATTTTGCCTTAAAACTCTATCAAAAACATTAATTACGAAAAAATATTTTTGTATGTCATAACTTCTAAACTCAACAACACTATAATCTTTTTTACCAGATAAACCAATAATTTTTGCACCTATTTTATCCTTAAATTTGTCAGGCAAAATCAAACTTCCGCAATTTTTTGAGTTAAAAGTATTTCTCAAATTTAAAATAATGTCATTTTCTTTTAAGAATTTTAAACAATCTTGGTGTAAAACATTTGCCCCAAGATAAGTTAAAGTTCGCATATTTTTATATGTTAGTTCTTTTATGATTTTTGCATTTTTAACTATACTTGGATTTGCCACTAAAAAGCCGTCAACATCTGTATAATTTTCATATTTTATAAAGTCACTTAACAATGCAACAATTGCTCCCGTTAAATCTGAGCCACCACGAGAAAAAGTCTTTATTCTATTGTTAAAACTTAATCCGTAAAATCCGGGAATTACATAACATTCATCTTTTTTAATTAATTTTTTGAATGCTATTTTAGAAGATATTAAATCAACTTCTCCACTTTTGTCAAAAAAAATAAAGTCCTTTGCGTCTAAAAATCTATATCCCAAATATTTTGAAATAATTAATGCAGATAAATATTCTCCCCTTGATATGATATAATCATAATCAAAATCATTATGACTTAATATTCTTTTATATATTTCTAAAAAAATTGTCTTTAAATTTATTCTTACTTTTGCCTGTTGTTTTATTTTAACAAATCTGTCTTTAAATATATCAAAAAACTTAGAAAAATCTTTATCAAGTTTTGACAAATTAAAACAATTAATTAAACAATCAGTAAGTTTTATATCGTTTTTATCTTGTTTGCCGGGAGCAGAAACCACCACAAATCTTTTTTTTGAACTTAAAATTATATCTTTTACTTTTTGTATATTTTCAAAATTTGCAAGCGATGAACCGCCAAATTTACATACTACATCTTCCATAAAAAACCCTTATATAGATAAATATATAAAAATCTAGTCAAAAAGGTTCTTCATTTCATAAATTCCGTTTTGCTTATTAATCAAAAATTTACAAGCCTTAATTGCACCAAAAGCAAAAACTTCCCTTGAAAATGCAGTATGCTTTATTGATATACTTTCATAACTATTATAGAAATTGATTATATGCTCCCCTACAACTCCGCCACCCCTTAATGAGTGTATACCTACTTCATTTTGAGTTCTTATTTTATATGTATTTTGTCTTCCTATATTTGCTACTAAATTTGGTCTAACTTCTTTTATTTTTTGAAACATCATTTTAGCAGTTCCACTTGGAATATCAATTTTCTTATTATGATGAACTTCACAAATTTCTATATCCCAATCAAAAGTTTTTTTTGCAATAACCTTAATTGTTTCTAAAAAATAGTGTATACCTTGACTAAAATTCCCCGATTTAAAAATAGGTATAAATTTACTTGCGTTAATAATTTCTTGTTCTTGACAATTATTAAAACCTGTTGTTGCTAAAACAAGTGGTTTTTTATATTTAATACAAAAATCTAAAAGTCTACTTATTGCACTATTTGAAGAAAAATCAATCACAATATCACAATCAGTTGCATCATAAATATTGTTTGTAATTTTGACGCCATTTATATCTTGTTTTTCTTGAATAATTATTTCTTTTCTATCTATCCCATATACAATTTCTATATCATTAAAATTTTTAGATAAATTATAAATAATCTGTCCCATTTGACCAAAAAATCCATTAAGAGCAACTTTCAATGTATTAATCTCCAAAAATTAATTTTTTACATAATTAAATATATTAAGATTATTTATAAAAAAGAATTTACTATATAATATATTTTCAAATTTTTACTAAACCTTATATTTACTAAACCTTAATAGATTTTTTGTAATCAAACTAAACTACTACAAAAGAAATGGGACTTTGTGCCAAAAGTAAAACTTTTGTGTGAAATTTTAAAATTTTAAAATTTCACAGTAAAAATTTTTTTAAAAATTTTTACAGCACAAAGTCCGCAATATTTCACTTGTTTTTTACCTACTTATAATTAAATTACTAATTCAAATTATAAAAAATTATGAAAACAATAATTTATAAAAATAAAACAAATAATATTAACACAAGTGTCTAGTTATTTAAATCTTTACTAAGATTATTAAATTTTATAAGACTATCCCTTAAAACTTTTGAATTATTCTTATTCATTTTAGTTAAAGGCAATCTCAATTCATTTTTGCACATTTTATAGAAAGAACAAGCATACTTAATAGGAATGGGATTAACTTCTAAGAACAAATTATTATTAACTTCTAACAATTCTTCGTGTAATTTTCTTGCTTTTTCATAATTGCCATTTAAAGTCAATTTGACAACATCTCTAACCTGTTTTGGAAAAACATTAGCAGTTACGCTTATAACTCCGCTTGCTCCAAGACACATAAAAATATAATTTAAACTATCATCACCCGAGTAGATTGCAATTTTATCCTTCAATAATTTTGAAAGTTTAACAATTTGAGAAATATTCCCACTTGCTTCTTTAAGTCCATAAATCTGAGGTATATCTGCAAGTTTAAGCATTGTTTCAGGGGAAATATTAACGCCCGTCCTTGATGGAACATTGTAAACGATAATTGGCAAATCAACTTCACTTGCTATTTTTTCATAATGCTTAATTAAACCATTTTGAGTGCATTTATTGTAGTATGGAGTTACTATTAAAAGCCCATCTGCTCCTTTTTCAAAAGCAATTTTACTTTCTTCAATAGTTTTTTCAGTGCTATTAGAGCCTGTTCCGACTATTAAAATAGCCCTATTCTTAATTAAGTTTTTAGCAAACTCAATAATCTTACACTTTTCAATACTTGACATTGTCGCAGGCTCTCCTGTTGTTCCTAAAATAACAATAGCATCAGTTTTGTTTTCAAGTTGAAAATTAATCAAATTTTTTAAAGCCTTAAAATCTACTTTCCCATTTTTAAAAGGAGTAATCAAGGCAACACAACTACCTGAAAATAATTTTTTCATTATAACTTCCCCAATTTTTTATATTCAATAACTTTCTGCAAAATTTGAACAGCATTAGTTGCCGCCCCTTTACGAATGTTATCTGCGACCACCCAAATATTTAGCCCATTTTCTACTGAAAAATCTCGTCTAATTCTGCCAACAAAAACTTCGTCTTTTTCAACGCAAGTTATAGGCATTGGATAAAGATTTTTAGAAATGTCATCTACAACTATTATATTCGTAAATTTACTAAAATTCTTTTTTACTTCCTCTAAATCAAAAGGTTTTTCTAACTCGACATTGATACTTTCACTATGGCAGTCAAAAACGGGAACTCTAACAGTTGTAGCAGTTATTTTTAGGTTTTCATTATGAAGAATTTTTCTTGTTTCAAACACCATTTTTTCTTCTTCTTTTGTGTAACCATTATCCAAAAAGTCATCAATTTGTGGTAAAACATTTGAAAATATAGGGTAAATAAACTTTTTAGGTTCTATTCCATTAATTCCATTTTTCAAATCTTCATAACCTTTTTGTCCCGCACCAGAAACTGCTTGATAGGTAGAATAAACTATCCTTTTAATTTTATATTTTTCATCAAGGACTTTGAGTGGCAAAACGGCTTGAATAGTAGAGCAATTAGGATTAGCAATAATGCCTTTATTCAGTAAAATGTCACAAGGATTAACTTCTGGGACGACAAGAGGCACCTCTTTTTCTCTTCTAAAAGCACTTGAATTATCAATTACTATTGCCCCATACTTAACAAAAATAGGTGCAAATTCCTTTGATATTGTGCCACCCGCACTAAACAAGGCATAATCAATATCTTTATCTTTTATGTTTTCTTCCTTTAATTCTAAAACTTCATAATCTTTGTCAAAGATTTTAAATTTTTTACCCACACTCTTACTGCTTGCATACAAGTAATAATCACTTGCTACAATATTTCGTTCTTGTAAAACTTGTATAATCTTGTTACCTACTTTACCAGTAGCGCCAACAATTGCGATTTTCATTTTAATCTCCAAATTAAAATAATAAGACCCACCAAAAGACTATATTCCTTGTTTTGCTGTGATTGTTACAAAAATTAGATGAATTTCATATAAAAAATAGTTAGCACAAAAAAAACACCACATTTAAGTGGTGTTATTTTTTAAAAATTTTAATTTATGCTTTTCTAAAATTATGGAAATTATAATTACAACCAATAAAATTTTTATTCTTAGTAATTACCAAAGTAAGAATAAAAATTAAATAATTTTTAATATTAACAATTTCCTTTAAAAGTTAGATTGATTATTAAAAAAATTTTTTAACCAATTAGAAGTGTTAATGATAGATGAATATTCAATTTTTTCGTTAACCGAATTAGCATTAAAAATAGTTGAAGAAATACAAAAAACTTCAATGTCTTTCAACTTTTTTACAAAAATACCTGCCTGAGAGGTATCATTTAATCTCTTAACACAAATATTTTCTCCCAAATAACTAGTCTTTAAAGCGTCGAAAAACATAGTTTCAGTATTTGATTTGAAGCCATTCACTTGTGACAATTCAATTAGTGAACAATCATTAGATTTGCAAAATTTTGATAAAGTTTCTTTACTTTCTTCTAGTTGCTTTTTATCATTAGATATGATTTTTAATTTAATTGTTCCTTTATCAGAGTCTAACTCCTCTAACCTATATTCAAGGAATTTATCTTCTTCATTAAATAGAGTATCTAATTTAATCTGTTTAATTATATCTATTAAGTTGCTATTACTTAATACAAGAGTGTTGTTTATCTTTCTAACACATTTAATCTTCAACGATTTATAAATTTTTTTGTTTTCAACATAAAAATGTTTAATAATTCTCTTAATATTAAATTCCGTTAAGATAGTAGTAAATACACAACTTGTTACATAATGAAAGTTACTATCCTGTTTACAAACCAATTTATTTATATAAACTTGTGGAAATTTATTAATTAAATCAATTAATAATGAGAGTTCTATTTTGTCTTTTGTTTTTAAACCATTTATATTTAATTCAAAAGTCTTTAAATGTTTAGAATTTTGCAAGAATATTTTGTCGTTATTAAATTTTATTATTAAATTAAGCCCATCACAACTTGAATTATATATAGTAGCACCACTTTCTCCATCAAAGCAAATTATCTTGTCAGATTGTATTTTCTTCATATCTATGCTTAATGCCCCCAAACAAGAAGTCATCTCATTTGATGTAAATATTGCTTCAATATTCACTGGAATATCGCTATCTAATATTTCCAAAATTAAGGACATAGAAATAGTATTTTTTGCACCTATTGATGTATTCCTAGACTGAATAAAAGCACCTTTTTTTATAAATTTATTGCCAAAAATGTTATAATCAATTTTACATTTAATACTTTTATAAAAGGTCATATCCATTCCTGTTAATAATGCAATAGGTTTACTGCTATTTATAGTATTTTTGAAGATAACTACATTTTTATAACTGTCAATATAATATTTAAGATTTCTCTCTTGCGCAAAAGTTACTAAGTAATTTGCAATCTTTTCTTCACTACCAGAAAGTCTTGGAATAGTTGACAAAATTGAAAAAAACTCTATTGCGGATAAATGTTTACTACTTTGCATTAAACTCTCCTTTTAAAAGAAATATAATTCAAAGACTAAAATTAATAATATCTACGAGAAATACGAAAAGTGCAGATAAAATTTGGTTTCCAAATTTTACAAAATACGAAGTATTTTTGCAAGACTAAAAGTCTTGCCTGCACTTTTCCCCCGCTAAAAACAAAAAAGAAGAGAAAACTCTCTTCAATTTAAAAAAACAAATTAAAAGAAGAGAAAATTACTTTCCTTCTTTATCTTTTGTAGCCTTAGCAATTACTTCTTTTCCATTATAGTAACCACATTCACTACAAACAGTATGAGGACGAATAGGTGTCTTACAATGAGGACATTCAACGAGTGTTGGAGTTGCTGCTTTCCAATTTGCCCTTCTACTATTTCTTCTTGCTTTACTTACTTTACCCTTTGGAACTGCCATTTTACTTATCTCCTATATTTTTTATATTATTAAACGGATTTTCTTCCTGTCTTTCAATCTCTTTTGTTATATTTTCACAATTACAAGAAAAATAATTTTTGTTCTTACCACAAACACTACATAAGCCCTTGCAATCTTGTTTACATAACAATTTAGTAGAAAGACTAAATAATAAATTGTCTTTTAAAGGTTCATCTATCATAATTGAAGCCTGATTAATCAAATAGTCTTGTATATCGTGAGAATTATAACTTTCAACAAAAACTTCATTTACATTAAATTTTAAAACCTTCTCAAACTCTTCACCACAATTGTCGCATATACAAAGCAATTTGACACTAGCAACCCCATCTAAAAAAAGTTTCTCATTCTTATAATAATATTCCCCAGCAAGATTAACAGGAGAAAGAAACTTACATTCTCTCCCATCTAAAATACTTTGTGGTAAGTCGCAAGAAATACTAAATTTAACTTTTTCACCTTGCTTAGCCTTTGCTTCATAAATACTTAACAACATAGCATTATGTATTATAGATTGTTTAGAAAGATTTGTCAATAATTTTAAGTTTATTTTAATTAAAAACAAACCTTACCTTACTAATAGTTAAATTAGACAATAAAAAAAGCCTTACATTAGCAAGACTCAAAATCACCTAATGGTGGGCAGGGATGGATTCGAACCATCGAAGTCGGAGACGACGGATTTACAGTCCGTTGCATTTGACCGCTCTGCAACCTACCCAAATGCCACAGTAACATGGTGGAAACAATATTTTACAAACATTGTCTTGGGTGGATATTACTGTGACTGGAGCTAGTGGTCGGAATCGAACCAACAACCGGCTGATTACAAATCAGCTGCTCTACCATTGAGCCACACTAGCATATAAGAAAAGCCCTTATGGTGCCTTGGGGCGGAATCGAACCACCGACACAGGGATTTTCAGTCCCTTGCTCTACCGACTGAGCTACCAAGGCTTGCGGGTTTACGATATTAAATCGTATGGCGACTTGGAAGAGACTCGAACTCTCGACCTCCGCCGTGACAGGGCGGCGTTCTAACCAACTGAACTACCAAGCCATATTTACCATAAACCATAATGCAAGAAATACTTTGGTGGGCCTTCAGGGACTTGAACCCCGGACCGACCGGTTATGAGCCGGTTGCTCTAACCAACTGAGCTAAAGGCCCTTGCATTTTACCATTTTGGTCGGGGTGAAGAGACTCGAACTCCCGGCCCCATGGTCCCAAACCACGTGCGCTACCAACTGCGCTACACCCCGTTAGTTAAATGCTCTTAAATATTACAATATAATTTTAATATTGTCAACAAAAAATTTTAAATTTTTAAAAATTTTAAAAGCATCTTTTATTTGGTGAAATACAAAAAATTATATGTTTAAATTTCTTAAAAAATGAATTTCATTTATTTTATTATATTGTATTTTCTAATAATAACTTATTCTTTAATTAAAAATATTAACTACTTTACTCATAATATCTTCTTAAACTAAACATATACGGGGCTTTGTGTCAAAAGTTTCACTTTTGGGTGGACTTTTTAAAAAGTCCACGGTAAAAATTTTAGAATTAAAATTTTTACCACACAAAGCCCCTTTTTTTCTTATAGTTTTAGTAAACATAAAAAATTTTAAACCACTTGCCTATAAAGAAAATTATAAAAACTTCAATAAATTACAAATTGTTATTTTTTATTCCAAAAATTTCATTTATTAAAGTATTAGAATGTAAAAAACAAGGAGGAAGAAATTTTGGACATAAAATACCGCAATTATAATAATGTTTTATATGTAATGTTAAATGGCGAACTTGATGAACATACCGCTAAATATACTAGCAAAACACTTGATGAAATATTTTTTTCTACAATTTCAAAACAAATAATTATTGACTTGTCAGAGTTAAAGTTTATGGATAGCACGGGAATTGGAGTTTTAATTGGAAGATATAAAAAGATGAAAAATAGAGGTGTTAGTATTTTTATAACCAACCCATCATACCACGCTGAAAAAATATTTAAACTTACAGGCTTATATGACATAATGCCTAAAATTTCATAAATTAAGGGAGAGAAATATGAAAGAAATCAATTATATGGAATTAAGATTTAAAGCCATAAGTGAGAATGAAAGTTTTGCAAGAGCTTCTGTAGCAGGGTTTTGCTTGCAATTAAATCCAACAATAGACGAACTAACTGACATAAAAACAGCAGTTTCAGAAGCAGTAACAAATAGTGTTGTCCACGCCTATCCAAGTGGCAAAAAAGGAGAAATTTTAATAAAGGTAAAACTATTTAAAAGTAGTTTACTTATAGAAATTATTGATTTTGGAATAGGAATAAAAGATGTCGATAAAGCAAGACAACCATTCTTCACAACAAAACCAGACCAAGAAAGAAGTGGTATGGGATTTACTGTAATGGAAAGTTTTATGGATTCAATGGAAGTTGAAAATAATTCGCAAGGGGGACTAAAAATAACCTTATTTAAAGAGATAAAAACAAATGCAAATGAAGTCAAACAATTAGGTTAAGGAGTGAAAAAGTGCTTGATTATGAACAAACTCTAAAATTGCTTAAAAAAGCAAAAGAAGGTTGTGAAGAAGCAAAAAACGAACTCATTATAAACAATTCTCCACTTGTAAAAAGTATAGTAAAACGATATAAAAACAAAGGAATTGAATATGATGATTTATATCAACTAGGTTGTATGGGTTTTGTAAAAGCAATAAATAATTTTGATGAAACTTTCAATGTAAAATTTTCAACATATGCAGTTCCAATGATTGCGGGAGAAATCAAAAGATTTTTACGAGATGATGGGAGCATAAAAGTTTCTCGTTCAATTAAAAGTCAATACTATAACATACAAAAATATATTGATGAATATAGACAAAATAACAACACTTCCCCATCTGTCAAAGAAATCGCTGACACCTTTAAAGTTGATGAAGCAGAATTAATGTTTATTATGGAGTCTTCTAAAATGCCTGTTTCTATCTATGATTCACTTGATAAAGAAAATTCTTCTGGTCAAATTGTGCTTGATAAACTTGCAGAATGTGAAAATCAAAATGATATCATAAATAAACTAGTAATTAAAGATATTATATGCGAACTAGATGAAAAAGACAGAAAATTAATTATTTTGAGATATTTTAGAGATAAAACTCAAAGTGAAGTTGCTAAATTATTAAATGTTTCACAAGTTCAAGTAAGTAGACTTGAAAACAGAGTCTTAAATAAACTCAAAAATAAACTTAGAGAATAAATGTAAAAAGAACTCAAAATGTTAAAGTAAAATCTAAACTTTTTACAAAATTTGAGTTCTTTTTTTAATCTTTATAAACTACTAAAATTTTCAAACCATTATATTACAAGATTTTTTATATTGTATAACTAATTAGTAAAATTACTATCAAATACTAATTTTAACTGTTTTTAATTTTAAAAAAATTTTTTTGAATATAAATACCTTTTGATATTCTTTTAAATATAAAAACATTTATTATTGCACCAAATCTTGTTCTTCACTTCTTTCAATCATTTCTTTTAAAAGTTTTCTTTGATTCTCTAAATGATTTGCAATTCCCTTTTGCTCCTTATCAACTTGTCTATCGTAAGCAACATAAGTCTTTTCACCTTTACCAAGATATGTAATTTTAATACTATTTGGATCATATTCCTCAGCAATTTTTCTAAATGCTGGGTCTACCAAATACCATTTATCTCCACAATAACATTCGCAAAAAATATGTCCGCAATATTTTTCACCATTTAAAACATTTTCAATTTTATTTTTGTCTATTGTATAAAGTTGTGCTGTTGGAAGTCTTAATTGTTTTGCAAAAGTTGTAAATAGCAATGCAATATCATTTGCGTCGACTATTTTCCCACTTCTAAAAATTTCTTCTGCATTCCTATTAAACCTTAATCTCTCTATAACATTTTTATCTTTTTCAATTGTTATTTGGCTGTAAATCCAATCTATAATACTGTTAATGTAGGCAACATCATCTTTAATCTTATCGTTTGCTTGTTTATTAATTAATTTCTTTCCTATTAACATACCCTTTTCTTTTAGGGACATTTTAAACTCTTTTTTAAATCTAATTTGTAGTGACTTAATATTTTGTTTATAGAAATCGCCAACAGAATCTAATACTTGTTCACTATCCATAAAAGATTGTGTTGAGATACCTTTTGACATATAAGAATAAACATCTTCGTTCATATCTAATTTATTCATTTTCATTTCTCCTAGTTATTATGATTTTAAGACTTGTTAAATATAACATACTCTTTTTAAATTGTATAGACCCAAATTTAAAAAATTTTTTAATTTTATCTTTTTCGACAAAACTTTTAATATTTTTCATTAAGAAAAACATTATTTAACAAAAATTTCAATGTCAGTCTTTAAATTTTAGTTAGATATCATTATTACTTTATAAATATATTAAAATATAATAAGAATTATTTAATTTACTACAAAAAAAGACTAGAAAATATCTAATCTTTTTTGGTGGAGATAAGCGGTCTCGAACCGCTGACCTTTTGAATGCCATTCAAACGCTCTACCAACTGAGCTATACCCCCATAACTATATACTCTAAATTAATTAATTATGCTAAAATGTAATTATAATAAAAATTAAAATTAAAATAGAAATCTTCTTTCTAAAATAATTTATTTAATTTACTACAACTAAAATATTTTACAAGGTGTGTAGCCTGTGCGTTTTTATAACGCACACCAAAACTCCGTTTTGGAAAATTTTCAAAGAAAATTTAGGCTACACACCCTTTTATAATTTAGTTTTAGTAGAAATTATAAATTATTCTTCTTCATCTTCATCAGGTAAATTAACATTATGATAAACATTTTGGACATCATCAAGTGCTTCTAGTGTATCAATCATTTTATTAAAAGTAGATAATTGATTGTCATCTAAATCAACATATGATTGTGGTATCATAGTAACTTCGGTTGATAAAAAGACCAAACCTTTTGCTTCAAGGGCTTCTTTAACCTTATGAAAATTTGCAGGGCTTGTTATAATCTGATAAACATCTTCATCGTTTATAACATCTTCTGCATCTGCTTCTAGGCACATATCAATTAATTTTTCTTCATCAACATTGCTTGAATTTTCTAAAATTAAAAGACCTTTATTATCAAACAAATAACTAACGCAACCACTAGAACCAAGACTGCCATTAAATTTATCAAAAGCGTGTCTAACATCACCTGCTGTTCTATTTTTATTATCTGTTAAACATTTAACAATAACAGCACTACCACCTACACCATAACCTTCATAGGTGATTTCTTCATAGTTAACAGAACTAAGTTCTCCACTCGCCTTTTTAATGCTTCTTTGAATATTATCATTAGGCATATTATTTTGCTTTGCTTTTGAAATAACATCTCTTAACTTCGCATTACTGTTTGGATCTGGTCCACCCATTTTAACTGCAACAGCAAGTTCACGGCCGATTTTAGTAAAAATCTTACCTCTTGCAGCATCTGCTTTATTTTTTGTTGCTTGAATATTGTGCCATTTTGAATGTCCTGACATTTTAGTAAACTCCTTATAAATTATAAATTTTCGTAAATTCTTTTCATTTCATTAGCATCTTCTGCCTGTGTTCCCCTAGATTCACAAATGATAACGGGGTTAAGTTTTAATTTTTTAATAACCTTCGCAAGAGGTTCAAACTCAGGTCCAAAAACATTATCATCAAAAGTTAGATGCTTAATTTCACCTTTTTTTCCATATTCAATTTTAGAAAAATGTATATGTATATTATCTACTTTATCAAAACCTATTTTGTCAATCAAATAAGTAAATATTTCTTCAAAATCTTTTTCAGTTTTAAGTTTTCCTTGTAAAAGTGAATTAATATGTCCAAAATCAAGTGTTGGGATAAGATAATCTGCATATGAGCAAATCTCCGCAACTTCTTGGTAAGTTCCTAATTGTTGGCTCTTACCCATTGTTTCTGGACACAAATAAAATTTAAAATCAAATTTTTCATTATCAATTCTTTTGACAAGTTCTTTCATATTTTTCTTTAAGAGTTCAAATGCCTGAACTCTTGTCATATTACCACAAGAACCGGGATGAAAAACAACTCTCGATCCCTGCATAATTTTTAAATATTTTAAACAGTTTATTATATAGTTAAACGATTTTTCTATCATTTTAGGGTCAGGGTTCGCAAGATTGATATAATATGGGGCGTGCAAACTGAGTTCAATTCCGTTTTCTTTACATTTTTCTCCAAGAGTTTTTGCGGTAAAATCGCTTATATTAAAACCCCTTGAAAAAGCATATTCATAAGCATTTAAACCTCTATTTTTAATCCAAGCAGGTGCTTCCAAACTTGTTTTAAAGAGTTGAGCATAAAAAAGTTCGCTATTACCTGATGGTCCAAATTTAACCATTTTGTTTCTCCTTATAAACTAAACTAAATAAGTATTAATTTTTAAATAATTATTTTTGACTTTTCCAATACCTACAAGGTCATTTTCGCAATAGACCAAATATTCTTTATCTTGCAATTTAGGTAGTGATAATTCAAATTTGATGCCATTTCGTATTTTTTGGTAAGTGGTGGTATTAACAGTAATCTTATCAAAATCTTTTAATACTTCTTCCAAACCTAAAATATTTTTTTGTATATTTTCAAAAGATAAGTCTTCAAAATTAATTGAATTATTAATATTAAAAGGACCACTTTTAATTCTTATCAAATCTATCATTGTTGCACAACTATTGCATAAATGACCTAAATCCCTTGCAAGAGAGCGAATATAAGTCCCAGCAGAACACTCAATTTCAAATCTGTAAATAGAATTTGAAATCTTTTCAATAATATTGAAAGAAAAAATCTCAACACAACAAGATTTAAGTTGTATATCTTCCCCTTTTCTTGCTAACTGATAAGCATTTTTACCATTTATTTTTTTTGAAGAATAAATAGGTGGCGTTTGCAAAATTTTTCCTAATAAATTCTTTTTGATAACATTTTTAATTTCATTTACATTAGGAATATACGAACTCGTTTGTATAATATCACCTTCTAAGTCAAGTGTATCTGTCTGTTTACCAAATTCAAATGTCGCAATATATGTTTTTCTTTTATTAAGAAAGTAATTAAAAATTCTTGTTGCTCTACCTACACAAATTGGTAGCACTCCTTGTGCCAAAGGGTCAAGCGTTCCTAGGTGTCCTACTTTTTTTTCGTTAAGAATTTTCTTAATCTTAACTACTACCCCGTTTGAAGAAATATTTTTAGGCTTATTAACTACAATTACCCCTATCATTTTTTCTCCAACTCTTTCTTACACTCGTTTAAAATTTTTTGCAACGCCGTTTTATATCTGCCGACTATTTCACAACCTGAAGCATTTATATGCCCTCCTCCACCAAATACTTTTGCAATCTTACAAACATCAACAAACTTATTTGACCTAAAAGCAACGGACAAAACGCCTTTCTTGCGTTCAATAACTTTTACTCTAATTTCATTTCCGTCAATGCCATCAAATATTTGAAAACCTATTGAGTTGTCACAAATATCTTTAAATTTTTTGTAATCTTTTAAATTAAAATGAGTTACAAACACATCATTATTAAAATATGATTTAGTCTTTTTTATTGCGGTCTTATAAAAATCGAGAAAATTATCTTGCTTATAACTAAACATATTGTAATTTGCCTCAATTAAATCAAAATTATAATTTAACAACTCATATGTATTTTTATGACTAACTGCTGTGGTATTTGAAAATTTAAAACACCCCGTATCAGAAGATATCCCAGCATATAAATTAAGTGCTATTTGGCAATTTAAAACAAAATCAAGTTCTTTTAATAATGGATAAATTAAATCGCAAGTTGACGGACTTGAATAATCAACAAGATTATAATCAAACGGATAATCTCCCTGTTGATGATGGTCAATACATACTTTAATTTTGCCTTGCTTAAACAAATCTCCATATTTACCTATTCTATTAACTGTATTACAATCTAAAAGAATACAAACATCGGCATTTAATATTTTCTTTTCATTTTCTTCTAGTTCAACATTTAAAAATTTTAAATTTGAAGGGATAATACCATCACAATACATATAAGCCTTTTTATTAAGTTTTTTTAGAGATAAATTTAGAGCATTCATAGAACCAAGAGCATCTGCGTCTGGGTTTACATGACAAAAAAGAGCAAAAGTATTGTATTTTTTAATTATTTCTATAATTTCTTTCATAATACCTCTTAAAATTTTAGTCTAAAATGTATTACTGCTATTCTAAATCATTATCACTACTATATTTTATATTTTTTAATAGTTCATTAATTCTTTGACTATATTCTCCACTTGTGTCAAGTTCAAAATCAAGGGTAGGCAAAATTCTAAATTTCAATTTAGTAGCAAGTTCTTTTCTTATAAAACCGCTTGCACTCTTAATTGCTTTTAGTGATTCTTCTTCATTTTTTGCACCATAAATACTCACAAAAACTTTTGCATAACTTAAATCATTTGAAAGAGAAACTTTTGTTACTGAAATAATTTCATTGTTTAGTCTAGGGTCATTTAATTTGTTTGAAATAATATTTGAAATCTCTTTTTGAAGCAAAGAATTACCCTTTTCAACTCTATTACTCATAACTCCTCCTAGTCAAGAACTTGTTCTTTTACAATACTTTCAATAACATCTCCAACTTGGACATCGTTAAAGTTTTCAATCTTTATACCACATTCAAAACCGCTAGCGACCTCTTTTGCATCATCTTTTTCTCTTTTTAATGTAGCAATCTTGCCCTCGTAAACAATTTGAGAATTTCTGTAAACTTTTACTAAACTATTTCTTACAACTTTACCATCAAGGACATAACAACCTGCAATAGTTCCAACACTGCTAATTTTAAATAAAGCTCTAACTTCTGCGTGCCCAGAAATCGTTTCAACAAATTTAGGTGCTTTCATTGATTTAAGGATTTTTTCAATATCTTCTATTGCTTTATAAATGATATCATATTCCCTAATTTCAACTTTATTTTGTTTGGCAAAATTAGAGATTTTAGAAAGCAATTTAGTATCAAAAGAAACAATCATAGCCCCTGCGACTTTTGCAAGTTGAATATCATTTTCATTTATATTTCCAACCCCAGAAGAAACAATCTCAACTTTTGCTTCTTCGTTTTCAAGCACTTTTAAACTTTGTTTTAAAGCCTCCAATGAACCTTGGTTATCTGCTTTAATTAAAATGTTTAATTTTTTCTTATCTTCTTGCTTTGGAGTGGATAAAAATTCATCAAGGCTATTTGCTGGCCCATTTTCAATCATTTTTTGTGCCATTTTTATCTTTCTTTCTTCAATAACATTTTTACTGAATTTCTCATCAACTGCTTGCATTGAGTCCCCAGCATTAGGCACACTATAAAAACCTAAAACTGAAACAGGCATTGAAGGACCTGCTTTCATAATAGACTTACCTTTATCATCAATCAAAGCCCTTACTTTACCTAAAACAAAACCAGAAACAATGCTATCGCCAACTTTTAATGTTCCATTTCTAATAATTATATTTGCGATTGGCCCTTTATTTTTATCAAGGCGTGCTTCAATAATTGTTCCAATAGCATTTCTTTTACTATTACATTTTAATTCTTGCATTTCGGCAACTAGCAAAATAGTTTCAAGCAATTTATCAATTCCTTCCCCTGTAACAGATGAAATTGGAACTAATATTGTATCCCCACCCCATTCTTCAATTAAAACATCTTGCTCACTAAGTTGTTGTTTAATTCTTTCAATATTAACATTTTGCTTATCAATCTTAGTAACGGCAACTACCATAGGAACTTTTGCTTCCTTAATATGTTTAATTGCTTCAATAGTTTGTGGTTTTACCCCGTCATCACCTGCAACGATAAGAACTGCAACATCAGTTATTTCTGTGCCTCTCTTTCTCATATTAATAAATGCTTCATGCCCAGGAGTATCAATAAATGTTATATTTTCGCCTTTCCAATTAATTGAATAAGCGCCTATAGCTTGAGTTATTCCACCTGCTTCACTTGATGTGACATGTGTCTTTCTAATATAATCAAGTAGTGACGTTTTACCGTGGTCAACATGCCCAACAATCGTAACAATAGGAGCACGCTTTTCATTATTTGTTCCGTCGTCAATTACAGCATTTTCTTTTAACTTTTCTTCATAAGTTTTTTCAAGTTTCAATTCGAGTGTAACACCAAGTTCACTTGCTACCAACTCGGCAGTTGGAAAGTCAATTGAACTATTTATAGTGCACATATTACCCAAAGTCATAAGTTGTTTAATTATTTCTGTTACAGGTTTTCCAATCTTTTCAGATAAAATTTTGACTGTCAAATTTGGAGTAGTAATAACCGCATTAGTTATAGGAGTATAAACAATAGGAGCGACCTCTGCTTTTGGCTTTTTAAGTTTTCTAGTAATCATTCTCTCTTCTATGTTATGTTCTTCTATAAGACCCCTTCTTAAAAGAGATTTTTTATTAATTCTCTTTTCTTCATCACTTTTTTCATTAGTCTTTTTCTTATTTCCAAACGACCTTTCCTTTGTAGCAAAAGCAACAGTTGCGGAAGTCAATTCATTATTTTTCTTAGGGATAATGCCCATTAAAGATTTATTCTGGGCATTGATGGTGGAATTTGAAGAACTATCTCTATTCTTCTGCCATTGATTAAAAGGTTTAGTAACTCCATTTTGACTAAAATTATTTCTATTATTATAAGGTCTTTGATTAAAATTTTCCCTTGCATTTTTAAAATTATTGTAAGGTTTTGGAGTTGTAGAATTGTTAAAGTTTTGGTTGCTTACAAATCTATTTTGATTTTGATAATTTTGAGCAGGCTTATTAAAATGTTTATCATTTTGAGATTTAGTTGAAACCTTTTTATTCTCTTTTACGGCACTTTCTTGTAATTTTTTAGGTTGAGAAGAAGATGTTTGGTCTTTAATTTCTTCGACCTTAATTTCTTTCTTTAAAACTTCTTTGTTTGAATTTTCTTCACTTATCTTTTTCTCAACTTTTTCTCCATTTGAAGCAGCAAATAACTCAGCAAAAGATTGTTCAGGGACACTTTTCTCTTCAAATTCCTTTTGCCTCTTTTCGTGAGTTTTAATAGCCTCAATTCTGGCGCGTTCCTCTTCTTGTCTTTTTATAACCCTAATTTGCTCTCTTAGAGTTCTTACCTTAGAATATGCTTCTTCCTTAACCCTTTTAACTTCACGAAAAAGGTTAGGGACAAGCCCTTCCGCACTCATTTTTGATAACATTTTAATGTTATTAATACTTTGTTTATTTTCCTCGTTATTTACTGCACTCAAATGTTTATACCCCTATGTTTTGTTGAATTTTTTGAATAATATCAGCATCAATATTACACTTTAATGCTCTATTTAAAGCATTTGTTTTTAAACACTTTTTTAAACAATCTTCGTTTTTACAAAGATATGCACCTCTGCCATTTGCCTTTTGTGAGAAATCAATGTCAATCTTTCCTTCACTATTTTTTACAATTCTAATCAAATCTCTTTTTTCCCTCATTTCACGGCAACCCACACACATTCTAAGTGGAATTTTCTTAGACATTATACCACCTCTTTTAAGACAATTCAATAGTAAGATTAAATGTTGTCATTTTCAATATCAAACAAGAGTTCTCCGTCAAGTTGTTTTGCAATAGACTCAGGTTTAACATCTATTTTCCAATTTGTAAGTTTTGCAGCAAGACGAACATTTTGACCGCTTTTACCAATTGCTAATGAAAACTTATCATCAGGAACAACTGCTCTTGCATGATTGTTTCCTTCAAGAGCATAAACTGTCAAAACTTTTGCAGGACTAAGTGCCCTAGCAATAAATTCAAGTGGATTGTCCGAATATTCTATTATATCAATCTTTTCACCATTTAATTCTTGCAAAATATTACTGATTCTCATTCCTTTGTTACCAACACAAGCACCAACAGCATCAAGGTTTGGATTAGTTGTCTGAATAGCAATTTTTGTTCTATAACCTGCTTCCCTAGCGATTGCTTTTACCAAAATTTCTCCATATTTTATTTCAGGGACTTCAAGTTCAAATAATTTTTTAACAAAACCCACATTACTCCTTGAAACTTGAACAAAAGTTGATTTTGCTAGATCTTTAACATTTTTAACATAAACTTTAATTCTGTCGCCGACAGCATAATTTTCACCAGGAATTTGGTCATTAACTTGCATTACGCCTTCCATCTTGCTACCTGGAATTTCAACATATATAACATTATTTTCCACTCTTCTTACAATAGTTGAAACAAGTTCATTTTGTTTTTCGCTAAGTTCATCTATAGCAACTTTATGTTCTATATCTCTTAATTTTTGCATAACAACTTGTTTTGCAATCTGAGCGGCAATTCTTCCAAATTCCTTTGGAGTAACTTCCTCAGAAATAACATCACCTATTTCATATGACTTCTTTATCTTTCTAGCATCCTCTAAACTAATCTCTTTGTCTGGATCGTTAACTTCTTCGACAATAGTTTTATAACTATAAACTCTAATAGTATTTTTCTCAGGTATTAACCTAACACTAGCAGATTTTGCTTCTCCAAAATTCTTTTTGTAAGCGGAAGTAAGTGCCGTTTCAAGTGCCTGTATAAAAACTTCCTTATTAATTTTCTTTTCTTTTTCTAAATCATCTAATGCTGCAAAAAAATCTTTATTTACCATAATTTTCTCCTTATTAAAATTTTACATATAGTTTGCATAGTGCAATATCTTTACGCAAAAATGTTAAAACTTCATTGCCTATCTGTAAAGTTATATTGTTACTATCAAAAGAAATCAACTTTCCTACGAAATCTTTCTTTCCAAAAAAAAGAGTAAATAATTTAACTTCTACCATTTTATTAAGGCACCTATTAAAATCTTTATCAATTTTTAAAGGTCTATCAATGCCTATTGAAGAAACATTCAAATAATATGGCTCGTCATTAGTTGGATTAATTTCATCTAATACTTTATCTATCACATGATGAACTTTTTCACAATCTTGTAAAGTAATAGGTTGGTCATTCTTATTTTGAATATAAAGAGTCAAATTCATACCATTTTGTTTTTTAGCATATTCGACATCGTATAATTCATAACCCAAATCATCAATTACACTAGATAATGAATTAAAAACATTACTTGCAATATTCTTCATATTACTCCTTTTTAAGAATAGTCTTATACAATAATTAAGAGTGGAAAAACCTCCCACTCTTAACAGTAACAATCTATAAGCCTAAATGATTGTAACACACTTGCAAAAAAATATCAAGTCTTAATTATAATAAAATATGATTAAATATGTGATAAATATGAATTTACACTCTTTTTAAAGAAAATTTGAATTAATCTATTATAAATAATACACTAAATCTCAAAATCTAAACACAAATTAATAAAGTTTAATAAAGACTTCCGCTGTTGCAATAACATCATTTAATGCCCTATGAGCATCAATTAAGTTAACTTCTAAATATTTAGCGACTGTTCCTAACTTATAGTTTTTTAATCCTTTGAGTTTTTGTTTAGCAAGTAAAAAAACATCAATCTGGGTATTATCAAAATTTATGCCAACCTTTTTACCCGCTCTTTGTAGAAAAACGCTATCAAAAGCAATGCTATTATAACCAACCATTTGGCAATTTTTGCAAAACAAATAAAAGTCTTTTATAACCTGCTCTATATAAAAGCAATTCTCAACCATATCGTTAGTTATTCTATTTACTTTCGATGCTTCAGGCGGAATAGGTTTTCTAGGCTTAACAAGAGTAGTAAAGACTTCCTTATACTCACCATTCACAATTTTTAGTGCCCCGATTTCAATTATTTCATCATTTAGAGTATCAATCCCCGTTGTTTCAAAGTCATAAACAACAAAAGAGCCTGTTAAAATTTCTTTTGAGCGATTGTTAGTTTCAAAGAGATTTGTTTGAACTTGGGAAGCATATTTTTGTGGACTAACATAACTATATTCTTTAATAAGTGTTTGGTCAATTATGCTTTCTACATCATTTTTGCTTGGAATTTTGCAAAAACTAATATTTTTTGCCATAATTTCGAAATTTTCTCCATATTTTTGGATAGCCCCTTGAACTGCAATAGTGTCCCCATTCGAAATTAACCTAAATTTGTGATAATTTGCCTTGCTTGGAAAAATTACTCCGTATAAAGATGCCGTTTGGTCTTTTATTTGAAAACTAAAATAAGGCTTTTCTAAAAACTGTTCTTCGCCCGCCCCTTTTGACTTAATCTTTCTCTTTGTTTTATAAGTCCTTTCTGTAATAAAATTAATTTTACCTGCCACAACACAACTTTCAAAAGGTTTACTAATAGACTTTATAAACCTTGGGTTAAAAGTTATTTCATCTCCAATTAAAACTTTTTTTTCAATTATATTATATTTTTCTTGACTTACCGAAAGTAACGAATTTAGGTCACTTTGTTTTTGAATATTTTTTTTCCTTTCTTCTAGCAAGTTTTCCATTACTTTGCTTGCTTCAATTTTTTTTGAATAAATTTCAAAGTTTGCATAAAAATTTTTATACAAAAAATTTGATAATTCTTTATCAATTTTATATTGATTAAAGTATTCAAAAAGTTGTTCTTCAAGTAAAAAATTTATTTTTACATTTTCTTCTTCAATAAAAAACTCAATCTTATCAGTATCAAGCATATTAAAAAACATAGGATTATTAACTTCAAGGAATTTTTTTATTTGATTTAAGATAAGTTCTTTTTCTATAAAACTCTTATTAATTTTAACATCTATTTTTGCATTAATTTTTATATAACTTTTAACTGCATTTATAATTTCTTCTCTTTCTTCATCTAGTAGAGTTTTGTTACAAGGATAAATAAACGAAATAGTGCATAAATTTTTACTTGCATCAAAAAAAACCTGTTTTAGTCGCAAAAAACTAAACTTATTACAGGTTTTTTCATTAACATAATTTAAAAATTTTTCTATTTTGCTCATATTTTTATTTTATAAGACAAAATGCAAAATGTCAACCAGCACAACAAACGCAAATAAAATAATTAGCCCGACAAAGTGTATAGTCCCCTCCACTTTTCTATTTATAGGCTTACCACGAACCCATTCTATTCCAACAAATACCATTCTTGCACCATCAAGGGCTGGGAATGGGAGTAAATTAAATACGGCTAAGTTAATAGAAATTAAAGGAATTAACAAAAGTAAATTAGCAAAATTCATTTGAGTTGCTTCGGCAATGGTAACAACAGTAGTAACTGTTCCTCCTAGACTTGTCAAGGCTAACTGACCTGTTATTAGTTGCCACAAAATAATTAATATTTTATATGCCCACTGGAAGCAAAAAATAAATGTTTGCCCAAGTGCCTCAAAAAATGAATATTTATAATAAGTTGTTGTAACTCCTATATTTGAAGTCTGTAAAGTAAAGGTTGAGATATCACTTGGACTTGTTTCTGGTATATTTACATAAATTGTTTGATTATCAACACTTACTTTTCCACTTGTATCAATTTGAAAAGTATTTAAAATAATATTATTATTAGTAGTATCAAATTGAACTAATTCATATTTCCCGTCATTTTCATTATAAACAATTGCCAAATTGTAATTTTTATCATCAAGCGAGTAAACCTTACCAAAGGTTTCATTTTGCTGTGAAGAAATATCCCACAATGATTTTTGAATATTTAAATTGATTTCTTTACCATCTCTTAAAACGGTTACAACAAAAGTTTCGCCAACATCATAACCTGCAACAAGAGTTTGAAAATAGTAGTCATAAACAAGATTTGTATATGTGCCATCGACGGCAAGCACAACATCGCCTTTTTGTAGCCAACTCTCACTTTCTAACCCTTGTGGAAGTCTAACTGAATTAATTTGAACTCTATCAGCATATCCATAGGACATTAAAAAGATTGCTGAAAAAACAAGCGCTGAAAGAAAATTGAAGAATGCACCCATAAAGAGAACTATTAATCTTTTCCAAGGTTTTTGAGAATTAAAAGAGCCTTCACTTTGTGGTTTATCCTCGTCTTCCCCATCAAAAGCACAATATCCACCAAGTGGAATTGCCCTTAATGAAAAGACTTCGCCATTTTTTTTAGTTTTAGTAAATATTGACTTACCAAAACCTATTGAGAACTCATTAATTTTAAATTTCAATAATTTACCAGCAGTATAATGCCCTAGTTCGTGAATCATAATCATAAAGAGCAGTGCTGCTATTGCAATAAAAATATAAACAATCCAATCTAATACACTCAAAACGATTTACCTCAAAACCTTTAAGAAAATTTAAAACCCTTATAAAATATAATTAATAAGAGTTTTAAAAAAATATAACTAATAAGATAATTTACAAAAATGCCTTTTTTATGCAAATAGTAGAATTACACAAACAAAAACAAAAGGAATTAAAAATATTACAGAGTCAAGTCTATCAAGCACCCCTCCGTGGCTTCTAAACAAATCGCCAGAATCTTTAACTTGTGCTCTCCTTTTTATAAAAGACTCGAATAAATCTCCCACCTGAGAAATAATGCTACCAATTAAACCTATAATAATAAATTGCCAGAAACTTACTACACTAAATTCGCTAGGGAAAATGAGATAGAAAGCAAGATAGACAAGTAGCGAGCCAATTATCCCGCCGAGCAAACCAAAACAGGCACCAGATATCGTCTTTTTAGGGCTAATTTTAGGGCATAACTTTTTGCCTTTAATTAAAAGACCAAAAGCCATAGCAAAAGTATCACTTAGACAAGCAATAGCAAATACAAGCAAAATTCCAAATAATCCCATAGGGACTCCCTGCGTTGCAGTGCTAAGATTCCCAAGACCTAAAACTTGAAAATGATTAATTAGATAAGCAAAACCCATAAGCAATGTTGGATAAATTATTGTAGAAAGCGTATTATTTACTTTAAAGAAAACAAAGCCCTTGTATGACATATTTGAAACTTGCCTAAACCTATCTGCCTCTAATTCTTCCCTAAAAATCCAAATAGTCCCAAGATAAACAAACAGGTAAATAAGAACTACAACAACAAACACAAATAAAATAATTTGCAAGGCAGTAAATCCGCATAAAATACCAACTAAATTGCAAACATAAACTAAAAAGCAGGTTAACTCTGGCACAAACCTAAATGTTGGATAACCAGACTTTAAAACTAAGTTTTTAAATTCACTTACAGCAAGCAAACTAAAAATTAAAATAATAATATCAAACGCAAAACTCGAAAAATAACATACTCCTAGCAAAAAAGCAAGGAATAATGTCAATAATAACCCCATTTTAACCTTATTCATTTTTTATCCCTTTATTTTACCGAACCTTCTATCTCTATTTTGAAATTCTATAATCGCCTTTTCAAGTTCTTTCTCTCTAAAATCAGGCCAATAAGTTTTAGGAAAATACAACTCAGCATAAGCATTTTGAAACATTAAAAAATTACTTAATCTTTGCTCTCCACTAGTTCTCACTACTAAATCAGGATCAGGCAAATTAGTTGTATAAAGATACTTCCTAAAAGTTGCCTCATCAACTTCTTTTATACCTGCCTTAATTATCTCATTTACAGCCCTTAATATCTCAGAACGAGAACCATAGTTAATTGCTATATTGACAACTATACCATCATTATTCTTTGTCTTTTCAATACAGTCTTCTATCTCGCCAATTAACTCTTTTGGTAGTTTTGAAATATCTCCACTTGTGATAAGTTGTATATTTGCTTTTATCATAGACTCTTTTTTAGATTTTATTAAATTGCATGCTATTCTAAAAATTTCGTCAACCTCATCCTTTGGTCTATTCCAATTCTCCGTAGAAAAAGCATAGAACGAAACAACTTTTATTCCAAGTTCCTGCGCGTGCTTAATTACAATTCTTAAAGAGTCTGCCCCAATTTTATGTCCATAAGTTCTTAGTTTACCTTTACCTTTTGCCCATCTTCCGTTCCCGTCCATAATAAAGGCAATATGCCTTGGTAATCTGTCAAAATCAATTTTATTATTTTTATTTTCTTTTTTCTTTTTAAACATAAGTATTCCTTTTATTTTAAACTTCCATAATTTCTTTTTCTTTTTGAGCACAAATACTATCTATATTTGTGTTACATTTATCAACTAATTTTTGTGCTTTATCTGTATATTCTTCTAATTCATCTTTTGTTATTTTTTTATTTTTTTCTTCATTTTTAAAGAAATCTAAAAATTCTTTTCTTTCGTTTCTAACAGCAATTTTTGTTTCTTCGGCAATTTTTTTAACATCTTTAACAAGTTCCTTTCTCCTCTCTTCTGTTAAAGATGGAAATACAAGTCTTATTAATCTCCCGTCATCAGTTGGAGTTACTCCTAAATCGCTAGCAAGTATAGCCTTGTTAATTTCTTTAACTGTTGAAATATCCCAAGGAGAAATAACTATCATTCTAGCCTCAGGCACAGAAATATTAGCCATTTGAGAAATAGGTGTCATAGTCCCATAATAATTAACAAGGACTCTATCAAGCATTTTAGGGTTAGCCCTACCTGCTCTAATGATAGAATACTCATATTTTAATCTATCAACTCTTTTATCAAGTTTATCTTCAAAATCAAGCATGAGTTCATCAACATTTTCTAACATAATAAATACCTCAAAATAAATTTCAAATTTTATTTTACAAGAAAAAACAAATATAAGCAAATGATTTTAAGTAAACTTTTTACAAAAAATGTAATGAAATATAATTATTTGACTTACAAATACTATTTATAACAAAGGAGGAAAATATGAAAAGTGATATTATGTTAGGGGTGATTTTAGGAACAGTTATGGGAGCAACAATTGCAACCTTTTATAAACCAGCCCAAAAAATGGTAAGAAAAAGCACAGAAGCAATAAAAAATGAAGCAAGTAATATGCTAAATAAAGAAGACTAAAATATATTAATTATTTTTTTTTATGTTCAAAATAAGAAATTTAAGATAATTTTAATTTGACTTTTTAAAAGTTAAAAATATAAATAAAAAGACTTTAAATAATGTTTTTGATAAAGATTTAGTGTTTAGTTATATTGTAATTTACTAACTCTATTTAAAATTGTGTAAAATTAATAATTTTTAAAAAATTTTATTACAAAACTAGTAATTAAAATTTTATAAAATAACTTTACATAATTCTTCTATCAAAACTTATTTAAAGCCTTTTTATTTAATTAAATTTTTTTATTAAAAATTTCTTTTTTGTTCACTTATTGATATTTCTTACTACATTTTTACTTTTATTTATTCTTGCTATTTTCTCTTGTTTTTTCTTGTTATTTGTTTTAATTATTTTCTCTTTTCTTATTGCTGAATGTAGTTTGATATACCTATTTTATTTAAAGCATTTGCTTAAAGTGTGCTTGTAATAAAAGGTTCAGGCAAATTAAATATTAAAACAATCCTCTTAATTTCTTTTATAATAATATCCCTACCTTTTATATGTTCTATACCTTATATGTTCTACACCTTTATTCTATTATTCTATTTATTTTTTATTTACTTCCAACTTTTACATTATTATTTTTTAGAATTTTTATAATTTTATCTGCTATTTTTTGTGGAGTGAAACCAAAATAATCTAACACTTCTTTATCGCTAGCAGAAATACCAAATCTATTTAATATAAAAACATTTTGAGAACTTGTAGCAAATTTATACCAAACATTATCACTACTTGTTTCAATACAAAAAATATCTTTTTGTTTATCTAATATTTTATCTTTATATGACTTATCCTGTTTATCAAAAAGTTCAACACAAGGCATACTAACAACATTGGTTATTATACCCTTTTCGTCAAGAATTTTTGCTACATTTAAAGCAATTTCAACATCTGTTCCTGTTGAAACAATAGTAGTTACACTCTTTTTGTTCTGTTTTATAAAATAACCGCCTTTACTACTTTCTTCAAAACTATCATCTATCTTCATAATAACTTGTCTTGGCAAAACAATCACACAAGGCTGTTTACTTGTAAAGAAATAGTTTATACTAAATAGCAGTTCATTATAAGAGCATGGTCTAAACACATTCAAGTTCGGCATTGCTCTTAACAAAGCAATTTGTTCAACAGGCTGATGAGTTGGCCCGTCTTCTCCAACTGAGATTGAGTCGTGCGTAAAAATATAAAGCACAGGGTTATTCATAAGAGCGGAAAGCCTTATTGCTGGCGACAAATAATTTTCAAAAGCAAAAAATGTTGAACAAAAACTTAAAGCCCCGCCATGTAAAGAAATTCCATTTGAAATAGCCCCCATAGCGTGTTCTCTAACTCCATAGGCAATATTTCTATTTTCCCTATTTAATGCACTAAATAAGCCACAACTATAAAAATTTGTTCGAGTTGAAGGAGATAAGTCAGCACTACCGCCAATCAATGTAGGCACAATTTTATACAACTTATTCATTATTAAGTGAATAGCATTCCTTGCATCAAATTTATCAAAACTTTGTAATTCAAATAAATTTTTTAAATTGATATCTTTATAAGACCTAATTAGTTTTTTATATTCGCTTGGATACTTTTCTTTGTAAATATTTAGTTTATACTTATAATCTTTATACTCATTTCTCTTAATTTGTCTTAAACTTTCAATATAATCTCTTTGTTCTCTTGTCGTAATCCAATTTGGCACAAAATACTTCAAATTTTTACGCAAAATATCAATTTGTTCTTTATTTAAAGGCTTACCGTGAACAGTATTTTTGCCTTCAAGCGGACTACCATAACCTATTTTAGTTTTACAAATTATTATTGTAGGCTTGCTACTTAACTTTGCCTTTTTTATTGCCTTATCAATTTGCAAAACATTATTTCCATCTTTTACTTCTAAAACATTCCAATTTGATGCTAAAAATTTTTCTTTAACATTTTCATTATTTGTAATACTTGTTGAACCTTCTATTGTGATATCATTTTTATCATATAACAAAATGAGTTTGTTTAACTTTAAATTTCCCGCTAAACTAACCGCCTCTTGTCCAACACCCTCCATAAGACAACCATCGCCACAAAAACAATAGGTATAATGATTAATTGGGCTAAAATTATCTCTATTAAATGTGTTCCTTAAAAACTCTTCACAAATAGCCATACCAACAGCCATACCGATACCTTGTCCCAAAGGTCCTGTTGTTGCATCAATTCCAGGGGTTACATTAACTTCTGGATGCCCTGTTGTTATGCTACCTAATTTTCTAAAATTTTTTAAATCTGTTAGAGTTACATCATAACCAAATAGATGTAAACAAGAATATATTAATGCACTTGCGTGTCCTGCGGAAATAACAATTCTATCCCTATTAAAAAATTTAGGTTTTTCTGGTAAAACAAAAGCATTTTTATAAATAGAATAAACAAGTGGAGCCCCACTTAAAGCAATTCCCGGATGTCCAGAACTTGCTCTTTCAATTTGCAAGCAAGAAGTTATCCTTAAATAATCTACAAGTGATTTATCCATATAAATTAACCTTCTTTATTTTAATTTGATTTCACTTAAAATAATATTTTCTAAACTATCAAAAATTTCTTTCTCATTAAATTGTGAAAATTTAACAACATTATTAGCATATTTTTCACAAAGTTTTGCTCTTATTAAATAGGCATCAATATCAATCTTTCTTTCATTTTTTGTAAGAGAAGTATCTTCACTATATAAGTTTTGCAACAATTTTTTAGTAGGCTTTAAAAAGATAATATGTCCTCTCTTTTTAAATTTATCAAAATTCTTATCGTTAACAAATAATTTTAGCGAGATATATATAAAAGTATTTTCATATCCCGCAATGTCTAAAATGGCTTTTCTTTTTAATTTATTTAAGTAATCTAGTCCGCATTTATTAATAATTTCAAATTCATCTTCTATATTATACTGTAAAATTTCTTCTACATCTGCAAAAAGCAAATTTAATTTATCTGCCAAAACTTTTGCAAGAGTCTTAGTGTTTTTCTGACAGGCTGAAACAATAATAATGTTATTTTTCACGCTAGAAAACTCCTTATTAAAACATTTATAGATTGATTTTATCATATAAAGTAGTTTTTGTAAATTTTCTAATATGTCATTTTATGTAAAATTTATTTTTGTAAATTCTTATTAGTAATCATATAATTAAAAAGATACTGCTGGGCAAAGCCAGAAAGATTAGAAAAAATAGAGATAAAATATTTTGAAATCTCTTTATCACTTCTATTTTTCAAGCAAAAAAGTTTGTAACCTTTTCTAATCCAAGTATCAACAGGAAAAACATCGCTTCTTGAAAACCCAAAAAATAAAATACAGTCGGCGACCTTTGGACCAACTCCGTCAAGTTCTAACAATTTTTTCCTTAATAGCGGTGTTTGTAGCGATGACAAATAATCTAAATCAAAATCTTTTGTTTGTAATTTTTTGATTGTATTAACTAAATATTCACTTCTATAACCTGCACCCATTTTTTTATAATCTAATGAAGTTACCTTACTTAGTCTAGCAATATCTGGGAATGAATAAACATCGTCGAATAAAATTTCTCCATAATTTTGACAAATGGTATTTAAAATTTTTTTAATTCTTTTAATATTGTTGTTTGCTGATATTATAAAACTAATTATAGTTTGGAATTTGTCTTGTTTTAAAATTCTTATGCTATGACCATTTAGAAAAAATTTTTCAAACCCAACATAAGTTTTTACTAAATCTTCTCTTATCTTATTATAATCGGTATCCAAATCAAAATAGTTATAAAAATAGTCGACATACTTTGTTTCAATTATAGTTTTTTCATCATCAAAAATAATTTTAGCAGATTTATCCATACTAACCACGATATAACAATCTTGGCTTTTTTTATAATAACTAAAAACTTGCCCGCAATCTAAAATTTGCGAAATATTAAACTCATTTTCATTATGAATAATGATTTTATCATCTGTTTTAAAAACTTTCATAATTTGATATTAACACAATTTAAAAACAAATACAATTACTAAATTAAGGTTAGTGATGTCATTATTTGTTAATTGTAAAATTAGATGAATTTTTATAATTACTTAAAACACTTGAAGTAAAGCGAGTAATTTTTTTATCTTCATCATCTTTACTTCTTGTAATGTCATCCATAATTTTTTCTAAAAGATTTAAGAAAGAAAAATTTTTATTTTTAAATAAATAATTTGCTAGTGAACCAGGGATTGTGTTAACTTCATTTAAATAAACTTGCCCTGTTGAGTTGTCAAGTAAATAATCAATTCTAACACACCCAGAAAGGTCGAGGGTATTATAAATTTTAATGGAATAATCTTTTATCGTTTCATAAATTTCTTTACTTACATTTGCTGGAACAATTCTACTAAGGCTCTCCATTCCCTTTTTAGCATTTTGATTTAAATATTTGCTTTCAAAAGTCAAAAACTCTTTTTTTGGGGTAACCTCTTCAAGTAGAGAAACATCACAACAAATAGATTTGTTACCAACAACAGCCATATTAAGTTCCCTTAAATTACTAACTACTTCTTCTATTAGAACTTTACTATCAAACATAAAAGCAAATGAAACAGCATTTTTAAGTTCCTTTTCATCTTTGCAAAAATTAACTCCAATACTACTTCCTAGCGAATTAGGTTTTACAATCAAAGGATATTTTAAATCTTTTATTTTATTTTGAATATCTTTTGAATTTTTTATTTGCGACTCATTTAATAGAACATATTTAACAACATTAATATTTAGTGAAGAACAAATGAGTTTTGTAATATATTTATCCATACAAATAGACGAGCCAAGAACCCCGCAAGATGAATAAGGAATATTACAAACATCAAACAACCCTTGAATACTTCCCCTTTCACCAATTCCACCATGAAGGGCTAAAAATGCAAAGTCAACTTTAAACAAAAATTTTTGTTTTTTGCCTTTTATCTCATAAAGGCCACTATTCTTGTAGCAAAAAGAGACTTCTTTTAATTTTTTTTCAAAATCGACCTTATTATATGTGTCAACTATAAAAAGTTCATTACCTGTATAAAAAATATTTTCTTTTGAAATGTAAATTGGCACAATTCTATATTTTCTTATATCTAAATTATGTAAAATTTGCAAGCCCGTAATAATTGAGATGTCGTGTTCAACACTTTTCCCACCAAAAACTACTGCAACATTTTTTTTTGTTATTTTTTTAAAATTACTCATATATATCTTCCTTTTCACACAATATATATGAATAAGTTTATTAAAATGTTTTATAAAAAGTTTTTTAACTAAATAAGTGATTAAAGTTAATTAAATATAATTATTAAAGTTAATTAAGTATAATCATTAAAGTTAATTAAGTATAATCATTAAAGTTAATTAAGTATAATTATTAAAGTTGTTTAAATATAATTGTCTGGTAAATCATTTTCAAATAATATACTATCGCCTGTGCTTAAAAAATCTCTCATTAAAATTTTTGCCTTATCAAGTGTTTCTGCTTGGTAAATATTCTCATCTTTAAATTTCTTTTCATCTAGTCCCTGTTTAATTGCTTCAAAATTAACTTTATTAACAATAATTACAAAATCGGCAACTTTTGCAATTCTTTTACCTAAATCAATATTTGCCTGTTTTTCTTTCTCACCCATTTCAACAAGTCCCGGGGTAATAACTATCTTTCTTCCAGGCATTTTTGATAAGGCATTTAATGCAACTTTACTACCTTCAACACTAGCATTATATGAATCATCTAAGATTATGTTTGTTTCGGTCTTTATAAGTTCCAATCTATGTGGAATAGGCTTTAACGCACTGATACCATTTAAAATTTCTTTATCACTAAGTCCTAAAATTTTTGCCATTTGAACACATAAGACAATATTTTCGACATTATGTTTACCTAAAAGAACAGTTTTTGCACTATAAGTCTTATTATTAATTAAAAGGTCAAAACTCGTCCCCATTTGGTCGAAAGTAATATTTTTAGCATTAACCAAGCCTTTATTTCCCGTTATTTTCTTTTTGTCAAGTTGACACCTATTATAAAGTATTTTAGCCCCTTTATCAAAACCATTAAAAACTGCAACACCTTCATTTTTTGGCAATGCTTCAATTAGTTCAAATTTAGTTTTTAAAACATTTTCAAAATTTTTAAAAGTTAATAAATGTTGTTCTCCAACTGATGTTATAATACCATATTTAGGTTGAATTAAATCACATAATTCTTTAATATCTCCAACTTGCCTAGCACCCATTTCAGCCAGCAAAATTTCGTCATCAAGGTTTAAGTAATTATTTATAACCTTTGATAGTCCCGTCAAAGTATTAAAACTATGTGGGCTCATACAAACCTTATATTTTTGCGACAAAATGGTGTTTAAAATATACTTTGTGCTAGTTTTTCCATAACTGCCTGTTATACCAATCTTAATAAGGTTTTGGCATTTTTTAAGTTTTGATTTTGCTCTTAAAACATGACCATTAATTATCATCTTTTCAAGCGGAATTAATATAATGTGAACAAAAGGAACAAGAATTGGCGTTGCAATAGGAACAAGGCACAATGCCCCAAATTTAACAAACGGAAGATATTCGCTACAAACCGTAATCATAAAGAAAGACAAAATAGTAACTGCAAAAAACATAGCGATATTTAATCTTGTCATTCTTGTGGTGTTTTTTAGTGGAACTTTTTGTGGTGCGGAATATAGATTGACTATAAAAACAATGGTAAAATAAAAATAAAAAACAAGTCCAATATATGAATACAATCCTTCTGCGTGATAAACATCAAAGAGAGCATTTGTAACTAAAATACAAAAGATACTCAAAACACTGAGCAAAAAAATCCTTGAAACATAATTTGCTTTTGTATCTTTTAACCAAGCAAAATAGCCTTTTAATTTATAGCCAGAAAGTTGAATTATTTGAAAAAATTTGTATGAAGCAAAACACATCAAAACTCCATTAATTATTGACAAAATCATTGCTAAATAGAAATTTATATTTTCAAGGGATAAGAAATTCATTAAAACTCCTTTAACTAAAAAACTCTTTCATTATTTTTAAAAACAAACTAGGAAACTCTAAATAAGCAAAATGCCCACCATTCAGCGAAACGACTTCACAATCTTTTATATTCTTTTTAAAGATTTTTGTAAAGCAAAAAGGAGTGTCTTTATCAAATCTTCCCCAAACAAGTAAAACCTGAGAGTTAATATTTTTAAGTTTACTTGTTTGGTCGTAATTTACAATATTAATAAAAGTTTTTCTCATACAAGGACTTAGTAAAACAAAATCACGACTTCCTTTACTAGTTAGTTTTTCTTTTTTATAAAGTTTAATTTTTGATAGAAATTTTAGGAATTTATAATTTAAAATTTTAATAGTCTTAGTAAAACTCTTTTTTTTAATTCCAGCACAACCCGTTAATAATAATTTTTCGATGTTTAAGTGCCCAGAAGCGCTAAGTTCTATTGCAATTCTACCACCAAATGAATGTGCCACAATATTTAAAGATTTTATACCTAAAAAGTCCATTAAACTTTCAACCATACAAGCGTAGTCTTTTACAGTCCAAGGGTTTACTAAATCACTAGAACCACCAAATGGCGGAAAATCTAAAAGAATACAATTTGTTCTATCTTGCTCACACTCAGCAAAAAATTTAAAACTATCAACACTACCACCCCACCCGTGCAAGAACAAAATTGTTTTAGTGCCCTTTGTTTTTTTCTTTGACTTTAAATAAATATAATTAATTTCTACATCTTTATAAACAAATTTCATAGATAACAAAACATAACAAATGCGTCACTATCTTTATAGTATTTTTTTCTTATATTTGTTACAATAAAACCATTTTTTTTATAAAAATTAATTGCATTAAGATTATGCTCGTTAACTTCAAGTGATAAACTTTTTTTCCCGCTATTTAAAGCATAACCTTTACAAAAATTTAATAGTTTTTTCCCAATTCCCCTATTTTGCTTTTCTTTTTTTACTGCAATTCCAATAATATTTAGGTCAGTATCACAGTTAAATAGTCCTATATAACCAACAACTTTTCCATCTTCTTTTGCAACAAAATAAACCCTTGTATTTTGATTAAATTCATCAAAAAAATTTTCTTTTGTCATTTGGTCTTGCTCTAACAACTCTGATCTATGAATTTCATAGAGTTTAGAATAGTATTTTTCTTCATTTCTAACTATTTCAAGCATTATTGTTTTCCTTTTTAAGAAGTTCTTCTTCTGCTTGACTAAGAGCCATATAAATAGGTTCTAGTGTATTATAATCTGTAAAATCTTTATTTTTTATTCTAAACATTAGATAGTCGATGTAATCTTTTGCGCTAAGATTAATATGTTGTAAAACTTTATCTTTTACTTGATTTAAGTTGTAAGCAAAAATATTTTCATTACTATCTATTTTTTTTAATAATTCTTCCTCAGAAATTACACTATGAGAACTCTTATTATTTTCAAAATGTGAATAATAATATTTTGAAGAAGTGCATTTTATTATTGTGCTAAAATTATTTTGATTTTGTTTTAAAAGTTTGTAATTTAACAAATCTAACATATTTATGCTAACAATTTTTTTCTTTCTATAAACATAACAAAAAGCCTTTACTGTGCTTACCGCAAGTCTTATACCCGTAAAAGAACCCGGACCAACAACTATTCCAAAAACATCAATATCTTCAATTTCTTTTTTTGCTTCCCTTAATAACTTATCAATTTCAGGCAAAAGATTTTCTTGGTGCTTATTTACCAAATTATTTCCAACATAAACATTGTTTTTATGATTTAATATTACCCTTAACTCTTGCGAACTAGTGTCTATAATTAACTCCATATATTCTCCTTAATTTACATTTTCAAAAATTATATTTCTAACATTTTTTCCAAGTTTAACTATTGTAATCTTCTTATAGCATTTAGGTAAATATGATGGAACTTTTTCAGCCCATTCTATAAATTTTATACTTTTATCGTCTTCTAAAATTTCTTCAAAGCCAATGTTGTTAACTTCATCTTCATCTTCTATTCTATACATATCAAAATGATAGAAATGTCCCATAGTGGACTTGTATTCATTTACAAGAGTGAAAGTAGGACTAGTTATCTTATCATTAACATTAAGTAGATTAAGAATGTCCCTAGTAATGGCACTTTTCCCTGCCCCCAAATCTCCCTGTAAAACGACAACATCTCCATCATTTAAGAAATGCAAAATCTTTCTAGCAATCTTTTTAGTATTTTGTTCGCTTAAAGAAATTGACGAAAAAACCACATCTTCTCCAACATTTTTTGAATAAACATAAAGATGTTTTTCTAATTTTTTAAATACATATGGAAGAAACAAAAATATGACAAAACCTAAAATAAAATAACTAACAAAAGCAAGAATTGCATATCTATAAAAAAGCAAACTATCTATAAAGAAAAATAAGAATAAAGTAACAATAAATATACAAATTTTTGCTAAATTAAAAAATAAATTGTTTTTTATACTATATTTTATATATTTATCTTCCAAATACATAAATAAAATTAAAGAGCACATAAACCCACAGAAAGCAAAAATTAAACTGTATTCTTGCCCTTTAAACCAATAGTTGAAGTAAATAAAAGTAAGCAAAACTAGAATAATTATTAAAGAAAGAGAAGTCTTAAAAGAGATTTTTAAGTATTTGTTAATCAAATAAAATATTGCAAAACCTAAAATTAAACCAAAAACTAAATCTAATAAAAAATTTTTTGCAAAAAATAATTTGCTAATATCTATCATAGCAAGCAAAAAAATAGATAAGAATATAATTAGAATCTTTTTTTTACCTTTTGTATTATTAACTCCGTAACAAGAAAACCCACAAGAAGTCATCATCTCAACACTAGGATTTGAACCAAAACATAATGTTTGATTAAAAGTAAACAATTTGTCACTTAACAAAAAAGGTTGCTTAGAATTAATTGCAAGACCTAAAAAAGGCCCTCCAACAATAAATGAAGTCCCAAAAAATAATCCCAATTTAAAACTGTGATTTTTATTAATAAATAAAAAGACAAAACCTAAAAATATACAAAAAAAAGGAACAGAGCCAATAAAATCAAAAAAATAGGATAGATATTTTAAAGTTGATATGGACTGAAAAAAATTAACTATCTCCATAATAGAATTCCCTATTTAGTGTTTTTATCTTTTTCTACTTTATCTTTTTGTTTTTCTACATTTTTTGATTTTGTAATTTTTTTAAACTCTTTTTTTTCTTGTTTTTTCTCTTGCTTTTCTTGTTGTTGTTGCTTTTCTTGTTGTTGTCTAATTATGCTTAACAATTTTTTATATGTTACAGTATTACCATTTTCGTGGAGTAATTTTTGTAACGAATATTTTTCTCTTTCTTCTTGCGTAAAAATATGAACAAAAACATCATCACAATCTAAAACTATCCAATCGGTATATCCAAGACCTTCTTTGACTACTTCTCTTTCAAATTCATTTTTATTTAGCAAAGAGTATTGAAGAATATAATCAGCAATTCCCCTAATATGAGTTATACTATCCCCCGTTGCGATAATATAATAATCAACAACACTATTAGGTTTTTTAAAATTAGAAATTACAACAATATCTTTTGCTTTTTTATCATCAAGCAAAGCACACAATTTAACTACTCTATCACTATAAACCATATCACACCAACTTCATAATCATAATACAACATTGTGTAAAAAAACACAAGTAAAAGAGAAAATCTGTTTAATTAATATATAAAAGTAAATAATCAAGTTATGATAAAAATTCAACAGCGTTTTGAAAAAATAAAGATATCGTCAATATTTGATTTTATATTTTTTAATGTTGCCTTATTTTTAATTTTATTTGCGTGGAGCAATTTCATTTTAAAGAAAAGAATAATTGCACTTATTGTCAGTCTTTCGTTATTAGTTGCAATAAATATTGCAAGAATTATCTACAAAAGTTTCTTTGGCACAAAAAAGACAAAAAATGTGGGTAAAGATAAAAATTACGATTTATATATGTTAAGTCTAATAACTAATTCAAAAAAAGAAAATTTTGAACTATTTTCAAAAATATTAAAAGATAAGAAACCTATTAAAACTCGACTTTCTAATTTTATGATGTTTGAAAGTGATAAAACAAGTGCCATAAGTTTTGATTTTGAATCTCAACTACTTAAACAAGAAAATGCATTAAAACTAATACTTTTTGCAATAAAAAACAAAATTGAAAAATTATCCATTTTATGTTGTGGTTGCTCTTCAAAAGATAAGTTATTTTTTGAAAATATAAAAGAAATAAAAGTAAAAGTATTTGAAAAAAATCAAATATGTTCACTTTTTTTTGAAAAATCTCAAATTTTTCCTAAAAAACTTTTTGAAGTTAAAAATATTGAAAAAATTAAATTCAAAAGTTTAATAAAAATTAGTCTTGATAGAAAAAAATCAAAAAGTTACTTTATAAGTGGTTTATTAATTTTTCTATGTTCCCTTATAGTTAGATATAACATTTATTATGTGATAATGAGTTCAATTATGTTTTTTTTATCAATTATGTGTAAACAAAATAAAAAAGAAGCCACTAATGACCTCTTTTAAAAATTTAGTTATAGTAAAAAATCATATGTTGCATTATTTTAAATTTAAAAAACTACATTATTAATTTAATCTAAAATATGCGTTTTACGAGTTTTACTAAACCTATATAAAATAATTTTTCTACCTACAATTCCAACTATTTCACAGCCTAATTGATTGCTAACATTACTAGCAAGACTTTTTATATCTTCATCACAATTTTGTAGGACACTAACCTTTATTACTTCTCTTGCTTTCAAAGCAAGGTCCATACTTTCAACACAACTTTTTGATAGACCTTCTTTACCAATTTGACAGACAAAATTTTCTGTTGAAACAAGTCCCCTTAATTTTGCTCTTTCTTTTGATGTAACCATTTTCTTCCCTTTTTTATTTCTAATTATTCTATATACTCAAAATCGACTTTACCAATTCTAATAGTGTCGCCATCTTTTAAACCTTTTTCTTTAAGCATACTTATTATTCCATCATTTTTTAATCTTTTCCAAAAATATGATAGCGACTCATAATCATTTACGACAATTCCACGAGAGATATTTTCAATAAATCCACCGCTTATTTCATACACATCTTTTTCAACTTTTTTGATATCTATTGCTGTGATGTCTTTCTTATCAAATCCAAATTCTTCAACATCTAATGGAACTTGTGGTGGAAGTTTTTCAAGTTCTTGCCATATAGTTCTTATGAGTTCTTCAATATTTTCCTTAATTAGTGCAGAAATACAAATAACTTTTGCTTTTTTATTGTTAAGTTTATACTTAAACTCATCAACTTTAAAATAATCTTTTACTCTATCAATTTTATTAAGAACAATAATTTGTGGCAACTGTGAAAGTTTTTCGTTAAATTTTTTTAATTCTTCATTAATAACTAAATAGTCTTCATAAGGCTCTCTCCCGTCCTGTGAAGAAATATCTACAATATGGACAAGAAGCCTTGTTCTTTCAATATGTCTTAAAAATTCGTGTCCTAGCCCTTGCCCCTCGCTAGCACCTTCTATAAGCCCTGGAATATCTGCAACAACAAAACTATGTTCATAATAATTTACAACACCAAGATTTGGACTAAGTGTTGTAAATTGATAATTTGCAATTTTAGGCTTTGCATTTGAAATCACTGATAAAAGGGTGCTTTTACCAACATTTGGAAAACCAATCAAACCTACATCTGCGATTGTTTTAAGTTCAAGTTTAATAGCATATTCTTTTGTAACTTCACCTGTTTCTGAAAAATGTGGGGCTTGTCTTGTTGGAGATTTAAAAAAATTATTTCCTTTTCCGCCATTCCCCCCTTTTAAAATTACATAATCTTTATCAAGGTAAAAAAGGTCAGCAATTACTTTATCGGTTTCGGCATCTTTAATAATTGTTCCTTGTGGGACATTAATAACTAAATCTTTCCCACTCTTTCCAATCTTATTATTACTGCCGCCAGCCTCGCCATTTTCTGCTCTAAAATGGGAGTGAAATCTAAAATTAACAAGATTATTCAAATCTCTTGTTGCTCTAAAAACAATATTTCCCCCACGGCCACCATTACCGCCATCAGGGCCACCATTTGGAATACCTTTTTCTCTTTTAAACGAAATTGCGCCTTTCCCGCCATTGCCTGCTTTTATATAAATTTTAACATTATCAATAAACATAATATTTTTCCTTTTTAGTTAGTATAATATAAAGTTAAAAAAATAAAAACAAATTTTTTCTTCTTTGTTATGAATAATTAAATTAAAATTACTTTCAAATCTTTTAAAAAATACATATAATTTTATTTATTTTTAAATATTTATAAAGTTTTCCTGTCTAAATTTTTTATCAAAATTCATATTTATTATTTAGTAAAATTTTTGCTTTATACTTAATTCTTTAGTTTATTCAATATTTAATTTTAATAATTTATAATTTAAAGATATCTACAATTATTACTAATTACATCTCTATATAAAAACTTAAAACATTAATTTTTAAACAACTTAGAATTAGAACCTAAAGCACTTATTCTTGTTTTTACTTTAATTTTCCATTATAAAACTTACAAATACTTTTAAACTCGCAATCTACACAATACGGATTTTGTGATTTACAAATATATCTACCAAATAATACAAGCAAATGGTGAAATCTGCCCCATTTATCTTTATCTATAAGTTTTTGCAATGAAAGTTCACATTGTAATGGAGTTTTTGCTTTTACAAGTCCCAATCTATTTGAAACTCTAAAAACATGAGTATCAACTGCTATTGCTGGTTTTTTAAAACCTACATACAAAACAACATTCGCTGTTTTTCTTCCTACTCCCGCAAGCGAAATTAAATCTTCATAATTTTCTGGCACAATTGAATTATACCTATAAACTAAATCTTTTGCCATCAAAATTAAGTTTTTTGCCTTGTTTTTATAAAATCCACAAGAATAAATAATTTTCTCCAACTCAAAACTATTTGCATTCGCTAAATCTTTTGGTGTTGGATATTTCTCAAATAAATTAGGTGTTATAATATTTACCCTTTTATCAGTGCATCTAGCAGATAAAATTACTGCTACTATAAGTTGATAATTGTTTTCGTGCCTTAGTTCACACTCCGCATCTCCAAAACGCAAAACAAGACTATTAAAAACTTCATTTGCTTTTGTATTCATTTTAAACTCCGTTTTAATTTTAACACACAATAATAAAAATTTAAAGAACTTTAAAAAAGTTTTCATTTTAAAAAAACACAAATTAA
This sequence comes from uncultured Christensenella sp., assembly GCA_949296965.1. Lineage (GTDB taxonomy): Bacteria > Bacillota > Clostridia > Christensenellales > UBA1242 > UBA7862. The sequence goes on along the minus strand of CASFQL010000010.1, from coordinate 148,654 downwards.
TAATTTTAAATATAAAAAATATAAAATAAATGAATTAAACTATTACAAATAAAAGACAAAAAGAACATTACAAAAATGTATTGTCCCTTTATATTTTTTAGAATTAAGAAAATAATATTTTTTAGAAATTTCTAACAAGTAATTTTAAAATTTAAGAATTGAAAATGTTAATAACATTCTCTTTGATATTAAGTTTTTAATAATTTAATATTGATATTTTTAAACTTTTAAATTATATAATTAAAAACTCAATTATTTTATTAAATTAAACTAAATTAATAAAAAAATTATAGCAAATAAATATAAAAATAATTTTTAGAAATTAAACCTTAATATAGTTATCATTTTTTTCAAGGTAAACACCTGCACAAGTGTAAAATTGTCGTCTTTTTAAAATGTCTTGTGCTAAGGAAAGTGCTTTCTCTGGTATTTTGACAGAAATTCCACAAGCGACACTGATTTGTCTAGGAGTATTTACAATGTTTGTTGGGACGCCGTAAGAAGATATAATTGAAGAAAATTTCATCGTTTCAGACCTTGCCCTAAAAACAATAAGATAGTAAGACATAATACTCTCCCTTTTTAACCCTACAAATCAATATATTAAAAAGTTTACAAAAAATGCACAATAAAAATAAAACTTTTTTAAATTTGACTTCATATTATGATTTTATAGAGGTAAAAAATGAAACTAATATATTTTGATAATGCGGCAACTAGTCATTACAAACCTTTTTGCGTTAAACTATCATTTTTAAAAACTTTAATCAAAAGTGCAAATGCTGGTCGTGGCGGACATAAACTAAGCATAGAAAATTCTATGTTAATTTGGAAAACAAGAGAAAAGATTGCAAAGTATTTTGGGAATATTGAACCAGAAAATGTTATCTTTACAAAAAATTGCACCGAAGCATTAAATTTAGTCTTGCAAGGACTTGCAAAAAAGAAAAAAGGTAATGTTGTTTGTTCGTGTTTTGAGCATAATTCTGTCTTGCGTCCACTTAGCGAGTTAGAAAAAGAAGGTAAAATTTCATTAACTATCATTTACCCAGAAAATAAACAGTTTATAACGGTTAATGATGTTAAAAAAAATATAAAAAAGGACACATTTTTAGTCTGTGTAAATAGCATTTCAAATGTAACAGGCAATAAAAACGATTATCAAAATATAGGAAAATTTTGTAACGACAACAAAATACTCTTCCTACTTGACAATGCACAAGGTGTTGGGCATATTAAAGTAGATATGAAAAAAGACCATATTAATTTTTTAACATTTTCGGGGCATAAAGGTTTTTTAACCCCACAAGGTATTGGGTGCCTTTGTATTAATTCGCAAGAACTTCCCCGCCCTATAATCTTTGGCGGAACAGGAACGGAGTCTGATAACCTTATGCAACCACTTACCCCGCCTGAGTCTTTTGAAAGCGGAACTCAATCAACTTCCCTAATTTATTCCTTGTTTAGTGGGATAAATTATATAGAAAAACATTTTGTTAAAATCAATAAAAAAATTAATGACCTTTCAAAATATTTATATGATAATTTAAAAAATAATAAAAATCTAACTATTTATACAAAAAATTATGAAAATGGCGTAATTAGTTTTAATATAAACGGTTACGATTCAATACAAGTATGCGAATTTTTAGACAAAAATTATAACATAGCAACAAGAGGAGGACTTCATTGTGCCCCACTTACACACAAATTTTACAATACAACAAAGATAGGTATGGTAAGAGTAAGTTTATCCTTTAAAAACACAAAGAAAGAACTCAATATCCTCTTATCTGCAATATCAGATTTAATTAAAAATAAACAAAAAATTTAAACTGCTAAAAAAAATTTATTTTTATTAAAATATTAAAACAATTTTATAAATTATCTTTTATAAAATCAATATAAGAAATAAATTTATAAAAGAATAGCCCCAGAGAAATCATAATCCTTAGTTATATCCAAAATTGTTAGTCTATAATAAATTTTTGTTGTTTCACCTATTTGTAAATCACACGGTAAATATACAACAGCATCTTCTCCCCCCATTAAATCATTTAAAGGAATGTCATACCAATAAGATTTATCCAATGAAACTTCTAGTTTTACATTAGCATCTAGCATATTTTCTATCGTTTCACTATAATTACCATTTGCATCATATAAATTATAATAATATGTTTTTATTTGATTAATTGGACTTTCACTAATATTTTTTATTGACACTTCAAATTCAACAAATGGAGCATCAGAGTATATACTATAAAAATCAGTCGGCAAAACTAAACTATTTTGAGTGGCATTTATATATTCATTTGATTTTTCATTATCTGCTAATATAAAGAAAGGTCTTTCATCAGGAACCATATAAGCTTCTTTATTTTCTCCATTCCCTACTTTAAACTCTACACTAGAAACTTCTATTGTATTTTGTATCTCGTTTGTATATAAAAATGAAAAAGAAGTTCCATTTAATAATTCTGCTTCAGGTTCTTCGTTTGATAGAGTCCAAGCAAATCTGCCTGAGAAAAGAGCATCTTTTGTATTGTCTTGTATTGATAGTTTTATGTAATAACTTTGTGTGCCTGCACCTTGCATTTCATTATTTTCTCTTATTGCTGCTGGAATAGTTCCTACAACAGGGCTTGTCGAAAATGAACTATTCTTATCTAGTGAATATTCCACTTTTATATTTGTGTCATCATTATTTGTATCTGCATAACTTAGAGTTACATAGTATGGCTTACCACCATAATTCTCAAATTCATATTCAAATAAAACATAACTATCTTCAAATGTTAATTCCAATTCATTTTGTGGGACTAAACTACCGTTTACATTACCTTCACTAGCATCAAAAGTTATCTTAGTTTCACTCGTTCCCGCTTTAATTAGAGAAACGGGGCTACCATTATCCCCTATTTGATAACTAGCACTAAGGCTCCCACTTATATCTTTTGCTACATATGTAATAGTTATATCACTTGTAATATTTTGTATTTGTGAAGCAAAAACAATTATTGTAGCAATCATTCCAACTATCAATATTGAAAATACTGAAAAAATTGTTATCATTACTTTTTTATTAGTGAACATAACCTTTCTCCTAATTGCCTATATTTTCTGCAAATTTATATTAAATTATTTAATTATTTAATTTATTATATACATTATAAAGCCCTTTAAAAACTATAAATGCCATTACAATAATTATTATACTAAATTCATAATAGTTTAGAAAAATTTAATAATGTGTCAAATCTTTTTTTAGATTTTGTCAAAATTATTTTATTAAGTTTTTTATGAAAAAAATTGATAATTCTTTACCAACAATGTCTTCTATAACCTAATAACAGTAGAAAATCTATTCAATAAACTCAACTAAAAAACTATTACAATAAAAAAGAATTTTGTGTCAAAAGTGAAACTTTTGTGTAAAGTTTCAAAAATTTTTGAAACTTTACAGTTAAAATTTTAGGCTTAAAATTTTAACACACAAAATTCTTCTTAATATAATTAATTTTTAATCAAAAATTATTTTCTTGGGTTTTTAATATTTGCTTGTGCACTTGCAAGTCTTGCAATAGGAACTCTAAATGGAGAACAAGAAACATAATCAAGTCCAACATTATGGCAAAATTCTATTGAAGATGGATCTCCACCATGTTCGCCACAAATACCCATATGGATATCAGGTCTAGTTTCTTTACCAGCCTTTACTGCCATCTGAATAAGTTTACCAACACCATTTTGGTCAAGTTTAGCAAATGGATCAAATTCATAAATCTTTTTCTCATAATATGAACCTAAGAATTTTCCTGCGTCATCACGACTAAAACCGAAAGTCATTTGAGTTAAGTCATTTGTCCCAAATGAGAAGAACTCTGCTTCGCTAGCAATTTCGCCAGCAAGAACAGCAGCACGAGGAATTTCAATCATAGTTCCAACTTTATACTTCATATTTACATTTGCTTTCTTAATAAGTTCGTCAGCGGTTTCACAAACAACGCTTTTTACATATTTAAGTTCTTTTACTTCACCAACAAGAGGAATCATAATTTCAGGGACAATATTCCAAGAAGGGTGCTTTTTATTTACATTAATAGCGGCACTAATTACAGCACGGGTTTGCATTTTAGCAATTTCTGGGAATGTGACAGCAAGTCTGCAACCACGGTGTCCCATCATTGGGTTAAATTCGTGTAAAGAAGCAATTATTTGTTTTATTTGAGAAACTGTTTTATTTTGAGATTTTGCAAGTAAAGCAATATCTGCTTCTGTTTGAGGAACGAATTCGTGCAATGGTGGATCCAAAAATCTAATATTAACAGGAAGTCCTTCAAGGGCTTCATATAATTTTTCAAAATCTCCCCTTTGCATAGGTTCAAGTTTATTAAGAGCTTTTTCTCTTTGTTCAACAGTATCAGAACAAATCATTTCTCTAATAGCGGCAATTCTATCTGGTTCAAAGAACATATGCTCAGTTCTACATAGTCCAATTCCTTGTGCACCAAAAGATTTTGCTTGTTTAGCATCGTTTGGAGTATCGGCATTAGTTCTAACAGTTAAAGCCTTATATTTATCTGCCCAAGCCATAATTCTACCAAAATCGCCATCATTTGTATTTGCTGGAACAGTCTTAATTTCTTCGCCATAAATTTTACCTGTTGAACCATCAAGGGAGATGACATCTCCTTCTTTATATACTTTACCGTTTAAAGTAAAGCACTTATTTTCTTCGTCCATTTTGATTTCCCCGCAACCAGAAACACAACAAGCACCCATACCACGAGCAACAACGGCAGCGTGAGAAGTCATACCACCACGAACGGTTAAAATACCTTGTGCATAATGCATACCCTCGATATCTTCTGGTGAAGTTTCAAGGCGGACAAGAATAACTTTTTCCTTATTCTTACCTCTTTCAATTGCATCTTCTGCGGTAAAAACAATTGCACCACAAGCAGCACCTGGCGAAGCAGCAAGAGCCTGAGCAATAGGTTGAGCCTTTTTTAAAGCCTTAGGATCAAATTGAGGGTGAAGCAAAGAGTCTAAACTTTTTGGATCAATTTGCATCAATGCTTCTTGTTCTGTAATCATACCTTCATCAACTAAATCGCAAGCAATTTTTATAGCAGCACGGGCAGTTCTCTTACCATTTCTTGTTTGAAGCATATAAAGTTTTCTATCTTCAATAGTAAATTCCATATCTTGCATATCTTTGTAATGATTTTCAAGTGTATTACAAATTTCTTGGAATTGTTTATATACTTCAGGCATAATCTCAGCCATTTTTGAAATAGGCATTGGAGTTCTTACACCAGCAACGACATCTTCTCCTTGTGCGTTCATAAGGAATTCACCCATTAACTTCTTTTCACCCGTTGCAGGGTCTCTTGTAAATGCAACACCTGTCCCAGAAGTTTCTCCCATATTACCAAAAGCCATCATTTGAACATTTACAGCAGTTCCCCAACTATATGGAATGTCATTTTGCATTCTATAATAGTTTGCCCTTGGATTATCCCAAGAACGGAAAACAGCCTTAATTGCTCCCATTAATTGTTCCTTTGGATCATCAGGGAAATCGCTACCAATTTTTTCTTTATACTCAGCCTTAAATAAATTAGCAAGTCTTTTAAGGTCATCAGCATCAAGTTCAATATCTTGAGTTACGCCCTTTTCTTCTTTTAATTGGTCAATAAGTTGTTCAAAATACTTTTTACCAACTTCCATAACTACATCGCTATACATTTGAATAAATCTACGATAGCAGTCCCAAGCCCATCTTGGATTATTAGATTTTTTTGCTATAACATTAACAACATCTTCGTTTAAACCTAGATTAAGAATTGTGTCCATCATACCAGGCATAGAAGCCCTTGCTCCGCTACGAACAGAAACTAAAAGAGGATTTTCTTTATCTCCAAATTTTTTACCCGTTATAGTTTCCATCTTTGCTATATATTCCATAATTTGAGATTGAATTTCATCATTAATTTGCCTGCCGTCTTCATAATATTTTGTGCAAGCCTCTGTCGAAATTGTAAAACCTTGTGGAACAGGTAGCCCTAGTGCAGTCATTTCAGCAAGATTAGCACCCTTACCTCCCAAGATTTCTCTCATTTTAGCATTACCTTCGCTAAACAAATAAACATACTTTTTTGCCATCTTTTAACTCCTAACTAAAAATTTCACGAAGATAAGTTTATATCACTTTTAAAATAAAAGCAAGGAGATTTTAATAAAATTTTGACAAAATTTACTTATTTTTTTATAAAAAAATTCTCTTAAACATTTTAATTAAAATTTAAGAGAATTTAGTGTCATTTCATATCTATTTGAAAAATTTTTAATAAGCAAAAATAATGTTTTATCTAAAATCTTTTTTGAAATCTTAATAGTATTTAAGTTATCATAACTATTTTGACTAACTATCTTTAAAGTGGAAAAAACTCCATTTTCAACTTGAACAAAATCTCCACCCTTACATTCACTACAAACAATCTCACCACTAGATAAATTCAAAAATTTTTCACTTTTTAAAGGTTTTTTACAATTTGAACATTCATTTAGATTAAAATCATAACCTTCGCTTGATAGAACATAAACTAAAAACTTGCATAACAATAATCTCGGTTCTATTTGACTATAACATATATCTTTTATGCAAATTAGGGCATTAAAAAAAAGTTCATCATAGACTTGATTTTCAATACATATTTTATCTAAAATTTCTAGTATACTTATAGCATAGGAAAACTTGTCATAATCACTAGTTAAATCAAAAAAAGTATCAATGCTCCTAACTCCTGTTAAAATATACCCCGCTTTACCTTGAGTTAACTCAAAATCTGCAAAGCAAAAACTTTGACAAAAGGCTTTTAGTTTAGAGTTTGCCTTTTTTGCTCCCCTTGCAGTTACTTGAATTTTTCCCTCTTGCAAAGTTAAAATAGTTAATTTTTTATCATTTTCTTTATAATCTATTGTCTTTAAGACAATTCCTCTTACAATCTTATCCACAAACTAAAAATACCTACTCTACTTATTATTTTTAATTAATTGTTTCTTTGTTAAACGAAATATGTATGAAACAAAAAACATATTAAATGGTATCAAACTATACTAATTAAAACGGACTTTGTGCCAAAAGTTCCACTTTTGTGTGAAATTTTAAGTCCTTAAAATTTCACAGTAAAAATTTTTCCTTGCAGAAATTTTTACAGCACAAAGCCCTTATTACATACTCATTTCAGGTTCATCATCTTTATTAGAAATATTAAAATTATTTTTTTCTTCAAAAGTTTCAACAAACTCTTTTTCTGGCATTGTCAATGCACATTCCAAATTTTTTATACCTATTTTGCCCTTAAAACATTCCTGTCCACTATAAAACAAGTCCTCGCAGACCTTACCTAAATTTACATTTTGTTTTTTATCTTCATCACTAGCCATAACAATCACCCTCTTTTAAAACATCTTATAAATATAGGTTATTTCAAATAACATAAATTTATACTATGTTTCATTTACATTATAACCCAGAGTATCTAAAAACTCCAAATTATTTTTCCAATTTGGCTTAACTTTTACAAAAATATTTAGCATAACTTTTTTTCTTACTACTTTTTGAATACTAATTCGTGCATTATGCCCAATTTTTTTTAGCATTTGACCTTGATGACCTAAAATTATTGCTTTATGAGAGTTTTTATCACAAATAATGGCTACATCAACATCAACAATATTTTCTTTTTCTTCAAATCTTTCCACAGTTACTGCAATACCGTGAGGGATTTCATCATTTAATAGATAAAGGGCCTTTTCTCTAACTATTTCAGCGACAATAAAGTTTAAAGGTTTATCAGTATATAAATCATCATCAAAAAACTTCATACTTTCGTCAACTTCTGGTAGTTTACTTTCAATTAACTCAATAAAAGTGTCAATATTTGTATTTTTCAAACTTGACAAAGGGACAATTTCGCATTTACAAGCAATATCTTTCATATTTTGTAAAGTATTTACAACAAAATCTTTTCCAACTAAGTCAACCTTGGAAAGCACTAAAATTAATGGAACTTTTTTATTATAGTAACTGTCAATAAGGTCAATTTCTTGTTTTGTAACCCCTTTTTTTATATCCACAACTAAAACGACAATATTGACATCACTTACTGCCCCTTTTATGCTTTTTTGCATAAACTTATCTAGCCCGCTTGAACTTTTATTAATACCCGGAGTATCAACAAAGACAATTTGACTATGTTTTGAATTATAAATACCAAGAATATTGTTTCTAGTTGTTTGTGGCTTTGGCGAAACAATGGAAACTTTTTCTTTTATAATTGAATTTACTAAACTGCTTTTACCAGCATTTGGCTTGCCAATAATGGCAACAAAACCGCATTTAATCTTCATTTTTTTCCCTTGTTATTTTATGTTTTCTTAAAATTGCTTCTTCGAGCGCTCTCATAACCTTTTTGTCATCTTCTTGCATATGGTCATAACCAATTAAATGCAAAAAACCGTGAACTATTAAATAACACAACTCCCTTTCATAACTATGACCATATTCGCTAGCATTTTTCTTAGCAACACTGTCGCAAATAATCACATCTCCAAGCATCAAATGCTTAGTTTGTTGGTCAATATCGTCTTTATAATCTTTAATGTTTATCTTCATAAGTGGTTTTAAATTTAATGTAGGAAAAGAAAGCACATCGGTAGCCTTATCTATATTTCTTTGTTCTCTATTTAATAACCTAATTTGTTCTTTATCAACAAAACTTATGTCGAACTGAATTCTCCTTTGATTAAATTTAGAATATTTATTAGCAGTTTTAATCAATTTGTAAATTAATTTCTTATATTCTTTTGTAATAGCATAATCATTAAAATTTATAATCATCTTAAATTCCTTTTTTTCTTTGGTAAATTTATCTTAAAAAACAATCACCGCTTTCAAATATAGTGTTGATAAAATTATATCATCTTCTGCCTTTTCAATTAAATCAAAGACAGGATTAGAAACAATTTCATAATCACATAGCATATTATACAACTTATTTTGATTTTCTTCAATAACTTTTTTCTTTTCATCGACGCTTACATTAATAGGTAATTCAAAATTATAAGAAACTTCAACATATGCCTTAATTGTTGCCTTTGCTGGAACTGAAAGGGTTATTTCGTTTTCATAGACAATGGCAGGCACAACAATAACTTCCCCTTGTTTAACAACATCACCGACTTTATATTGTAATGTCCCAGAAAAAAGATTAATTTCTTTTAAAATTAAATTAAAAGGAGCCAATATTGGTTGATAATCATAAATGTAGTCGCTATTATCAATTTTTTCATTAACATTAACAACTAATGTATTTCCTTTTATAATTGCAGAAGCAAAACTAACTTTATCTAAGTTGCTTACTAAAACTTTCTCAATACTATCAAGGTCATAACTACTTTTTAACTTCCCCTTTTTGTATCCGTTAGCATTTAAAACTTGTAAAATTTCATTTTTTGTAATATTTTCAAGCCCAAAAATTTCCACTCTAAGCACAAAATTATTAAGTGTTAATATTGAAAAAATTAAAATTAAACAAGAAAGACTTATTGCAATGTTATTTTTAATAAGTCTAATTACTTTTAAATTAAATGGGACCTTTTCTTCGCATACTTCATAATTAAATTTCTTAGAAATTTCTAAAAACTTTGATTTGTCTTTTTGTTTAATTCCTATAATAAAACTATTGTAATCTTTTTTTTCAAGTTTAAAAATATCAATATTGTCAGTTTGAAGTTTATTTAAAAACTTTTTAAAATTAAGCCCTTTTACAACATAAATTGTAACCGAATTTCTATAAAACACTTTCTAACCCCACTAACAAATCTCAACTGACTTTATGTCGCCTGTAATAATAATAGTTTGCAAATTCATATTTTTTACTTTTAAATTGTCGCCTAAAAGTTTTACAACACCCTTTTTAAGTTTAACTCCTATCTCAAAATTTGTAACATCAATTAATGCCGTAAAACCTTCAATATATACCGCCTTATTACTTAAATTAATAACTCTAAAACCATTGTTTATGTAGTCAAAAGGCAAACCACTAAGAGAAGTAATTTCATCTAAAAAACTTAGCATTTTCACCACCAATCATATAAATGTATATGAAATAACCTATTTTTTTAGAATTGTTTAACTGAGATTATTGTTTTGTTTGTTTAGATTAATTAGTTTGGTATGAGTTGGTATGAGTTGGTATGAGTTGGTTGGGCAAGGGGGAGATTTTTAAACTTGTTTAAAAATCGTGTTTGCAGAGCAAACGGGCTAGTTGAAAACTAGCACCCCCTTGCCCGTTTTTCTATATTTGTTACAGATTTAATTTGGCTATATCAATTAAAATCAATCACGCCTAAAAATAATATTATTTCATCAAACTTATTTTATATTAGTTTTCAATTAATACACTGACCAATCTTATTATATTTTTTTCTATGATTAGTAATTTATTATACTCATTAAAATTTTGATAATTAATACAATTAATTTCTCAATTTAATTAATTCTTTGTTTAATTAATTTTATTTTAATTATTTTTATTTTAATTATTTTTTTAATTGATAATTTTTTTAATTTAATAATCTAAAATAAAAAAATCTTAGAAAAAACTTCTAAGATTTAAAGATAAATTAAATATTATAACAAATAATTATTCTGCTTTTTTTGTTTTAGTTTTCTTACTTGCGATTTCTTCGACAACACTAACAAACTTTTTATTATCTCTCTTTGTTTCAAACTTAACTTTACCACTAGTTAAAGCATACAATGTATAATCTTTTCCAAGACCAACATTTTCGCCTGGGTAAAATTTTGTCCCGCGTTGTCTAACTATAATATTACCAGCGATAACTGGTTGTCCATCACTTTTCTTTACTCCTAATCTTTTAGCCTGACTATCACGGCCATTCTTAGTGCTACCGCCACCTTTTTTATGAGCAAATAATTGTAAAATAATAAACATTATTCATTAACCTCCAATTCTATAAAATCAGAAAAACCTTCTCTTAAATCACTAATTCCGCAAAGCATAGTATCTAAGATGACACCGACATCATGTTGTTGAGAACTAGTCAAGTTATTAGGAATTTCAAAAGACAAAAAACCTCTTTTTTCATCTCTTACAAGTTTTGCATTAACACCTGCTACAAACATAACACCCAATACGGCAGTTTGAACTATGCTAGAAAGTGCACTACAAACTATATCTTCCCCACTTACACCATAAGAAGTGTGCCCATCACAAACAACTTTATTTATAAACCCATTGCTTTTTGAAATAGTAATATGTGTCATATATTAAGCCTGCTTTATTGATAAAATTTTAACTCTGGTGAAAGGTTGTCTATGACCTTGTTTTTTTCTTTCATTCTTTTTAGGCTTATACTTGAAAACAACAATCTTATCTTGCTTACCTTGTGCAATAATTTCTGCTTCGCAAACAACATTTTTTAAAACAGGTTTACCAAACTTGTTGCCTTCTGAAAAAAACATAACATCAAAGTTAACTTTATCTCCGACTTGACCATTCAATTTTTCAACATCAATTGATTGACCTTCTTCAACTTTGTATTGTTTTCCACCACTACAAATGATTGCGTACATAATATCCTCCTTAACCTCCAAACTCGCTAAATAAAGGCGACCAAAAGTTCTTAAAGCCTTTTTTACGCGGTTACAAAAAAAATAGCACAAATTAAAATATTTGTCAATCAATATTTTTGCATATGTTTAAGATTTTAGCACAAAATAATCTTAGGAGAAATAAATATGCTAAAAACTCAAAAAGAATTAAATTCAAACTTACTAATTGCGATATATCAAAATTTACAAACCGCAAAACAATCAATTAATAATGTCATTGAAAAAGTAAATGACAGTAGGTTAAAAAAAGAACTTAAAAGCCAATTTAAAGAGTATGATGCAATGAGTGAGGAATGTGAAGACCTAGCGGAAATTCACGATATTGAACTTGTAAATAACAACTTTTTTGTTAAAGCAAGAATGTGGCTAAGTGTGAATTTTGCAACTCTTATGGACAAATCAAATAGAAAAATAGCAAGCATCAATATTGTTGGCTCTACTATGGGAATAATAGATTTAATGTCAGTATTATCAGATTGCAAAAAGTGCAAGAAAGACTTGCTAACATTTGGTAAAAAAGTTTTAGAATATGAAGAAAGCAATATTGAAAAGTTAAAACCTTATATTTTATTAGAAAACAACAAGACTAATCTTTCGTCTTCTTTATCTGACGAAACATTTGAAGAAGAAAAGAAAAAAAATAATAAAAAGGTAAAAGAAAACAAACTTTCAAACAAAAAACAAAAATTAAAAGGAAGAAACATTTTAAAAAATAGGGTTAGTAAAAATAATAACTCACAAACTAATCACAATCAAAATGAAAATAAAATTGCTGATGAGAGCAGAAATACTACTTTACCTACTGAGAATATTGATAGGTAAAGTTTAAAACACAGTCAATTTATAAGATTATATTTAGATAAAATTATATGAGAAAAAGGAGTTTACAAAAATAACGAACTCCTTTTTTAAAACTAGAAACTCAAACAACTTGAAAGTAGTTACTAAATGAATTTATTAAAAATATTTTTAAAATAATTGATAAATGGTTTACTAAAAATATCTTGTTAGAAATTTTTATTGCTAACATTTTATTAATCTACTAATAAAATATATTGTTAAATTATTGAGGCGATTAACTAATTCTTAGAAGCAAGTAAAACAAGTGCAATTTCATTACTTACAACCTTAGGATTTAATTCTCTAATTTCAAGTGCATTTGCTTTTTGTAAACTATATATTTTACCGTTTTTTATTTGTCTACTAAGGTCATAAAATCTAATTTTAGAGATTGTAGTACTTGTATCTAAATTTTTTAAATTAACTTTATTAAATTCCACACAAGTGACTAAATTAAGATTTTGATTTTCTTTAACAAGTGTTCCAAAATTGTTATCATAATCTAAATCGTTAATCTTATATTTTAATTTTTGAAGTCTAGTAATAAAAAGTTGAGCATTACAAAAAACTCCATTCAAGTTATCAACATAATTAAGATTTTGCCTTAAACTATCAGGCGAGAAAATCGGCATATCAAATTGATTAAATAAAGGTTCTATCTTATATCTAATAGTATTTTTAACATCTTCGCAATCCATTGCTTGACAAAGTGCTATTGTATAATTGTCAAAATTATCAACGACCAAATTGCCCGCTGCGTGAACAAGTTTATTATCTTTTAATAAACAAATTTCTACTAGTTTATCCCCCCTATATCTTCCCCAAAACAAATGTTGTGAAAGAAAATTTAATAAATTATTATCTAAAATACATTCTTTAAACATTTCAGGTGAATAGTTTCTAAACTCCAAAAACGCATTAAATAGCCTTTTCTTTTGTTCTTTAATGTGTTTTTCAAGTCTTTTAATGTAATCTTTTAAACTGATATTTTGATATGTTTCATTTGGTTTTATTCTAGCAGGTTTGTTTGTCGAGTTGTTAAAATATGTAATCTTGCAGTTAGGATTAATTTGTAATCTAAGTTCTTTACTATTAAGCAAAATTATCTTTTGCCCGTTTATATCAAACTCAAAATTCTCAACTAACTTGTCTTTAACATCTTCGATATTTTCCTTATTGTTATTTGAAAATGTTTTTAATTCTTCTTCAATCATTTTAAGTTGTTTATTTGTTAGATTAGCAGATTTTAAATCTTTTATAATTTGAATAAAGTCATCTCTCTTGCACCCAACAATAACAGACAAAAAGTATTTACAATATGCCTGATTTTGTTTTTGCTCACACCAAGATTTAACTTCTGCGGTCATTTCTTTAATTAAATCAATATCTCCAAAAACGGCAATAAGTCTAATTGTCCATTTACTACCAACCAACCTTGACCTATGTTTTGCTACTTCATAAACAACACGGGCTAACTTAGAAAGTGTTTCTTTGTCAACAAATTCAAAATAATTTTTGATATCTTTTAATTGACTGTCAGTTTCCCTACTTTTAAAAAACTCCATAACAAAAGTTAAAACTTTTCCATTAATACCTGTATTATCTAATTGATATTTTTCATAATACCTTTTTAGTCTTGCTCCAAAAAGCCTTTCTTGTATTTGTTTAACACTATTATCTACAAAAATTAAAAATGTCTCTTTACTGCTAAATCTTTTTAAGGAATTAAAACCACACTCTCTTTCAAGGTATGCTTTTATTTTTTTATCATCAGTTTCATCATACAACTTCTTTAATTTGTTTTGAATAAATTTATCTTCGCTTAAAACAACAAGCATTTGAACAAGCCTAAAAGCATCAATATTTTCATTATCTACCTCATTTTTGAATAGTTCTTCCAAAATATTGTAACTTTCTTGCCTTTTTTTTAATAAAACTTGTTTAATAATTTTTAAACTATTAAATTCATTTGTTGCATAATCATAGATAATATTTTTAATTGCCTTTAAATCATCAAATTCCAATTTGTCATTTTTATTAAATTTACTACCAGCAAATAAGAGTTCACTAACAAATTCATCGTCCTTATCATCAGTAACAAAAACATCTAAATATTCTTTTAGTGGCTCTTTATAGTCAAACATCTTTGAAGTTTGGTCGCAACCTAATATTTCAAGGAAAAAAGGACTAAACAAACTCTTGTCTATGTCGCAATAATTTATAATTTCAATAAACCTGTCAAAATATCTTTGATAAATAGTATAATCGTGGTAATGACTATGATATTTTGTATCGCCTATTTGACCTGAAAAAATGCTATTTAAAAAGGCAGATAATTGTTCATAAGATTTTGTAATTAATAAAAGTTCAACAAATTTTTTTAAATAATCTCTATTTTCAACAATTTGTAAAAGGACTTCCCCAAACTCAACAACAGCACTCTCACTAGGTGGATTTTTTTGAGTTATAAGCATAACACTATTAATAAGTTGTTCTCTATCTCCCAAATCTAAAATGAGATAGTTAACCATTTTATCAGATAAGTCCTGTGGTAAAAATGTATCAAAAAACTCAAAAGTATATCTTTTAAAATCATCTAAATTCTTTACATATTTCATAAAGTTTTCCCTCTCTATATAAGAATATTTTACAATATAAAATAATAAAAGTTAAATGATTTTAACAATTTGTTTTTAAAATTTAGGTATTTTTTACCTAAAAACCGCCTTTAAACTGTTTTAAAGCACTGCTAAAAGTGGAGGTTGCACTATTTGTTATAAATAAGTCAAAGTATTCTTTTTCACTTAAAACGGTGATTAAATGTTCCTCTTGGTCGTAAATATATAAGTTTAAATATGAAAAATTATCAATATGTTTGCAAATTTTGTAAAGCATTTCATTTTCTTTTACATACAAATTTTTTATTTTAACTATTTTACTAACTTTTTTTGAACTTGAAAATCTTATGAAAGAATATTTTTCATTCTCGCTTTTATCTATTATCCCAGAAGAAATACAAAAAACAACAAAAACATAAGTTAAATTTACACTGACAAAACAAGAGAATATAAAAAGTAAAATAAGTAAAATACATAAGAATATACTCACAATCTTACATATCTTTATGGCACTATTTTGAGAACTTTTTAGCCTTAAAAATGCCTTTAATATTCTCCCGCCATCAAGTGGAAAAGCGGGCAAAAGATTAAAAATAAATGTTACAAAATTTGCATAACAAAAAAGAAATGTGTAGTTATAACTTGATGGAAAAATCCACCATATAGCAAATAAAATTAAACATAAAAAAATATTTAATAGTGGCCCTGCACTAGCAATTTTAATTTCATCTTTTGGGAGCATATCATTTGATTTCATATTAAGACATATCCCAAACGGAATAAGTTTTATATTTTTTATACTATAACCTAATTTTTTAGCAACTATTGCGTGTGCAAATTCGTGTAAAAACATACAAATTAGATAATTTACAAACAAAAAACCTTGTCCAAAATATATCAATAGACACGCAAAAAATATAAATGTTGGGTGGACTTTTATCTTTATTTTTTCCATTCTATTTCACTTATTTTGACTAAATCGTTATCTTTATGAATATAAATCTTTAAATTTTGGCCTGATTTCAATATTCCTATTGGATTTAAGGCATTTACTCCTTCCCCTGTTGCTACTCCTAGAGAATACAAACCAACATACCTTGAAACATATCCTTGTTCGTGTTCAATTTCTATATACTTTTCGTTATTAGTTGTGTAGCCAACGGCAATAACTACGCCTTTTGCTACACTAGTAATTATTCCATCATAATTATATGATAAAAATTCGTCTGTCGTTGATAAGTTTTCATTGTTTGTAGGATAATAAAATTCTGCTTTTTCTTCTTTATTTGGGGCTTTCATACCAAAAAAATAAGACACGAACGATACTTCGCTACCATCATCAAACAAATCTGTTGTTGGAGTAAAACTCGTTGCTATGCTTTTTAAATTATCTATAATCATACTCCCCGCTTTTAAATTTGTAACATCACACAAAAATAAAAACATAAAAATAAAGGCAATTATGACAAGCGTTAAATATTTTTTGAAAAAAGTCCCAATTTTCTTAATAAAAGTTTTCATACTTTAAATGTATGTAAAAAAAAATAAAAAAATGAATTAAAAACTCAAATAATTCATTTTCTTTATATTTGAACATAGTGCTTCTATATTAATAATATATTTGCCATTTTCATCAACAAAATATTTTACCTTAACATCTTCAATATCAGTAGAAAAATAACTATTAATGACATCATATACTTCGCTTTTTATTAAAGAAATAAGTGCAACAGGAAGATTCCCCTTATCTTTTTTAATAATACTTTTAAGTCTATTTTCACTTTTTTCAGCAAGTTTCATTGAATTTTTCTCCTAATATATCTTTTTACTAGACCAAAAAACCCCCTATATTTTTCTGTGCAATCGTATACTTTTTTTGTTTCTCCTAAGATGTTTTTTGCAAGCATATTAAAAGCATTAAAAGACTCGCAACCTTTGTTAACAGTTCTACCTATTGATAAAAAAGTAGTTATGTTGTCATCTTCTGGGATAATACCTGATAGGCGTGCTGATAAAATTTCAGATATCTTTCTTGCATCAATCATTTCTTTATCTAAGACCATATCACCCCTTACTCTATTAACTACAAGCGAAAAATCACTTATGTTAAAAGAGTTTAGTAGCATTAGAACTTTATCTGCATCTCTTAAACTTGATAAATGGGGAGTTACTACAATAAGTGCTTCATCTGCCCCATACACTGCTCTTTTAAAAGGTTCGTCAATTCCAGCAGGACAATCAATTAAGACAAAATCAAAATAGTCATTTAAGTCGTCTATTACTTTCTTAACATTTTCTGCCGTAACCTGTGATTTGTTATATGAATGAGCAGATGGCATTATATAAAGGTTGGGATAATTGATATCTTGGATTAAGGCTTGTTTTACTCTACACTTACCTTCTATAACATCAACAATATCATAGACAATTTTATTTTCAATTCCCGTTACAACATCTAAATTATTTAATCCAATATCGACATCTACCAAAACAACTCTCTTTTTAAGTCTTGCAAGTGCTACCCCTAAATTTGCACAAATGGTAGTTTTCCCAACTCCGCCTTTGCCACTTGTTAAAACGATTTTTCTTGCCATAATTACCTATCCTTTTTCTTTCACAATTTTATATTAGGTATAAAAAAAAGTAAAATGCGTTAACATTCTACTCTTTAACAATCGACAAATAAAGTCAAAAAAATTAATTTTCATCAACAATTTTTTGCAAAAAACTATTATCACTAAACAATTTTTCACACCCACTCAAAGCAATTATTTCAGGGTTATCAAGCACAAATACTGATAAATTTAAAATACTCTTAAAAAATTTTTCTAGTCCCGCAATTTGAGATGCCCCACCATACAAAACTATTCCCTCATTTCTTATATCTTCTGCCGTTTCACTCTTGCACTCATTAAAGAAGGCTTGAATTGTTTGTAAAATCTTAAAATAATTTTCATAAATTGGTTTTAATATATCCTTAGCATAGATTATTTTAGTAATTTGATTATTTATATTTTTGTCCTGCACAAAAACTTCAATACTACTCTTATCTGTTTCGTATAAAGAGCCTATTTCTTCTTTTATTTTTGTAGCGGTCTTATGACTTATAATACAATCTTTTGTTTCTTCTATATGCTCAATTATACTATCATCAAGCAAATTTCCCCCTACATTTAATGAATATGCATTAATTATTTTACCATTTACAACAGTAGCAAGTTCGGTTTTACCTGCGCCAATATTGACGAGCATAGTTGCCTTCCCATTACTAAAATATGGAGTGTCCACTAAACTACAACTTACAACATTATAAACAAAATCTATCTTTGCAAAACCTATTCCATAAAAAACTTTCTTATAGTCTTCATATTCTTCCTTACTTAGTGAAACAGGCAAAAGGACAATAAGTTTAATAGTTGGTTTTACAACCTTATATTCAATAACTTTTGTTAAAAAAATATTTAAGATTTTTTTTGTTAGTTCGACATTTTTTATTACACCTTGTAAAACAGGGCGGACAAAAATTTCACTATTGCTTGTCTTACCTATATACTTTTGAGCCTGTAACCCAACTTTTAAAATCTTTAACCCCTTTATACCTGATTGGACAAGAGCAAGAGTTGGCTCTCTTAGCACAACACCTGTATTTTTTTTATAAATTGTTGTATAATCGCTACCTAAATCAATACAAATCTCATATGTAGACATATTATTTTATCCTTTTGTTATTTCTTATTATAACAAAATAATAATTTAATTAAAAACAAAAAACAACATTTTTTAAATTTTTAAATATTAACAAAAAATAGAACTCTTAATCAATTTTAGAGTTCTATTTACTTAATACCTATTTAAACTACTTAAAATCTACAAGACTTCAAGTGATTTTTTATAAATTTTTCTAAAATCTTGTGAAGATTTTAAAGTTTCTCGTATTTCTATTGAAGCGTCCATTGTAACGATAGTCTTCATAATAACAGAGTCGCCTAAAATATCACAACTAACATCTTGAACAATACCCCTATGAGTTTTATCAAGTGCTTCTGCAAGTCTAACAATTATAGACAATTTTTTGACTGCATCTAAATCTTCTTCAAGCAAAATGTCTTTATATCTTATCCAATCAGTCAAGGAAAAATCGTTGATATTTTGACTAGCACTTACAAATGCTGCAAGAATAATTTCTCTATGAGTTATCCCCAAAACTTCGGAATTTAGAATAATATGAAAACTATTCTTTTCGTGGTCATAAAATTTTATTCTCTGCCCTGAGTCGTGTAATGATGCTGCTGTTCTTAGAACTTTTACATAACTTCGTGGAAGTTTATGCAAAACTCTAAGTTGTCTAAACAAAATTAAAGCAAGTTCTGTTACATGTTTAGAATTATTGTAATCACTTTCATAAAATGCGGAAATGTTATCTAAACTAAATCCCAATAAATCTGAGACAGGTTTATCCCCCGTAGTCGAACTAACAACAGTATTATAAATAAAACCTTCTTTCATACCTTTTATTGAAGTTGTATAATTTTCACAATTAACTGTATCGCAAAAAGCCTTAATCATACAAACGCCACTAGCAAATATATCTGCTCTCTCAGAAGAAACACCTTTTACCTTTTTAGTTTTATCAATTTCAAGTGTTGTTAAAAGTTCATAAACTTTGTTAAAATTCTCTCTATCTAAAACATAATTATGATTTAAATCGAGGGGATATTTTCTAATTTTCCTTGAAAGTGTTGCCGTATTATTAAAGGCATTTCCAACACCTACAAACATATATTCAGGTTCAATAGTTTTAAGCCACTCAATTTTATCTAGTTCTTTTTTAAATTTATCAACCATCAAATCGCAGGCTTTTTTAGTATCCTTAACTTCGTCCATAACCTTTGCAATACTATAAGTCCCACAAGGGATAACAATTTGATTTAAAATATTTCTTCTGTTATACTGCAAAATCCTAGTAGACCCGCCACTAATATTGATAACTACTGCCTTAGGAGCATCAATAGAATTAATAACCCCGCTATAAAGAGCACTAGTTTCCTCTTCCACTGTTAACAATTTGAATTTTAAACCGCATACTGTATATATTTCATCTAAGAAACTACGATAGTTTTTTAGATTTTTAAGACTACTTGAACCGACTGCAATTATGTTGTCTACTTTATTAATCTCGCAAACCATTTTATACATTTTTAAAATATTGATTGCCTCAGTGCTTCGTGCAATTCTTAGTAAACCTTCTCCATCAAAGTCATCCACTATTTTGACAGGTTCGCTCATTTCTGCAAAAACTGTAAAATTACCACTAGGCAAATATGATGCTAAAATTAAATCTATTTTACTGCTACCTAAATCAATTACTGCTAACTTATCCAAAATAAAAACTCCTTATTCTTTCAGTAAGATAAAAACTAGTCTTCTTTTCCGTCCTTTTTGTCGTCTTCAATTATAATTGCATCAACAGGACAAATCCCTTCGCAACTACAACACTTAATACATTTGCTCTCATCTATTTGGGCTTTGTCATTTTTCATCTTAATTGCCTGAACAGGACAAACGCCTTCACAAGAAGCACAGCCTATGCATTTATTTTCATCGACCATTTCAATCCTCCATGAAATTTTCGTTACTAGTTTACAATAATAGTTCTAAAATGTAAAGAATTTTATTTGTTTTTGTATTTTTTGCAAAAGGAAATTATTTCTATTAAAGCCACAATTAGTAGAAAAATAGCAAAAGTTATCTTTAAATAATGCGTATCTATGTCTTTTACAAATAGAGATGAAATTATAGAAAAGATAAGTCCAAAAAAAGAAAAAACAACTGCCTCAAAAACTTTTGTATAACCTTTTTTTACATTAAAGCCTAGAATAAAAAACGCCATAACAATAAATGAAAAAATATTAATTACTTGGGCGCTCTTTTGAGTAACATTTACAAAACTCAGTAACGGAATTAAAACTGTTCCGCCACCAAGCCCCATTGAGCCTAGCACCCCAGACAGCAAACCTAATAATATAAAAATTATCCACATAACATTTTTCCTTTTTTATAAATTTTTAAATTTTTTATTTTTTTGCTAAATAACAAACTAACAACTAATTACAACTAACAACTAATTAAAATTAACAATTTATTACAACTAACAATAAACTAAAACTAACAATAACAAATAACAAACAATAAATATTAATAACAAAACAGACTAACCACAAACGCACAATAATAAAAATTACAAACTAAATTTAGTTTCATAAGCAACTAAATAAAACAAAAATGCACTATCATAAAAAATCTAACAACAAATTAAAAATTTAATAACAAACTAAACATTTAATAACTATATAATTTAGGTTTTTACTAACAATCAATCTTAATTATTAATTTTTGCGATTATTTTCTAAAAGATTGCAACAGTTTTTATATTTATTTTTTAAAAAATTGCAATAGTTTATATATGATTTTTTACAAAACAAAATTATTTGTCTTACTAGTTGTAAAAAAGTTAAAAAAACATTTTTAAAGCACTTAAAATTAAGACAATGATAAATAAAATGTTTATAGTTTTATTCGAAAATACTCCTAATAATTTGCTACCAATTATACCTCCTACTAAACTTCCAACTGTTACAAGCATAATTTCTCCCCAACTAAAAGTTAATGTGCTTAAATAAATAATAAGCGTTGGAATACTTATTATACTCATTATCAAAACCGCCGTTGAGTGTGCATGTTTCTCATCAAAGTTAAGTAAATTCTTTAATACGGGAATACAAAGAATTCCCCCTCCGCCACCAAAAATTCCATTGATAATTCCAACAAAACAAGATGATAAAAAAAAGATTAAGATTTTATGTTTTTTGTCCATAACTATATTATGGCTTGTTGTAACTATTTTTATTTTATTTTAAACACTTTTTAAAGTAAAATATTTGCAATTTAATAAGATTTGTTATATAATGCAATAGTCGTTTATATTTACATTATTTTGTGTATAATATATATATTTAACTATAATTAAAAGGACTTTTTATGAAAAAATTTCAAATTTCTACTAGAAAAATATTATTTTCTCTATTGCTTATAATTTCCCTTGTCTTTATAGGCAACATTACGCTCATTTTTTCATTAAGAGAAAATAATGCCTTTGCTTATTCCTATTTTAATGAGAACTCTTTAACTCTTTCAAACAATACTTTTAGATCTTATGGTTCAAGCAAAGAAAAAGGGCTTCCTTACTCTCTTAGCGGTTATAATTGGACTATTAAAAATGACGCAAATGTTCTTGCTGGGGTAATTAATGTTGATGAAGATACTTTTAAAGAAAATAATAACTTTATGCTTTCTTCAAATCCTGGCATTTCACAATATCTTAGCGGTAATGATAAGAACATTTTAATGTTTAAGTCAACAGGAAATAATGCTGGAAAGGCTAGTGCAACTAGTGAGAGTGTAAGTCTATCTAAGGCATCTTTTTATGAAATATCATTGTGGGCTTTAACTGCAAATGGTGCCGTAGGCTCTATTTCCGCAACCTTTGGAGATAGTGTTTCTCAATTTACCGCAGTTAGTGCAAATACTTGGACTAAGTATTCTTTCTTAGTTGCAACAAGTGAATTTAGCACGGCTAGTTTTTCGATAACTCTTAATTTTAACTCAAATGTTGCTTCAAAGGGTGAAGTATTTTATGATGAGATTACTATAAACGAAATTTCAAATGCTGATTTTTACGAAACCGCTTCAACTTCTACCTTAAACATTGTTGACTTAAATTCCAAATATTCAGGCAGTCAAATTGAATCACTTCAACTTAATAACTTTAATTTTGAAAATGGCTTAGATGAAAATTGGGTAAAAAGTTCAATCTCTGGTGGAGTAAAATCTAGTATAAATGTTTATGATTCTTCAATTATTTATTCAACATTAAATAATTTGTTTGATGTAACTGATGAAAATATTGCAAAAACAAATGTTGCTAATAATACAAAATCTTTGCTTATGATTAACGAAGATTCTACAACTTCTTCTTTGTCCACAAGTGAGGATAATTATTTTGTAATCGAGCAACATAAAGTTTATAGATTGTCTTTCTTAATAAAGACAGGGAACATTTCTGGCGATGGTTTAAGTTTTACACTTACTCCTATTTATGATGACACTGTTGATGAAGATGCAAAAATTGAGGCTGTAACACTTTCCAATCAAGTTTCTTCTAATGGCCTTAATAGTTATAACGGTTTTACAAGAGTTTATATGTATATAAAAGGTGATGTTAGACAAGACCAAAAAGTTAGTTTAAAGATTAGTTTAGGGGCTTGTTCTGGTTGGGCTATTGTAGATGATATCACTTTAATTTCTATAAATTCTTCTGATTGTGATACATCTTCCCTTTTAGATTTTACAAGTAACACAAGTGATACTACTACAATTTTAAATGGAGATTTTAATTTTGCTAATATAACAGACACAAATAGCAACTATCCACTATCCCCTTCAAATTGGAGTTATTCAGATTCTACTACATCTTCTCAAAGTGGTATAATTAGAATTAATCCAACTGATTTTATAGTAGATAGTGCTAATTATGGATATCCAACAAACCCTGGCGTTAACACTGCTTATCACGGAAATAACTATGATAAGGCAACTAATGATTATCAAAATGTATTAATGATTAGAAATGTTTCAAGTTATGACACATATTTCACAAGTTCAAAAATTTCACTCAGTGCAAATTCTTCTTCTACTCAAAAAATAGTTAGATTGTCTATTGGTGTTAAAACGGTAAATGGCTCAACTGCATTTATAAACCTTGTTGACAGCAACGGAAATGTCCTTACAACTATTCAAAATATTGATACTAATAATGAGTGGAAAACTTATTCAGTATATATTAAAAACGGAATTAGTGCTATTTCTTGTAGTTTACAACTTGGAGTAAATGGTTATAGCAATAGTTCATATACAGATAATTTTGCTTTTTTTGATTGTGCAGAATACGATGATAGCCAAACGCCAGATATTAGCACAATGACAAAAAATGGGTGTGCTTATGTCGATTTATATGAAAATAGATTTTATAATTCTTCTACTAATTTCGCAACTTATGAAAAATTAGATGATAGTTCTTCTTTCCAAGTTGTAAATTCTTCTGACGAGTTGTTAAGAACATATGATGATTTAAAATCACAAAATATTTTAAAATTAATTAACTCCTCAAAAACTTATCAAACAATAATTACCGATTATACCTATTCCCTAAAAGCAAATTCTTACTATGAAATTTCAGTCTATATAAAAACAAATTTCTCACTTGACCAAAACGGAGAAAAGTATGGGGCTTTCTTTGAACTTGTTTCTATTGATGACAATGGAGATGTTGTAAAAACAGAAAAAAACGAGGATAGAAATTATTTCTCAAATATTATTGTTTCAACAACTAAGAATAATGGTTGGGAAAAATATTCAATGTATATTCTTGCAAAAGAAGATGTCGATGTTAAGATTTTACTAGGAATTGGGACAAGTGAAAACACAACAAAAGGAACAATATATTTTGATAACTTAAAAGTTACAGATATTGATGAAACAACTTATGCCGAAAAGAAGTCAAGTTATAACACCATTGTTTCAGATAAAATAGAAATACCAGAAACTGATGATGAAAGCAGTTCAACTACAACTTCCCCAACTGATGTAAATGTTTGGTTATTAGTTTCTTCCATATTACTTGTAGTTGCTTTAATATTTGCTATTGCAGGATTTTCAATTCGTAGACTTCCTAAAAAGAAAAAAGAAAATAAAGTTATGTCTTCAAGTTATAGCAAAACAACTCTTACAGTAGATAAAAATTCAATAAAGAGAGAATTAAAAGAACAAAGAGAGCAAAATATTGCTCAACTAGATGAAGAAATAAAGAATTTGGAAAATGAATACGAAGTCTTAAAAAATGAATATGAACAACAAAAAACTAATGATGAAGTATTAAATCAACCTTTATATGTAGAATTTACAAAAAAATCTAACAAATTATTATCACAGATTGAATACCTAAAATCTGCTAAAACATATATTACAGATACTTCAACTATTCTTTCACAAGAAAGAAAAGAAATAAATAGAAAGAAAAATGAGTTGATTGACCATTCAAAAAAATTAAATGATAATAATGATAAAAAGCATAAATAAAAAATAAATTAAAATAAAATAAGTCATAGATTATTTTCTATGACTTTATTTTTTTAAAAATATTTGTTAACGAGAACTATAAAAACTTAGATGATAAAAATTAAATAAAATAATTTTCAATACCTTAAAAATTTTAACTAACAAACAAAACTAAGTCTTTTATTTTAGAAATTTAACTTAGTATCTATTAAATAGTTTATTTTATATTTTTTACATAACATCTTCTTTTCTTATGTTGTATGTATTCAAATAAATCCCACTGAGTTTGAACTTTTGAATTATATTCTAACATCAAGTTTGTTTCAGCATACTCAATATTTTTTTCTATCATACCATTTATAAGATAAGAAAGAATTATTGCATTAACTCCCTTATTTTGATATTCAGGTCTTACAGCAATTAACCCCAAATCAATGGAATTTGGTGCCTTAATTTGTTTAAGTATTCTAAATATTCCCAAAGGGAAAAGTTTACCCTTGCTTTTATTTACTGATTTTGAAAGTGATGGAAATGCTAGTCCAAAAGCCACCATTTTATCGTTTTTATCAAAAACTGTTAAAATATAATCTTTATTTAAGATTAAATTGAATTGTTGTATAACTGCCTTTTTTACTTTATCAGAAAAAGGAACTACACCATAAAGTTTTGAATAAGCAGCATCGAGTGTGTCAAAAAATTGGTCTTTATATTCCTTAATAAATTTTTTCAAGTTAGTAGGCTTAACAACTTTTAAGTCATATCTCTTTTTTACAGCCTCAGCAATTTTATCTACTCTTTCATTTATTTCCTTTGGGGCAAAAATTTTATATTCTATCCAATCTACTTCTTTTTTAAATCCATAAGCCTCAATTAGTTTTTGATAATATTCATAATTATACTGCTCCTCGAAAGTAGAAAGTTGGTCAAAGCCTTCAATCAATAAACCTTCTCTATCTAAATCATTATAGCCCATAGGTCCGTGAATAATCTCCATACCATTTTCTTTCGCCCATTTTTCGAGGGTAGAAAATAACGCATTTGAAACTTCAACATCATCAATGCAATCAAAACGAGAAAATCTTACCCTTTTTTGGTTTGTTTTTTCATTATATAGTTTTTGTATAATTCCAGCAACTCTACCAACTACCTTTTTATCTCTTAAAGCAATGTAGCACTTAACTATACAATCATCAAACGACTCGTTTTTCTTTGGATTAAATTTATTAACTTCATCAATGTTCAAAAATGGAACAAAGTGAGGATTATTTTTATATAACTTATGTGGAAAGTTAACAAATCTTTTTATATCTTTTTTTGTGCTAACTTCTTTTATCTCAACCATCTTTTATCATTTCTCCAACGAATTTATTATATAATTTTAGACAGAAAATTGCAACTATATATATAGTTGTTGTCCTATGAAAATTTTGGAAATTTTATTTTTTTGCTTAATATACTCACTTGACACATTATATTTCTTAGAGATTGACTCAATCGTTTCAAGCGGTCTAACAATATGTAATATTTTATTTATATCATTTAAAACTACATATTCACCTTTAGAAAGCTTTTTATTTTCAAAAACAATTTGATTTTCATTTAAGTTATTTTGTTTTGCAAATTTGTCAATATCTTGCTCTTTTGTAATACAAACGACTTCAAATTCTAAAAAATTATTAATTTTCTTTATATTTTCCATATTTTTCACCTTTTTTGGTATTGATAAAAATTTTCAATAATAAATATATATTAATTTTCATAGGAGATTTTGACATTGAAAAAAATTTTAAAAGCACTTGCAATATTAGCATCTTTTTCCGTCCTAACAAGAATGTTAGGTTTCTTTTTTAGAATATTTTTATCTAGGTTAATAGGTCCAGAAGAACTTGGAATATATCAAATCTCTTTCTCAGTATTTATGGTTCTTGAAACATTCATTTCTAGTGGGCTACCTTTAATTGTAAGTAAAGAAACAGCAGTCTTTAATGCTAAAAAAGATAAAAAGTCTGAGTATGGAGTTGTTACTTCTGCTCTCATAATAGGGGTAATTACTTCTCTTATAATTTGTTTAATAATATTTGTATTTAAAAATGTGCTCAACAATATTTTCACCGATTCACGATGCATAACAATTTTATTTATACTACTACCTACTTTAATTTTTTCTAGTGTATATTCTTCTCTAAGAGGAAATCTTTGGGGACATAAAAAATATTTTCTTGTTTCTTTTTCTGAATTCATTGAACAGGTAATAAGAACAATTTTTACTGTTTTATTCTTAGGAGTAATTAGTTTTTCGCTTGAAAAAGTTTTCCTTGCAAGTATCTCTTATGTAATCTCTTGTGTATTAACAAGTTTTATCGTTTTATTTATTTATATGAAATCAGGCAAAAGATTTGCTAATCCAAAAAAATACTTTAAGCCCGTTCTAAAATCTTCTATACCAATAACTCTTGTAAGAGTCGTTTCAAGTTTACTAATGCCTTTAATTTCAATTATAATTCCAATTAAATTAATGAGTATTGGCTACACTAGTTCACAAGCTCTTGCAGTTTTTGGAATAGCAATGGGTATGACTTTCCCACTACTCTATGTTCCATCAACTTTGATAGGAGCATTATCTATGACTATTATCCCCGATTTATCATCTGCCGTTTTTGCACAAGATTATAGTGAAATAAAATCTAGAATTAATTTTGCAATTAAATTTTCAATCTTTATTTCATTTCTTTTTATACCTTTATATTTCGCTCTTGGTTCTCCAATAGGTATGTTCTTTTATGCTAATAGTCAGTCAGGCTATTTCTTATCGCGTTCTAGCATACTAATTCTCCCTATTTGTTTAAGTGGGGTTACTACCTCTTGTCTAAACGCTTTAAATATGGAAGTAAAAGGATTTATAAACTATATAATTGGGGCTGTTTTGCTAATTTTATCAATCCTTTTTTTAACAAATGTTTTTGGAGTCCTTTCACTTGTTTGGGGTATGGGACTCTGTCTTGGAGGGGCAAGTGTTCTTAATATCATAATGCTTAATAGAAAACTTAATGAAAACTTTTTTAATTTTAAATATCTTTTCCTTTCCATTTTAGCATCTTTTTCTTCCCTGCTTATGTCAAAATGGATTTTTAACATTTTATCTAATTTTATTAGCTTGTTCTTTAACTTAGCAATTTCTTGCATAGTTGGTAGCGTTTTCTATCTCGCCTTCTGTCTTGTGCTTGGACTTTACAACTACTCTTTTTTTGAATTAACGAATTTATTAAAAGAAAAAGTTAAAAAAATAAAAAATAAGAAACAAAAAAATATTCAGAATTAAATTATTTTAGAATTTAAAAAAAAATAATGCATATTTTAAAATATACACTAGCATTATCTTTCTTAATTACCTAAAAAACAAATAAAATAAAAATTTATTTAAATCATTAGTAAAATCTTTATAAACTATATAATTTCGTTTATGTTAATCTAATATTGATTGACTAAAACTACATTTTTTAGGTATGTCTATTTAATTATTTTTTAAGGTTACAAACTTTTTTTGTCATTTTTTTTATAAGAGAGGTCTTAATCATTTATTTAATTTATTAAAACATAATAATACAAATTATATGATAACAATTTTTTTATTAAGGACAATATGATAAATAAAATTTTGACACATTCAACTGTTTTACCATCATTAAGAAATATATAAAGAAACCTATGAAGTATAAAAATTTAATAGAGTAAAAATTTATTTTGTAGATAAAAACTATATAAAAAGAACTTTGTGGCAAAAGTTTCACTTTTGTATGGAGTTTTACAAAACTCCATAGTAAAAATTTTTAAAATTTTTACTGCACAAAGTTCCCCTTCTATTTTACAAATTTGACTACAAAAATATATAAAACAATGAATAATTTTTAACAATATAAAAAAACTATAATTATGTTAACATTAATCTTAAGATCGATAATTATTTATTGTATTGTTTTATTTGCAGTAAGGCTTATGGGGAAAAGACAAATTGGAGATTTACAACCTTTTGAGTTAGTAATTACTTTAATCATAGCGGACTTAGCGTGTATACCCATATCAGATGTAACTATTCCTCTTTTCTTTGGAATAGTCCCACTTTTTACTCTTGTTATTCTTCACTATTTTTTTACTTTACTTAACAGGAAAAGTATATTTTTTAGAAAACTACTAAATGGCAGACCTATTATTGTTATTGACAAAGAAGGTATTAATTACAATGCTTTAAAAAAGTTAAATATGACATTAAATGATTTAATGGAAGGGTTAAGAACAGCCGAATGTTTTAATCTAGTTGATGTTGCATATGCAATAGTTGAAACAAATGGAAATATAAGCGTTTTGAAAAAAAATTTTGATTCTGAAAATAATAATGATAATTTTCTAAATATAATTTTAATTAACGATGGTAAAATAGTTAAGGAAAATTTAGAAAATACAAGTCTAGATTTTAGTTTTATAAATAAAATAATTAAAAAAGAAAAATCTAATATAAAAGATGTTTTAATTATGACAATAAATTCTAGTGGAGAAATTTATTTCCAAGAAAAAAATAAAAAGTATAAAATTTTATATGAAAAGGTGAACATATGAAAAAAGCAATAATAATTATTACTTTATTAATTTTATTAATTGGAATATGCATTTGCGAAGAAGTAGTCTTAAAAGATTTATCTAGTAAAATAGAAAGCATTTCGACATCTCTATATAATAACATTTCTATAAATGAATATATCAATGATAATGATGAAATAAAAAATGAATACAATCAACTAAATAATTTATGGTTAAGCAAAAAAAATGTCATTTGTATTTTTGCAAATTATGAAAAAATAAAGACTGTTGATGAATGTGTGCATAAATTAGAAGCGGCTATTGAAACAAACGACAAATCTCTTGCAATTGAAAATGTTTCGACAATCAAAGCATATACTCATTTTATTAATTATTTTATGGGATTTAATATAAATAATCTATTTTAGATACTAGTAACAATTATAAAATAGATAATTTAACATAACTAAAATGATACTAAAAATTTATTTAGTGGTATGAAAACTATACATTAACAAGGGACTATGTGCCAAAAGTGAAACTTTTGAATGAAGTTTTGCTTTAGCAAAACTTCATAGTAAAATTTTTATTAAAAATTTTACTGCACATAGTCCCCTTCATTCAAATAGGTTTTTATCTAATATATTATTGCCGTTCATAAATCTTACAGATTTTAATTTTTCCTTATCACACAATGTTGTTTTCACAAAAATTTTAATATAAATAAAATTTATTTAACCTAATTAATAATATTAAAAGGACTTTCCTTTTTAAAAAGTCCTTTTTATCTTTTTATTAAATATAATAGAAATTTTATTTATCTAATAATATATCATTAATTAATTAAATTTTCATTAAAAATAGAAACACTTATTTACTATAAACAAAATAAAAAATAATAATCATCTCAATAGCAAAAACAAAAAGCAACGAATAGAATAATTTTGAAGTAAAAACTTTTTTAAAAAAACTCTTTTTCCTTTTTGCATTTCTAAAATATTTTTTAGAAACTTCTTGTTCATAATTTCTTCCATTTATTGTTTTTTCACCAAAAAAACCATTTTCTTTTCGTTCAAAATTATAAACTGTTGGCTTTGGAACTAAGTTCATCTCAATATCATAAGTTCTTCTTTTTTCTGGGTCACGCAAAGTAGAATACGCTTCTGTTATAGACGAGCATATTTTTTGTGCAAAATTTTTATCCCCAGAATATATGTCGGGGTGATATTTAGCCATAAGCCTTACAAAAGATTCTTTAATTTGTTCAGGGGAAGCATTTTTCTTTACTTCTAAGATTTCATAATAATTCTTCACAATTTAATTATATAAAATTTATATAATTTAATCAATTATAAATTAGTTATCATTTAATATTTTTTTTAAAAATAATCCCGTTTTACTGTTTTCATTTTTTGCGACTTCTTCTGGTGTCCCTATTGCAATAATTTCTCCCCCTCTATCTCCTCCTTCTGGGCCCAAATCAATAATATAATCTGCTACTTTAATAACATCTAAGTTATGCTCAATAACAAGCACAGAATTATTTTTTTCAACTAATCTCTTTAAAATATCAACCAAATTCTTAATATCCATTGAATGTAGTCCTGTTGTTGGTTCATCAAGTATATATAAGGTTTTACCGGTATCTCTTTTGCAAAGTTCACTAGCAAGTTTAACTCTTTGAGCCTCGCCTCCACTAAGAGTTGTTGAACTTTGACCCAACTTAATGTATCCTAACCCCACATCATATAAACATTGAATTTTATTTTTAATACTAGGAATATTTTCAAAAAACTTTAAGGCCTCTTCAACATTCATATTTAATACATCTGAAATATTTTTTCCATTATATTTAACTTGTAAAGTTTCTTTATTATATCTCTTACCCTTACAATCAGGGCACTCTACATATACATCTGGCAAAAAAAACATTTCAATTTTTTTCTCTCCGTCACCTTGGCAAGTTTCACATCTTCCACCTGTGACATTGAAACTGAATCTACCCATATCGTAACCTCTTTCTTTTGCATCTTTTGTAGAGGCAAAAAGTTCTCTTATTTGAGTAAAAAGTCCAATATAAGTTGCTGGATTACTTCTTGGAGTCCTTCCAATAGGTGATTGATCAATATTTATAACTTTATCAATATTTTCAATTCCACTTATTGTTTTATATTTACCTTCTTGAAGACTTGATTCCATTATTTTATTTGAAATAGCAGGATATAAAACTTCGTTAATAAGACTTGATTTCCCACTACCTGACAATCCTGTTATTGCAGTAAAAACTCCTAATGGAATTTTAACTTTTATATTTTTTAAATTATTTTGCTTTACACCTGTCAAAGTGATAAAATTTTTAGGTTTTAATCTTTTTCTTGAAATTTCTATTTTCAATTCCCCGGATAGAAATTTTCCTGTAATAGAATTTTTGTTATTTATGATATCCTGCAAACTACCACATGCGACAACTTCTCCGCCATTTATACCCGCCTTAGGTCCAATATCAACAATATAGTCGGCACTTCTAATTGTATCTTCATCGTGTTCAACTACTATTAAAGTGTTCCCCAAATCTCTTAACTTTTTTAATGAATTAAGCAGTTTTTCATTATCATATTGATGAAGTCCGATACTTGGTTCATCTAAAATATACAGAACTCCAACAAGTCCGCTTCCAATTTGTGTAGCAAGCCTTATTCTTTGAGCTTCGCCACCGCTCAATGTTTTTGACATACGATTTAAAGTAAGATAGTTAAGTCCTACATCACACAAAAAATTTAATCTAGCAGTAATTTCTTTTAAAATTGGTTCATATATATTTTTTTGACTTTCGTTAAACTTTAACTCAGAGATAAACTTTTTCAATTCAATAGCAGACATTTTAGAAACTTCATAGATATTTTTTTTGTTAATATAGACTGAAAGTGCTTGTTTGTTAAGTCTTGCACCATCACAATACTTACAATGACTTTGTCGCATAAGTTTTTCAATTTCTCTTTTAACATATTCACTTTTAGTTTCAGAATACCTTCTATTAAGATTTGGGATAACGCCCTCCCAACTGGAATTAAAAGTCCTTGAAGCGTTTTTATCGCGGTATTTAATTTTTAAAATTTTTCCATCATTTCCGTATAAAATCATTTTTACTATATTTTTTGGTAAATCTTTTATTGGAGTATCTAAACTAAAATTATAATGTTTAGATAGAGCAGTCAAATACATTTTGCTCGTCATATTAAGCATTGGAAAAGAAGAAAATCCGAAATTAATCCCTCCTTCGTTTATTGACTTTTCAGGGTGAGTAAGAATGTTTTTTTCGTCAATATCTAAGATTTCGCCTAGTCCAGCACACTTGTCGCAAGCACCAAAAGGATTATTAAAACTAAAAAGTCTAGGTGAAATTTCTTCAAAAGTAAAACCACAATCTAGGCATGCGTGGGAATTATTAAAGAACATTTCGATATCATTAATATTAACTTTTACCCGTCCTTTTGAAAGATTTATTGCCGTTTCTACACTTTGAGTAATTCTTCCCCTATTCTCTTCTCTAATTTTAAGTCTATCAATGACCACACTAATTGTATGCTTTAAATTTTTATCAAGTGGAATCTCATCAGTCAAATTATAAATTTCTCCATCTACTTCAACTCTTGCATAACCATCTTCTCTTAAATCGTCAAATAATTTTTGAAAAGCTCCTTTTTCTTGTCTTATTATTGGAGAGATTATAATAAGTTTTGATTCCTGCTCAAAACTAAATATCTTGTCAATAATATTATCAATTGACATTGTTGATATTGGCTTTTTACAATTTGGACAATATGGGGTGCCAAGTCTTGAATACAAAAGTCTTAGATAATCATAAATTTCAGTAACGGTCCCAACAGTTGACCTAGGATTATGTGAAGTTGTTTTTTGGTCAATAGAAATTGCAGGTGAAAGTCCATCAATTTTTTCAACATTTGGCTTTGCCATTTGTCCTAAAAATTGTCTAGCATAAGAAGAAAGAGATTCCATAAATCTTCTTTGACCTTCTGAAAATATTGTATCAAAAGCAAGTGTTGATTTTCCACTACCACTAACCCCTGTGAAGACAATTAATTTATTCCTTGGTAATGTTAAATCAATATTCTTTAAGTTATTTTCTTTTGCACCTTTTATTACAATAAAATCTTCCATTTTTTCCCCTTTAATCGTGTAATAAATTTTTTAATTCACCAATTCTATCTCTTAATTTAATAGCGGTTTCAAAATCTAAAGACTTAACTGAAATATCCATAAGATTTTTAAGAGAATTAATTTCGTCTTGTATTTCTTTTCTGGTATATTTTTTCTCAGTTTTCTTAGAATTAGTAAGTTTTGTAGAGATTTCAAGAGCGGGAGGCAAAGCCTTAATAATAGTTCTAGGTATTATGCCATGTTCTTCATTAAATTTTTGCTGAATTTCCCTTCTTTTATTAGTTGTATCAATAGCAACTTGCATTGATTTAGTAATTGTATCTGCATACATTATAACCTTTGATTCACTATTTCTAGCTGCTCTACCAATTGTTTGAATTAAAGAAGTTTCGCTTCTTAAAAAACCTTCCTTATCGGCATCTAGTATAGCAACAAGCATTACTTCTGGGA
This sequence comes from uncultured Christensenella sp., assembly GCA_949296965.1. Lineage (GTDB taxonomy): Bacteria > Bacillota > Clostridia > Christensenellales > UBA1242 > UBA7862. Next base: position 114,112 of record CASFQL010000010.1, on the reverse strand, counting down.
TATCAAGTCCCTCTCTTAAAAGATTAATTCCAACTAAGACATCAAAAGACCCTCGCCTTAACCCATTAATAATATCCAACCTCTCCATTGTGTCAATATCAGAATGCATATATCTAACTTTAATTTTAAAATCTATTAAATAATCGGTCAAACTTTCAGCCATTTTTTTTGTTAAAGTTGTAATTAATACTCTACCTTTTTTTTCAACAACCCTATGAATTTCTTCAATCAAATCATCAATTTGATATTTGGAAGGTCTAACCTCAACAATAGGGTCTAAAAGTCCCGTTGGTCTAATCAACTGGACTGCAACATTTTCTGCCCTTGAAAGTTCATAACTTGAAGGAGTCGCAGAAACATAAACAACTTGATTTATTCTTTTGTTAAATTCTTCAAAATTAAGTGGCCTATTATCAAGTGCTGATTTTAGTCTAAAACCATATTGAATTAATGTAGATTTTCTTTGTCTATCTCCATTATACATACCTCTAACTTGCGGAAGTGTTATATGACTTTCATCAATAAAAAGTAAAAAGTCATCTTTAAAATAGTCAAGTAATGTATATGGGGCTTGCCCGGGACTTCTTCCATCAAAATACCTAGAATAATTTTCAATTCCGTTGCAGTAGCCAATCTCACGCATCATTTCAACATCATAACTAACTCTTTCTTTAAGTCTTTGAGCCTCTATATATTTACCATTATCTAAAAATGCTTTAACTTCTTCATCTCTATCTTTTATGATATTGTCTAATGCTTTTAAAAGGTTTTCACTTTTTACAGCATAGTGTGTTGCGGGAAAAATCGCAACATGCTTTAATTCGCTAGTTGGTTTGTTCGTAATGACATCAAATTCATAAATTCTTTCAACTGTTTTATCAAAAAACTCCACCCTTATTGCTTTTTCCTTTGAATTCGCTGGAATAATATCTAAAACATCACCCCTTACTCTGAAAGTTCCCCTTTTAAAATCGATATCATTTCTCTCATACCTTATCTCAATCAATCTTCTTATTATTTCTTTTTCATCATAATCTTCGCCTACTCTAATTGAAATATGCATATCGTAGTATTCTTTTGGTCCGCCAAGAGCATAAATGCAAGAAACAGAAGCAACGACAATAACATTTTCTGTTTCAAGGAGTGAACTCGTTGCCGAATGCCTAAGTTTATCGATTTCTTCATTAACAGAAGAATCTTTTTCAATATAAGTATCACTTCTAACAATATAAGCCTCTGGTTGATAGTAGTCATAATATGAAACAAAATATTCAACTCTATTATTTGGGAAAAACTCTCTAAATTCATTACAAAGTTGACCTGCTAGTGTTTTATTATGTGCTAAAACAAGAGTTGGCTTATTAACTTGTTTAATAATATTTGCCATTGTAAAAGTTTTTCCACTACCTGTAACACCTTGTAAAACCTGTTCTTTTAAACCTTGTTTTATACCATTTACAATACTTTCAACTGCTTGTGGTTGGTCGCCACACAAACTATAATTAGATTTTAAATCATAACCCATTAACTTAGTTTATCCTTTATATTAATATTTGCTTTTAGATACATTTTTACACAGGTTATTATAAAAATCAATGTTTTTTGTATTCAAAACTGCACAAAAAAATACTTAACAAATTTGTTAAGTATTTTTTATAAAGTATTATTCTTCACTTTTTGATTTGTTCTTATTTTTTTCTTTCTTTTTTGGGAGCATCTTTGTTCCTTTTACAAAGTAAATAATAACACCAACAAGAATAACTGCTGAAACAATAATTAAGACTGTTCCTAAAATTTTAGTTGTATCTACTGTATTTACTTCTTTTGCTTTAACTTCAAAAGTTGTAGAATAAGTTCTTTCAACATTTAATTTATTTTTTATAGTAAATTCAAGTTTATAAGTTCCAGTTTGAGTTAAGTCATACAAAGCAATATCCCCATCAGATTCGTCACTCTTTGTAACACTCGAACCATTTGGTCCAACTAATCTAACTGTTGCAATTATATATTCTGCATCATTATTATCTTCATCAGTATTTACATTGTTAAATCCATAGTCATCTTGGACTGTTAAACACAAATCATCAATACCACTCAAATCAACTCCAACTTTAGATAAATATGCCCTTGTGTTGACTTTTAAAGTAGAATTATCATCCAATACGAAACCTTTGCTTAAAAGTGAATTAAAGCCACTTGATAAATAAATTGTAGGTTTTGTAATTTGTCCAACATCAACTGTAAATTCTATCTCATCAGCAGAATTTGTGCCATCAGAACCCGAATAGGTTATTGTATAAACACCACGAGCAAAAGGAGTAAATTTGAATACGCCATCTTCAAGCCTAAAATTCAAATAATTATCTTTATCTTCTCCAACAAAAGAACCATCTAAATTATATTCATATACAGTTGCAGTAATTTTACTATCTTCTGCTTCTGGGGTTGAAATTGTAATTTTACCTGTTGTTTTTGTCATAGTATTCATTTCACTACTATCACTATCAATATAATCAGCGACAGTAAATGTTGGAAGTTCGATAATTATATTCGAATAATCTTCTTCGCCTGTATCATCATTTTTAATAATTTTATCTTCACTAACCGCAGGAATTACGGTCGAGCCATTAACTTCAATAACAGGTTTATAGGAATCTTTTACAACAATAGAAATAGTCCTTGGTTCAGATTGATTATTTGCTTCATCAATAGCAACTATTTCAAGGGTATAAGTTCCTATTTGGTCAGGTGTAAATCTAATTGAATTATCTTCTTGCTTTACTTCTGCACCGTTAAGAAGTTCGTTACCATCTAATTTTGTAGTTACAACAAAAGTTACTTGTTTTGAACCTGTTCTATTGTCAGTTACAGTAAGTCCGTTAATAGTAACTGTTTGTCCAAGTTCAATTTCACTTGAAGAACCGTCAAATCCTGTTATAACAGGTGGTGTCTTATCCTGTGGAGCGACTAAAACAAATGAATATGAAACAACATTATTTCCACCATCAACTATGGTATATTTTACTGTGTAATAATTATCTGCGTCGGCATTAGTTGGAATAAACGAAACACCAGAGATTGTATATTTATATAAATACTCACCATCTGAAACTTCTTCAATAGTCTTTTTCCCGCCTTGATAAGCATATTGATTACCCTTTGTATCGGTTATTTCAATATAAACTTTGGCGTTTCTTGTGTCATCTTTAAAAGTAAAATCTTGTAAAGTATAAGATTGATTTTGAATTACTGATTCATTTTGTGTCCCAAAACTAATGAATTTAGGAGCAATGGTGTCAGTTGTTTTACTTTTTAATGAAATTAAAACTGAACCCTTTGCAATACCTTTAAATTTTTCGTCTTGTTTGTCATAGTTATTAATTATTTCGTTAACATCAAGGTCGTAATTAGCATAATCATTATAAGCAATGGCTACGACTTCGATATCTTTTCCGCTAGTAGATGCAGCCTTATATATTGATGTGCCTGTTGTTAATTCATCACTAGTATTAAATACAATATTTTTTCCATCTTCATCGGTATTTACTTCAACATAACTACCATCAACAACTACATAATACTTAACAAGTAACCTTGTATCAACGCTATCAGTTGCGGTAGGAACAGCAATAGAAACTTTTTGATTTTCTATAACATCTCCAACTGTCAATGTTCCAAATTTTACAGTTGGTCTTGTTTCTTCAAATGTTTCATCTGCCCCGACAATTTCAAAAGTATATGTTTTATTTAAAGTATTGCTATTTGAGCCATCAGAAACTTCAAGTGTTAAGGTATATGTTCCTGGTTGGAAGAGTGCTGGGTCAAGGTCAATAGTAACAAGTTTTGAAGATTTTAAATTTCTTAATTCATTTCCCGTTACACCTTCTGGGAATACATAATCTCCCGTTTCTTCATCTAAACTAATACCATCAAATGAAATTATACTTTCAAGGTCAACCCCCTCAGGCAAATCAAAACCGCTTACTCTTGTTGAGCCAGAATTGTCATTAATATATAAATAACCTTCTACTGATTCACCATTATTATTTAAGAAAGTTTTTGAATTAGACTTAATATATCTAGTTAAAGTCGAAACGGTGTTTTCTCCTTGGTCTTTTGCCCATACGGCAGGGATTACAAGTTTTGTATGATTTTCATCATCAGTGCTTAGTTGAACTTTATTAGCAATCTTATATGAAATATCTTCCAAATCATCGCTAGTAAGGTCAGAATTTGTATAATCATAACTATTTGTGTAAACAAAATCAGGGGCTATTCTATCAGTAACAGTTACTTCATAGTCATTTTGTTCTTTGTTGTCACCTTTAACAGTGTTTCCATAAAAATCAAGGACATTATAATAAATCTCATACTTACCGTTTGCCTTAGGAATGAAATAGTAACCATTTTCATCCCTACCAATTTCAACATTACTGGTAGTTTTATTACCATTATTATCAACTTCATAAATAACATAATAATAGAAAGCATTTACTGCGGTGTTATCATTGTTTTTATCAACGGCTGAAACTGATGATAAATATTTTTTTGTATAATAACTTACACTTGAATCTTTTAACGTTGAAGTTGGAGTAGCAAGTAATTCAATATCGTCAATTTCGTATTCGCTATCACCTTCAACAGTGTAACCAATACTTGAAACATAATTATTATTTTCGTTAAAAGTATAACTTATTTTATTGTTACCTTTTACTGCAACAAAAGAAATAGCATTTAAATCATAAACAACTGCACTATTGCTGACATTTGCTGGTAAATTTATTGTTCCATTAATATTGATGTTTAATGAATATTTAAGAGAAGCATCTTCATCTGTAGCAAGTCTAATTGTATAAGTTTTATATTCAGTATAAGTATTAACAGTAGCATCACTACCTGTTAATTTACTTACTTCATTTAATTTTTTGTCTGCTAAATTTTCATATTTTATAACATAGTCTTGCTCTTGCCCGTCAATTTTAAGAAGAATATCAGTATTTTCAATCAAACTACCATTTTCATCATATAACAAAGGCAAACCAATATTAACATTATTAAGATAAGCATTCTCACTAGTAGCATCATAAATCTTAACAGTATTAGGCATTACTATTGAACCATTAGTAATGAACTTCATATTGTATTTTAAAGATGTAACTGCAATTTTATTTTCATAAGAAGAAGACCATACTTCGCTTGCATTTAAAGTATGATAAATCACAGTATAAATACCGCTCATTTTTGGATTAAGTGTAATTGAAGAACCAACAGTAACTTGGCTAGCATCATTAGAAACAGTATAATCTTGCTTGCTACTTCCATTTTCGTTGTATGATGTCAAAGATTGTCCAAGTGGATCAATAATTTCAACAAACAATTTATTTGTTGTTGTTTCCGAATTTTGCTCAGCATCCGAATAAGTTTTAACCGTATCAAGTGGTAAAAGTATATTCTTACCTACCATTCCATCAGTTGGTAATGCTGGAATAGACAAGATATCCCCATTTTTAGTGGAAGCACTATCATTAGTATTACCTGGGTTAAAAGATACTGCACTAGCACTCTTAAAAGAAAAAAGTGATTGAGCAACATTAACAATTGCTGAACCTAAATAAGTGCAACAAGAAACAAGAATCATAAGTCCCGTAGCAAGAATTTTTTTAAGTCTAGTCATAATTAAAATCTCTCCTATAAATTTGTCAATCAACATAAGATTTTTGTTGATTTGACGCTTATTTTAAGTGATTTTGAATGAAATTGCAAACAAATTCAACTAAAACCTTAATAATAAAGCGAGTTAATTTTACAATATTGCCCTTTTATTGTCAACAAAAAGAGCAAAATTATTGCCAAATTTTTAAATTTTATTCAAAAATTTTCTTAGCCGACAACTATTTTCAAAATCAATAGTATTTTTAGTTAAATTTTCCAAAATATGTAAGAAATTGTAAAAAATCTAAAAAAAGACAAAAAGAGCAAAAGTTTTTGCACTTATGCTCTTTTTTTAACATTTGTGTTCCTTTTTTTAATTAGCAATTTGAGTTATTGCAACCACAGCCACAGCCACAACCAAGTAATAAAATTAATAATATGAGAGTGCAACAATCAATGCCCTGACCCATACCACAATTGCAATTGCAAAGTAATAAGATTAACAATGCAAGGCATGAACCATTTCCGCAACCGCAAGAGCAGTTTCCGCCACATGAATTATTAAAAAAGTTCATAAGTATCTCCTTTAAAATTTTTCTAAGTGTTTTTATTTTCATTTAAGAAAATATGTATTTGTATCTTTTGTTCTCTTTGTCTTTTTCATTAGTTTCTATTTCATAATATTTAAAAAAAACAAAAAGTGTTAATTATTTAAAAAAAATTTTTATATGCACAAATGAACATATTTTAAAATAAAAAATAATCTACCTAATAAAATAGATTATCTCTACTTTAAGATAGATTATTTCTACTTTAAGATAGATTATTTCTACTTTAAAAATAGATTATTATTTTAATTTTTTTGTTTTTAATCAAAAATGAAAAATATACAATTCTAATAAATTTCTAATTTTTTATTCAAATAGTTTTTCTACTATTCTTTCTTTCAAAACTTCTATGCCGTAATTAGTCTTAGCACTAATTGGGACAGTATTTTCAGGCAACTCAAAAGGTCGGCTTAATTTATCAACTTTATTGTAAACATATATCATTGGTATTTTGTCCGCCCCAATTTCTTTTAAAACACCATTAACAACTTCTATTTTATCCTTATAATTTCTATCCGAAATATCAACAACATGCAATAAAAGGTCTGCATCAGCCGTTTCTTCAAGAGTGGCATTAAATGCTTGAATGAATGCGTGTGGAAGTTTATCAATAAAACCTACCGTATCGACAAGAACAACTTTTTTATTTTCTCCAAGCCAAAGAGTCCTAGAAGTCGTATCAAGGGTTGCAAACAAAAGGTCGTCAGCATAAATTCCCGCCTTAGTTATAGTATTCATTAAAGTAGACTTCCCTGCATTAGTATAACCTACAATAGCAACTTGTTTTACTCTATTTTTCTTTCTTTCACTTTTTTGTATAGTTCTTTGTTGTTTAAGTTTACTAATTTCTTTTTCAAGTTTTAAAATATCTTCCCTGATAACTCGTTTATTCATTTCAAGTTTAGTTTCACCCGGTCCACGCATACCAACCCCGCCACCAAATCTACCTGATGAATTAGAAATCCCATTAATTCTAGGCAAAGAATATTTTAATTGTGCAAGTCTAACTTGTAATCTCCCTTCATTTGTCGTTGCCCTATTAGCAAAAATGTCTAAGATTAACATTGACCTATCAATAACCTTAACTTCAACAATTTGAGAAATATTATTTATTTGAGAGCCCGACAACTCGCAATCTATAATGACCACCTGTGCTGAAAAATTTTTTACAAGTTGCTTAATCTCATCAATTTTTCCACTGCCTAACAAAGTTGAAGCATTTTGTTCTTTTATATTTTGATAAGTTGATGCAACGACTTCAAGCCCTGCTGTATAGCAAAGACTTGACAATTCGTCAAGTTCGTTTTCAAAATTAACTCCAATTTTATTAAAAGCAACCCCAACAATGATTGCTTTCTCTTTTTCTTGCTCAGTTTTATGTGTTTTTGTTTTCATAGTAAAAATTATAACAAATTTTTAAAAATTATTCAACAAAATTCAAATACTCTAAACGCAAAAACAAAATGCTATTTGTCAAACTAAATAGCATTTTAATTTTAATATTAATTTTGAACAATTTCTCCACTTGTAACACTTATTAAATTTGAAATAACATTTCCATCTTGGCAAACGCAAAGGACATACCAATAAATATTATCTGGTTGTTTTTTATCTGCAACTATTTTGATAAAAATCTCTCCCTCAAAATTATCTTTATCCACATATTCTTGTAACTTTGAGGAATTGTTTTTACAGAAGATATCAAGTGCCTTAGAACACGAAATTTCCCAATCTTTTGATAAACATTGTAAAGTAATTTCATTTACACCATACTCAGGCATCGAAAAAACAAGTTTGTCTTGGCTATTAACCTTAACTAATAAATCTACCACGTATGTATTATCAAAAGGATTTCTTTCAAAATTACCTTCATAAACTTTGTCATTAACTAAAAATTTAAACTTAGGACTATCCCCAAAGTCTTTGTCTGTCTTAAACACAAGGACTCCAAAATCTACCAACTTAGTAGGCATACCATTAGTAACAAAATCAATTTCCCTTTGTCCATCAGTAAAACTCACACTTCCGTCATCACTACTAGCAAAAAAGAAATCTTCCCTATACTCACTAACTTGTCCACTTATTATTTCTTCAATGGACTTATTACAAGCAAGAAGGCATAGAGATGAAACAAAAACAAAAACTATAACTCCAAAAATTTTCAAAATATTTTTCATATTAAATTATATGAAAGACAATTCTTATTTTAGAATTATTTTAAATTAATTTTTTTGCTTTAACTTTTAAATTTAATTTTTAGAGAATATGGCAAATACTTTTTTAATATAATAATTTTTAATTAAAATAACCTCAAAAAATAACCATCAATCAATTAGTAATATTAACAAATAGTAAAATTTAATAATATATCAATTAGTAAAATTTAGTAATATATCAAAAATATTAATTTGTAAATTTTAACAATAAGTCAATATAAAAATATTTAAGTTTTAACAATTAATAAAATCATCAATTAACCTCACTTCCTTACATTACTTAATAACACTAAAAATGTTAATTGAGTTAACAGATTTTCAACATAATTATAATAGTTAATAAACTATCTATAAATCTACAAACTAATTTATCTTATTAATCTATCTTAATTTGCTAGTTCCTATACCATATATTCTCATAAATCTACAAGTCAATTTCGTCCATTCTCTTTTTATATTTTCCACCTAAAAAGTCGGTATTAAAAAAAACATTTATCATTTTTTTAGCCTTAAAAAAACTCGCATTTCTCCCCCCAAAAGAAATTGCATTAATGTCATTATGTTGTCTTGCTAGCCTAACTTGTTTAACGGAGTTTCCAAGCACACACCTAATTCCCTTTGTTTTATTAAGTCCAATGTTCATACCAACCCCAGAGCCACAAACTGCAATAATTTGACAATTAGGACTCATATTAAAAGCCTTTCTAAGCAAAAGAACATATTTAGAAAAGTCATCGTTGCTGTCTACACTTGAAGCCCCAACATCAACAATATTCATATTTTTTTTAACCAAATAATTTTTAATTTTTTCCTTCAAATCATATCCTGCGTGGTCGCAACCAAGAATAACCATAACTTTTCCCCTTTTTTTAGTTAAAACTAAACAATATTATAAACTAAAAATTAAGTTTATTAGTCATAAAAAATAAAATCAATTATAGCAAGCAAACATTTAATAAAAAAATTTTAAAACCAACATAAATCTAATTAAAACTTAAATTTTTAATAATAAAAACTCTATCTTTTATTTTAATGTTTTTTTATATTTAAAATTTCTTATAATAATTTTTTATTAATACTTTTTATATAATTTTATATACATTTTTTAATGTTTTTAATGCCAATCTTTTTTACAAATACCCTTTTAAAAAAACTTTTTACATTAATATTTTTTATAAAAATTTTTATAGTAATAACTTATATTTTTTATTTAAGTTTTTTATAAAAAGCAAAAATTCAACTAATTAAACTCTTTAATAAAAAAACTTAATTTGATGATTTTCACAAGGCACGACATATCCGTCAAAATTGTCTTGTTCTAATTTACTTAATAATTTCCCAAACTTTTTTGGCATCTCAAAAAGAGAAACAGTGTAGTCTTTTTGCAAGTCAAGTCCAAACTGATAACAGTCTAAGAAATCATCTTTATAAATAACTGCTATTTTCTTGTTTTGATTTTGTAACTTTTGATTTTTTTCTTTTAGGATTGAGAAAATTCTTTCAAAGCCTATTGAAAAGCCAACCGCTGGAACATTTTCGCCCGTAAATTTTCCAATTAAGTTGTCATATCTCCCGCCACCGCCTATTGAACAGGAATATTCACTACTTTCTATTTCAAAAATTGTTCCCGTATAATACCCTTGCCCCCTAACAAGAGAAAGGTCAAAAACAATGTCGTATTTACCCTTGGACAAAATTTTTATAGATGAAATAATTTTAAGTAAATTTTGAATTTGTTCACAATCACCTAAAATTTGCTCAACATTTTCGAGTGTTATAGGCAAAACTTTTATTAAATCATAAAGTTTGTTTACAGACAGTTCATTATAACCCTTATCTAAAAGTTCTTGTTTAATAAGCGAAGAACCAATTTTGTCTAACTTGTCAAAGACTATACAAACTCCGTCCAAGTCTTCTTCACCAAAACCAAAAGAAAGTAAAATCTTTTTAAGAATTTGTCTATCATTAATTCTAATTTTAAACTTCTCAATTCCAACATTCATTAACGCTCTTGCGGTCGTATCAATAAGTTCAATCTCCGAATTTATACTATTTGAACCCAATATGTCAATATCACATTGAATAAATTCCCTATTTCTACCTTTTTGAGGTCTTTCTGCCCTATAAACCCTATCAATTTGGATAACTTTAAAAGGCAAGGTAATTTCTGCCTTATGGCAAGCATAAAATCTACTTAAAGGCAAAGTCAAATCATATCTAAGTCCAAGGTCAGATAAACTATTAAACTGATTCGAGTTTACAGCACTTATAAACTTATCTCCCCTTTTCAAAATCTTAAAAATAAGATTTAAGTTCTCGCCACCATCACTTTTTTCAAGGTTTTCAATATCTTCCACAATAGGGGTGTAAATTCTATTGAACCCTTGACTTTTATAAGTTTCTAGTATTTTTGATTGCAAAAAATCTCTCAAATTTGTTTCAATAGGTAAATAATCATCCATTCCTTTAACGGGAGTTATCTTCATATTATTCTCGCTTTTAATAAATTTCAAAGATTAGTTTACCACAATAATTGCAATATTTCAACTAATATGATAAACTAAAAAAGATTAAAATAAGTTTGTTATTTTTCTAAAAAAATATTACCAAAAGGATTAAAAAATGGAACAAAATTTAAGTGAAGATAGAATAAAAATTCTAAATAAAATAAAAGAATATGAAAGAGATAAAAAATTTGATATTGATGTTGAAGATGATCCACCTGCACCCGTTTTAATGCCTAATCAAATTGATTACCTAAATAAGAAATTGTCAAACAAAATTGCAACTCATTTTGCAAATAAAATGGCAAAAAAATATTTTGATAATGAGATAAAAAAAGAAAATTTGATAATAGATAACATATACGGACTTGAAAATTATCAAAAAATAAAAAATGGTGGGGCAATTATAACTTGCAATCATTTTAATCCATACGACAACTATGTAGTTTATAAGGCCATTGAAAAAGAACTTGGCAAAAAAAGACTATATAAGGTTATCCGTGAAGGAAATTACACTAACTTCCCCGGTTTTTATGGTATGATTTTTAGGCATTGCAATACTTTACCACTTAGTTCAAATACTGAAACAATGAAATTATTTTTTAAAGCAGTTGACATCTTGCTTAAACGAGGAGAAAAAATACTTATCTACCCTGAGCAAGGTATGTGGTGGAATTATAAAAAACCCCGTCCTTTGAAAATGGGTTCATTTAAATTAGCGGTTAGGTCAAATGTTCCTGTTTTGCCTTGTTTTATAACTATGGAAGATAGTAACAAAGTCGCCCCTGATGGCTCATTTCACCAAAGACATACTCTCCATATTTTACCACCGATATACCCAGACTCTTCAAAACCTGCAAAAATAAGTGCACAAGAACTTGCTGATAAAAACTATCAAGTTTGGAAAGAAAAATACGAAGAAATATATAAGATTCCATTAAAATACGAATAAAAGCAGTTTTGATTAAAAAAACATTATATTAATGTTAAAAAATAAAACCCAATATCTAATTATTATTGTAGAATAATAAAAAAATAATTAAAGAAAAGCAGAAAAATTGAGTTAATTTTAAAAAATATAAAAAGACTTTAGATAATATAAATCTAAAGTCTTTTTTTTTTCAATTTAAAATATATAGATAATAAAATTCTTGGTATTTCATTTATTATAAATGAAAGAGTTTAACCGAGAAGAACATTATGCGATTGGTGTTGGAACTCCATCAACATACTCCCACTGCCCTGCCCAATACACAGATCTATTACTATTATTCCAATTACTATTCCACCAACTAGGCTTGCTACTTACTTCGCAATATATTGTTAAACTGCTACAATTTCTAAATGCATAAAGATATATACTTGTTACCCCACTTGGGATTACTATACTTGTTAAACTGCTACAATATTGAAATGCAGAAGAACCTATACTTATTACTCCACTTGGAATGATTACACTTGTTAAACTACTACAATATTCAAATGCAAAAAAACCTATACTTGTTAACTGGGAGTTTTCTCCAAAGGTTACATTTGTTAAATTGCTACAATTAGAAAATACATAAGAACCTATACTTGTCAACTGGGAGTTATATCCAAAGATTACACTTGTTAAATTGCTACAATTAGAAAATGCAGAAGAACCTATGCTTGTTACTAAACTTGGAATGTTTATACTTGTTAAACTGCTACAATTATAAAATGCATAATCACCTATGCTTGTTATACTATTTGGAATTTCTACATTTACTAAACCTGAACAAAGATAAAATACATCATTATCATAAGAACTAGCACTTGTAATAGTAGATATTGAGTTAGGGAGCACTATACTTGTTATTCTGGTCGTATTAAAGCCACCTCTTGATAGATTTGTTACACTATGCGATACAATTATATCAGTAGCACCTCCTACTATACCACTACTACTTCCACTTGTGCAATTTGGAGTTAAATATGTTGGAGTTAATGTTAAAAATAGATTAGGAGTTATATCATACCAATACTCATTAGTTTGTGTTGATATGTAATATTTTTGGCTATCAAAATTAACACCACTTAAAGTATTTTGATAAGATGAATTATCTAAATAATCGCCCATATATGAGTTTCCATTAGAATTAGTTATATTCTTTAAATTATTCTTAGTTGTTCTACTTGTTTCCTCAAAATAATAAAATTCTGCTCCGTCACTATTTGTAATATCACTCATATTTGTAGTTGTACCGTTGCTTACTATTGGGGTTACACCTGTTAATTTAAACTTAGTTCTGTCACTATTATACACGACCTCGGTATCTTTTACTGCTTCAGTAGAATTAACTCCATCATAACTAAGTTGTATTGGACTATATTTGTATGTTGCAGATATATCTGTTTGTATGTTTTGTTTCTCGGCAGAAAAAACAACGACATCTGTCGTCATAATTAAACATAACAGAGCAAATAATGAAAACAAAAATATTTGAACTTTTCTTTTTGTCGTTTGTTCTATCATAACTTACCTTATATATAATATTAGCATTATAATTATATTATTGCAAATATATTTCATTTTTTATAATTTATAAACTCACTTGTTGAATACAATCTTCATATATAAATATACTTATTTTTCTCAATAAAATTTTATCTCTTATAATTAATTTTTATAATTTTTCATATATAATTTTTATAAAAAAAATTTCTGCTTTGTTTATTAAAATTATAATAAATTAAGTAATTTTTAATTAAAAAATAACATCTTAATAAAGTCAAGGCAAAAAAATTACAACAAAATAAATTATAATTTTTACTACAACTAAATAAAAAAGGAACTTTGTGCCAAAAGTTCCACTTTTGAGTGAGATTTCACAAAAGTGAAATCCCACCGTAAAAATTTTATCTATAAAATTTTTACAGCACAAAGTTCATATTAATTTAGTTTTTCGATTAACTTCAAATCAATTCTACCCTTGTCGTCAACTTTTATTACTTCAACTTTAACCATATCTCCAATATTAACAACATCAGTAACTTTTTCAACTCTATCTTTTGAGAGTTTAGAAATATGAATCATACCATCTTTATTTGAGGAAATTGCAACAAAAGCCCCAAATTGCATAATTCTAGTAACCTTACCTTCATATATTTGACCGACTTCAACATCTCCTGCAATACTTAAAATAATATCTTTTGCTCTTTGAGCCATTTTTGCATCATTAGTTGCGATAAAGACTTTACCGTTATCATCAATATCAATTTTAACACCCGTTTCATCAATTATTTTGTTAATAACCTTTCCACCAGTTCCAATAACTTCCCTAATTTTTTCAGGGTCAATGTCAAAACTAATAATTTTAGGAGCATATTTTGATAGTTCTTGCCTTGGTTGGTCGATAGTATCAAGCATAATACCTAATATATGCATTCTACCATCACGGGCTTGATTAAGCGCAGTTGTTAAAATATTTTTATCAATTCCCTTAATCTTAATATCCATTTGAATAGCAGTGATACCATTCTCCGTTCCAGCAACTTTAAAGTCCATATCTCCCAAAAAGTCTTCCATACCTTGAATATCACTTAGAACAGCAACTCTGTTACTTTCGGTATCTTTAATTAATCCCATAGCAATACCAGCAACAGGCGCCTTAATCTTAACACCAGCATCCATAAGAGAAAGGGTCGAACCGCAAACACTAGCCATAGAAGAAGAGCCATTTGAACTTAAAACTTCACTTACAAGTCTTAAAGCATAAGGGAATTCATCTTCGCTAGGTATAACAGGCTCAAGTGCCCTTTCAGCAAGAGCACCGTGTCCGATTTCTCTCCTACCAGGACTCTTTAAAGGTCTTGCTTCACCTGTTGCATAAGGTGGCATATTGTATTGATGAATATATCTTTTTGTTTCTTCATCATCAAGTCCTTCAAGTTTTTGGACATCACCAATAGTGCCTAGTGTGCAAGTATTTAATACTTGGGTTTGTCCCCTTGTAAAGACTGCGCTACCATGAACTCTTGGTAAAACTCCAACTTGGCACCAAATAGGACGAATTTCAGTAAGTTTTCTCCCATCAGGTCTAGTCCCGTCATTTAAAATTTTACTTCTAACTTTTTCTTTGGTCATCTTATACAATACATCTGCAATCATCTTTTCTTTATCAGGGAAAATCTCAGCAAAATGATTAAAGACTTCTTCGTTAAGTTCTTCCTGTCTAGTTTGTCTAACTTGTCTATCAAAAGTATCAAGTGCGTGGTCAAGTTTTTTATCAGCAAATTTTCTAACTTCACTGTCAACATCTTCATTAGGCGTAAAAATAGGTAAATCTTCCCTCTTTTTCTTGCCAATTTGAGAAACAATATCATTTTGAAACTCAACAAGTTTTTTAATTTCTTCGTGGGCAAACATAATCGCATCGAGCATTTTTTGTTCGCTAACTTCTTTTGCACCAGCCTCGACCATTAAAATTGCATCTTTTGTTCCACTTACAGTTACATGCATACAACTTTTTTCTTTTTCTTCAAGGGTTGGGTTAATTATAAATTTATCTCCAATACAACCTACGACAACACTTCCTGTTGGACCTGCAAAAGGTATATCCGAAATAGAAAGAGCAACAGAAGAAGCAATCATAGCAAGTGGCTCTGGTGCAATATCTGGATCAACAGATAAAGCGGTACAAACAACTGCAACATCATTATAGAACCCTTTTGGAAATAAAGGTCTTAAAGGTCTATCAATAAGCCTTGAAGTTAAAATAGCCTTATCGCTAGGTCTGCCTTCTCTTTTTTTAAATCCGCCAGGAATTTTACCTACTGCATACATTTTTTCTTCAAAATCGACTCCTAATGGGAAAAAATCAATTCCATCTCTTGGACTTTCAGCCATTGTAACACTACATTGGACAACAGTTTCCCCACAAGTTACCCAACAAGTTCCGTTAGCCTGTTCACTATATCTACCTGTTTTAACAAACAATTTTCTACCACCGATGGTAGTTTCAAAAACACTTTCTTTCATTTTATCTCCTAATTTACACTATTAATACAAATAATTATAACCTAAAAAAAATTTTTATCAAACATTTTAAATAAAAAAAGCGGGTAAAAACTATATAATAGTTTTAATTTAACCCGCGCTTTTATTATCTAATTTTTAATGTCTTTTTAAGTTCCCTATACTTTTCAATATCTTCTTTTTCAAGATAATTAAGTAGTCCCTTTCTTTGACCAACAAGTTTTAACAAACCTCTCCTTGAATGATTATCTTTATGATTTTCTTTAAGATGCTCATTAAGGTGATTAATTCTTTCGGTCAAAATAGCAATTTGGACTTCGGTAGAACCTGTATCTTTTTCATTTCTAGCAAAAGTCTTAATAATTTCTTGCTTTTTAGCCTTATCCATTTTCAAACTCCTTTCATAAATTCACCTAAAACAAAGCAAGTCGTTAATTTTGGAGTAAAATGCGAACCCCTTTGCATTAGGCACAAAGTTATTATAGAACGACTAAAAAAAATTGTCAACTATAAATTTTTTAATTTTTATCAAAAGATTTTAAGATTAAGTTAACCTTATTATAAAACTTTGAATTAGTTAGTTGATTAATAATTTTTTTATTTTCTTTTAAAGAAAGAAGTCCAAGTTCATTTTCAAAATAAAAGATATTAAGTTCCAAAAACACATAAAGACAAAAAATGAATTGCTTATAATTAATTTTTTTATCAATCTGGTAAAGATTTTTAAATAGTTCGATATCACTATAAAAACTTGACTGAGTGGAAGCAAAATTGCTTAATAATTTAAAATATGCACCAAATACTGCCCTGTCGGTGCTAATATTTGAAAAGATATTTTTATCAACTTTTTTATCTTTTGGGATAAATATCATAGCTCCGCTGATTTTATTAATCTCGCCAAGATAATCTAAACTTAAAACTGCATCTAATAAAATAATTTTTTTATATCCAACAAAATTTTCAAAATTATTTGGTGATAAAACAACACTATTCATACCACTATTTGAGATTATTTCATATAAATAATGTTGTAATTCAAGCCCTTTACTTATTTCACAAAACCATTTATAAGTAGCAAAAGTATGACATACAAATAGATATCCAAATGCGCTACTTTTTGCCTCATCAATAATTTTATAAATTCTATTTTTATTCCAAGTGCTTACCCTATTAAATTCATTTAAATAAGACAACTCTTTTAAATAATTACCTTTTAAAATGTCGTCATTTGTAATTTTTGAAATTATTCCTGTAAAGATATTTTTGGAAATTGCTTTAATAAATTTTTTTCTAAACCCGCTTTCTTGCAATTCGATAATAATTTCTCTATCTTTTGCCGATTTTAATAAGGGCAAATATTTATAGGAATTAAATGCAACAATATTTAAATTATTTTGAGTAATTGTAATATGATTTGGGTGCTTAGGCATTGGTAAAAACGAAGCATTCTCATCAAGTTTTATACTTAAAATAGGCTTCGTGTTACCACAACCACATGGCTCTAATAATTCCAAATCGCTAACCAACTTAGGTGTAATCTCTCCTATGTTTGGATACAAGTCGCAAGTAGTATCTTTAATATAATCTTTTCCTGTGTAATTTTTTTCCAAATAATCATTTAGATTAGTCAAAAAACTATTAAAATTTGATTTTTTAATTGTAAGCCCAGCCGCCATCTTATGACCGCCAAATGTTTCTAAAACTTCTTTTGAGTTTGAAATTGCACTATAAATATCAATATCATTAATACTCCTTGCACTTCCCTTTAAAACCCCATCAACATCTGAAAATAAGATTGTTGGCCTATTGTAATCTCCCGCTATCCTTGAAGCAACTATGCCTAAAATACCACTATCCCACTTTTTTGAATAAAAACATAAAACATTGTATTTTGCAATATTAATTTCGGATAACTTTAAAACAACATCTTCATAAATTCTATTACAAAGAGTTTGTCTTTCACTATTTAAATTAGATAGAGTTTGGATTGTGTTTTCAAGCAAAATCTTGTCGTTTTTAATGTATAATAAGAGGGCAATACTTGCATCTCCCATTCTACCCGCTGCATTTAATTTTGGAGTCAGCCTATAAGCAATATCAGTTGAAGACGAGGAAAGTGGCATTTTCAATTCTTCAAACATCATTTTTAAGCCAATAGGCAAATTCTTTTCAAAATCTGCCATACCAAGTTTTACTATTGCCCTGTTTTCATCTACTAGCGGAACAATATCCGCAATAGTTGCTATTGCACAGATTCCAAGATAAGCCTTTGCTTCTTTTAACGAACTTAATGCCTGAACTACTTTAAAAGCAACTCCCGTCCCACATAGATATTTAAAAGGATATTTTTGATTATCAAGTTTTGGATTAACAACTATTGTATTTGGAATAGTTTCGGGTATGTCGTGGTGGTCTGTAACTATAACATCAATGTTAAGAGTCTTAGCATATTCCACCTCTTCATAACAAGAAATACCGCAGTCAACAGTTATTATTAGGCTTGGTGAAAATTTTTCTTTAACTTGGAGCAATGCCTCTTTTGTAAGTCCATATCCATCAATATATCTATTAGGAAGAAAGTAATCAACATAGAAGTTTCTACTTGAAAAATATTTAATTAAAATTGCACTAGCACTAACTCCATCAACATCATAATCTCCAAAAATCAAAACTTTTTCTTTTTTTTCTATTGCCCTATTTACTCTCTTAACTAACTTATCCATACCTTTTAGCAAGAAAGGGTCATAAAAACAATCATCATTAGGGTTTAAAAAAATATTTAATTTTTCTTCATTATCAATTCCCCGTTTTTCCAAAAGGTCAACTACAACAGGCAAAATATCATACTTTTTTGAAATCTCATCTTTATTCATAACTTGATTGTAACACAAGAAATAAAAATAAACAACATTTGATACCCAAAACTAAGAACAAAAAATTAAATTAACTTAATTTGTTTAAAAAACAAACATTTACTTAAAAAAAAATCAAATAATAGATTAATAAATAATAGATAAATTAATGTATTTTTTAAGTTAATCTCTAAACTAAAATATCTTTTAAAGTTCAAATCATTGAAAATCTCAAATCTAAATTTTATTTTAAAGGTTTACTATTTTATATATCTCATTAATTATAGATAAAAAATTATATTATTAATTTCAATAATAACAAATAATCTCTCAGTTTTGACACTAATTTTGACACTAAAAATTTATGTTTTTTTTAGAATAATAAAAAAATAGTGGTTCAGTATTATACTAAACCACTAAATATTGTATAATTGGCTCCTCAAGTCGGATTCGAACTTGTTTGCCTAGAAGAACCCGTCTTGCCCGCCCGTCAGTTCTTACTACGCTTGTTGGTTCTCATCTCATACATACAAAAAAAGAAGACTTCTCTTCGTCTTCTTTCTTTGGCTCCTCAAGTCGGATTCGAACCAACAACCTATCGGTTAACAGCCTTGCTAGAAGTCAATATAATTAATAAAATTAAGTATTTGACACTAATTTTGACACTAAAAAACACTATGAATTTCGTTTTAAAAAACTAGGTAAAATAAATTACCTAGTTTTTATTTTTTTATTGTATAACATACAAACTTTTTTGACTCTTTTATTCTAATACAATTTAATAAACTTATTTCAGATACTATTTGAGTTTTTTCTTCTTCATTTAAAAAAGAAACTTCTCTATTGTAAAAATCTAAATTGTATGTTCGCCAATAAATTTTTTTATTATATTTAACTTTTGCCCTATCTTTTGAAAGATATTTTGATACATAATTTGCAAGTTTCAATTCATTTTCTTCACCTGTAATTTTAACTATAGTTACAAAACCTTTATCATAAATTGTTGTATCTAAATTATATACTTGGTCACCAAAATTTGTCTTTAAAGGTTGCATATAATATTTATTTTCAACTTTTTCACCCTTTCTTACATAAAATTCTGCTGAATTAATTGCAACAGTCAAATATTTATCTAAATTACAATTACCAATAAAACCGTGAAAATGTATTCCACCTTTTTTATGTAATTCTGTAACAGCAATCATTTTAATATTTTTAAATCTATATTGCATTTTTTGTCTAAATAATTTCCAAATATATTCAACATCTTCATCATTATACTTATCATAATTAGAAGATTTTTCAATTGTCAAAGTAAGAAAATATTTCCAAGTATTTGAACGAATATATCCATACATATTTTGTATTGACCTTTTTCTACTATCAATCAAAACATTTTTTAATTTAAAGATACTTAATTCTTCTTCTTCATTTTTTTGAATAAGAATACCATTATTGTCATACATCCATTTTCTAGTTCTATCAACATTAGTATTTAAACCCATTGTATCGCGTTGCCAAAATGCATCTTTAAATATTAAAATCTCTTTTGTATGTAAATATTCATTAACTACAACATTTGCTTTACATTGTTTTTGATAAGGACAAGTTAAATAATTTGGACAAGTAAATTGTGTTTTCACATTTAAACAATAATTACATAATTCTCTTGTCATTTTTGTTTTTAAAGAAGAAATGTCTATTTCAGTTAATTCTTCAAAATTTTCTTTTTTCTCAGACAATTTTTATTTCTCCTTTATTTTTTTTCTGCTTAAGTGTCCCCATTATCAAGTATAGGGGACACTTTAAAGGCAACGGGCGGGGCTAAAGCCATCGCCCGTTTGCCTTTTCAAAGTTTGCCCATCACTGCCAACTTTCGTTGGTTATGCTAATAAAGAAAGTGAAAAACTTTTTTTCTATATTAAAAGTTTTTTCTCTCACATTTACTTTATTACACATTATATGTCTGACCTGCTCCCGTCAAGACGCTTCCGACACATTGAAGACCATCATATGTCCGCTTAGTCTTTTGCTCCCGGTCATCGAACAAGTCGAGTGACCTATAATCTCCCACTTTTATTTTAAGCCAATCTAAAAGTGGGAGATATTTTTTAGGTCAGTTAGAATTTTCTATTTTTTCTTGTGAGTATCTTTATAAAAATCTATATAACCCATATCAAAGGTAATATGATAATTACCACAACTATATGGATTAGATAATATTTCTTTTTGTTTTGATTTTGATAGTTTATAAAATTTGTTCACTCTTCTAAATGCTCTGTTTAAATTATCTTTATAATCAAGCAAATTATTTGACCTATCAAAATTAGCGCCAGTGTAACCGTTAAGATAGTCCCATTTATGTTTAAACTTATAATCAAAATCTTTTCCAGACATATCATTCAGTTTATTTTCATATTCTCTTGTTTTTTTAGTTTTAAATGGATAATACATTTTTTCTCCTTTTTACAATATCTTTATCTTTTGATTGTAACTTCCTTGACATTATATACTCCTTGTATTATATTTTAATTAACCTAGATGGTCTTAATTGACAGGTCAGCATTGTGTATGACCCAGCAGTAAAGGTATATAGGTTAGTAATTTTGAGCCAGTTTACTGCATTGAACACTCTTTAATGAGTGTTCTTTTTTTTGCAATTATTATTTTTCTTTACAAAATATAATGGCTTTAAACCTGACATTGAAATTTTAAGTTTTTGAAATAATGATAATTTATACCCGTTTTCTTGTAAATAAAGCAAATGATATATTTCAATTTCTTTAAATTTCTTTTTTAAATTTTGATAAATATATTTATCTAATTTTTTTAAATATTTTGGTGGAACAAAATCTCCTGTATCTAGCGTGTGTGACCAAGTTTCAGAAAATTTATCAATTGTTACATTAATTAATTCATTTTTATAAAATTCCATACTATTTTTTCTCCTTAAGTGATTTTGGTTGATAAAAATTTTCTGGTAACTCATCATCGAATTCTAATAATGACTTAACATAACTATCTATTGTTTCTTCAGTTAATGTAGATTGATTATAATCAATATCTTCTTCCATATGACCATCGTAGAATTTTGGCTTACAACTTTGAGAAGAATAACAATTAAATACATTGTAATCTGCTGTAACAATTTCTTCAGTATAACAATCTTTATTTTTCTTACCACTGGCCAAATATCTATCAAATAAACTACTATTATCAATTTTTCTGATTTTCCAAGTTAAGCCAATTATTTTACCATATTTATCTTTGTTTATATCTAATTTAACTATTTCAATAAACTGTGCAAGTTCTCTAATATTAATATCAATGAGCATAGGTCTTTGTGTATCTAAATATATATCTAAATTATTATGACCGTGTTGCTCATACCATCTACTTTGCCAATCAGGGAAATATATACTCATACGAGAATTAAGATATTTTTGTGCTTCAGTTATACATATACATTCATAAGGTAAATTAAAATGTGTTTTTACAAATTTATTATAAAAACCTAATCTATATGGGTTAATTCTACGGCTTAGTCTAGGACTATACCTAAACTTAAAACCTAATATATCATAATTAGCACTAACACAATGTATAGGTATAGTCTTAATATTTATAAAGCCGTTTTCTATTTTAGAATATAACTCATTTTGCATTAATCTATTCCTTTCCCGGTCAAACATTGTTTCAACTGCAATGTGCGTTAAAAAACAAGTCTTTCCAGTTCGTGGTGGAGCAAATATTATTGTTATCATTATATACTCCAAAATTATATATTCAATATATATTGAGAAGAACCATAAGAATAATATACATTTTCTCCATCTGTCCAAATATAAGAACCATAAATATTATTAGAATTATCCCATATTTTATTTTCCCAAGTTGATGTTTCTTTATTTAAAACATAATGTTTATTACCAGTAGAATAATATATATTTTCTCCATATAACCATATGTAAGAAGTATTAACATCAAGTTGTAAACCTTTCCATATTTTCTTTTCCCATGTTAATGTTTCTTTATTTAATACATATTGTTCAGAATTTAAAGAATAATATGTATTTTCTCCATCTGTCCAAATATTAGAACCATTAAAAGAAGTTAATCCTTTCCAAGTTATCTTTTCCCATGTTGATGTTTCTTTATTTAAAATATAGTGAGAAGAACCTTGAGAATAATATACATTTTCTCCATCTATCCAAATATAAGAACCATAAAAATCAGTTAAACCATTCCATATTTTTACTTTCCATGTTGATGTTTCTTTATTTAAAATATAGTGAGAAGAACCTTGAGAATAATATACATTTTCTCCATCTGTCCAAATACGAGAACCATAAAAATCAGTTAAACCATTCCAATTCTTTAATTCCCATCTTAAACTTTCTTTATTTAATACATAATGACAAGAACCATTAGAATAATATGTATTTTCTCCATCTGTCCAAATATAAGAAATATCAGAAGTAAATGGACCAAAGAAATAACAAAATTCCCATTGTTTAGTTTCTTTATTATATAGATATGAATAATCAAAATTGGCAAAATAAATAAAATCACCAAAAATAAAAAGATCTTGTGCATCAAAAGACTTTAAAATATTCCAACTCTTTTCTTTCCATGTTGATGTTTCTTTATTTAAAATATATTGAAAAGAATCAAAAGAATAATATATATTTTCTCCATCTGTCCAAATACGAGAACCATAAAAATCAGTTAAACCATTCCATGTTTTTTCTTCCCATGTTAATGTTTCTTTATTTAATACATATTGTTTGAGACCATTAGAATAATATGTATTTTCTCCATCTGTCCAATAATATTTCTCTAGATAATAATTTTCATTATCTATTATTCTTTCTTCCCATGTTGATGTTTCTTTATTTAAAATATAGTGAGAAGAACCATTCCAATTAGAAAAATATATATTTTCTCCGTATGACCAAATATAAGAACCAAGAAAATCAGTTAAACCATTCCATGTTTTCTTTTCCCATGTTGATGTTTCTTTATTTAAAATATAATGAGAAGAACCATAAGAATAATATACATTTTCTCCATCTGTCCAAATATTATCACCATAAAGATTAATTAAACCATTCCATGTTTTCTTTTCCCATGTTGATGTTTCTTTATTTAATACATATTGATTAGTATTAATAGAATAATATATATTTTCTCCATCTGTCCACATAGAAGAAGGAGAAAAAAGTGCTGGAGAATTTATTACTATTTCCTTAAAACCAACTAAAGAAAATACAGCAGTTAAAGACAAATCACCAGTAATAATAAATGGTTTGTTATAAATTTCTTCTAATCCAACAATACTCCAACCATCAAATTTACAATCAACTTTAGACGGGTTTATTGGTAAAATAAAATAATCATTATTTCTAACAGTTTGAGTATCATAAGTTTCTTCATCAACAATAAATGTAACAATATGTAGTTTTGTAAATATTGCATTAAAAGTTGTGTGTTGTATTACATTAAATGTGGATAAATTAATAATATCAATTCCATTAACACTCCAACCATCGAACTCATAACCATCTTTTGTTGGAGCAGTTGGAAGTATTGCATAACCATTTTCAACTACTAATTGACTGTTGTATTCTTCATTATCTACCATAAATATAACATCATAGTAATAAATAATATCTGCAATAAATGTTACATCCCCAACTATTTTATAAGTAGATAAATCTACAAAAGTATCATTGACAAGCCAACCATTAAATACTTTATAACTAGTATCTTCAACTTCTGGTGCAATAACTAAATTATTATTTCTAATTGTTTGTGTTGAAATTATATCTTCTTCATAAACAAAAGATACATTATGTAATTTTGTAAATACTGCAACAAAAGTTGTTTTTCCCATTACTTTATAACTTTCTACATCAACCAAATTAATTCCATCAATACTCCAACCATCAAACTCATAACCATCTTTTGTTGGAGCTGTTGGAAGTGTTGCAAAATTATCTTTTGTAATAATTTGCTTATTATACTCACTATCATTAGACATAAAAATTACATCATATTTCAATGTTACATCTGCTACAAATTTTGTATTTGTTGTAATTTGATAAGTTGGTAAATCTACACTTTCTCCATTAACAGTCCAACCATTAAATATTACATATTCAGTTGAAGTTGGAGCAACCACACTAAGAGTAGAATTCTTATTTACTATTTGAATATTATAAACACTACCATTAAATTCAAAAGTTGCTACAACTTGTTCTCCACTTTCTAAACTTGCTATATATTGCTCGTAATATGCTATGCTTTTTTCTAGTTCAGCAATTTTATTATTAAGAGATGTAACATTTGAAGTGTTATTTTGTAATTGATTTGATAGTTCAGTTATTTGACTATTTAAAGACTTAACTTGATTATTTAGAGTAGTAATAGTATTTAAATTAGAATCATTTGTATCTTGTAATCTATCATTTAATGATTGTAACGATTTTATTTGATTATTTAAAGATAAAATTTGAGAATCTAAGTTAGTATTTTCATTTGTTAAAATTGTAACTTGGCTTTGCAAGTTATTTATAACTTCATTAAGTCTATTAATTTCTTCACTTTTATCTTCACTAGAACTAGTCAAATTTTCAACTTGTTTTTGTAAAGTTAAAATTTGAGAATTAAGGCTTGTAATTGTAAGTTGATTATTTTCTTTTTCATTTAATAAATTTGTAACTTGTGTCTGAAGTAAAGTTTTTTCATTAGTCAAAGTTTCAATTGTTTGCTCATTTTGACTAATAGTTTCATTAAGAGAGTTTATACTTTCTTCATTTTCTAATTTAATTTGTGTTAGATTATCAATTTGATTTTGATAATCTTTATTATTACTTGTTAATATAGTTATTTGATTATTTAATTGTGATACATTATCTTCTAAATTAGTAATTTTATCCCTATAACTATTAACTAAATTATCATAATATTCTTTATCAGAAAGTCCTTCTTTATAACCATCTTCATGGGCATTTTTTAAATCTTCTTCAGTATAAAGGCCTGTCCCAGACAATCCAGCCTTTACTTTCTCAAAATTAATTATACCCCAAATTAATACAAAACCAAAAATTGCTACAAAAAGAATACTGATAATCATTACTATTATATTTTTTGAACTCATTTTTTCTCCTTATATAACTTTTTCGACTTTTAATCTAAAACCAAAATCATTAATATATTGTGATAAATATTGATAATTTTCATTTTGAAAAACCCACATACTTAACTGAGTTTTGCTACTTAAAAATTTAATAGATATATGCAAATCAAAAGTTGTCAAATTATTACCTTCAGTATTTAAAAATTCAAAAGGAATTGAAAAATAAATACTTCCTGGTGTGAATTGTAAATTTACTATAATTTCATAATCATTAAAGTAAACTATATATTTATTTTCGTCTGCATTAAAATCTTTAACTTTATCAAGGTCTTTACTAAATAAATATTTATTAACATCTTCACTATCCTGGTTAAAAATAATATAATTCGTTTCAAAATAAAAACTATCTTCTCTCTTATTATTTAATGATTCAAAAGAACCATTAACATACGAAGAAGATGTTAATTCATCATAAAGACCAAAACTACAATATATTCCACTTGCACAAATTACTATTGCAATAAAATATACTAAAAATTTCCTTGTTGTTTCATATTTTGACAAAAGAATAATACAATAAATAACTAATATTAATATTAAACCATAAATTATTATATTACCAATCTTTCCAAAAAAATTTGAAATAGAACCAAATATTCCACCTAATAAATTTATCATAATATTACCTCCTCGCACGATGAAGGTAATTTACTTTCAACCCAATTAAATTGAATATTAGAAGTATGTTTAAAAAAGTGCAAATCTTCATTTAAGCACGATGACAACATATTAATAACTTTTGTATTGCTACTTTTTATAGTTAAAGTATAAATTTTTAAATTTTCTAAACCATTATAATCAACACCAACAATATTATAGTTATTATTCTTTAGATAATCTGAATCTAAATCAATAACTAAATTAATTTTTGAACTAGGCATTTTAGAAAATTTATTTGAAAATTCTTGTGAAATGCTTACAAAATAACCTTGATACAATTCACTATAACGATAACTCAAATAACTTTCATCTAAATTATATATAATATTAGAAACCCAATATTCTGAATTAAAATCATTTTCAAATAAATCAAAACTAGGATTACTATTAATCATACCAAATAAAGATTGTTTAGAACTAACCATACCATCTTTTGTATAATTAATTTTTACATGTGCATAATTTTTAACAATATCTGAATAAACATTTTCTTCCAATACACCATCTTCATTAAATTTTTTTATTGTAAACCAATTACTAAAATCAGGTGTAATATAAAAAGAACTTTCTCCTTCGCTTGATTTTGAAGCACTATCGATTAAATATAAAAATAAATCTGTAAATGTATATTCTTTTGTTACTTCTTTATCCCATAAAAAACCTAAGACTTTTTCAGTAGTTTTATAAGTTCCATTAAAATTTAAACTAAAAGGTTTACCATCAATTTTAATAATATACTCAGTATCTCTTTTAATACCAGTAGTAATTTGTTGATTACCTTTCCAATTAACAAAGTCAGTAGTTTCATAAAAACCTTGTAAATACATATCTTCAACATTCTCATTATATCCAGCATTTATTCCAGCACTACCAAATACTTCACTTGCTTCTTTATCATTAAAGACCAACTGATAACCACTTGAACGATAATCACTTACTTGTAACTTATATGTAGTAAAATAGTTAAATTGAAATTCTGCTAAAAATATACCATTCTTTTCAGTGTTATCATAAAGATTAATTTCAAAAAGTAGTCTATCTTCAAATTCTTTCTTTTCTTGCTCAGTCATCCCATCTTCATAATGTATATAATCAGTTCCAACTTGATTTCCAACAATATTTATTCCAATTGTTTTATCTGAATCAATAAAACGATAATAAATAAAAAGTATATCAACAATTATAAATATTATACACAAGAAAAATAAACAAATGTCTCCAATACTTTTTAATACTCTCAATTCTTTCTCCTTTTAAAAAAAGCACCAAAATTATTAAAATTCTAGTGCTTTTTAATATTTTATAAAATTCCATTAAACCCAAAGAAGTTAATACTTTTAGCAAGCCAATTTAATGCAATTCCTATGTATTCAAATATCTTACTTAATATTGCAAGCGGTAAACTTCCAAATAATATTACCAACACAACTATTAAAATTATCATTAATATTTTTTTCATACACTAAAATAATAATCTTGCACTAGTAGAAACTTCATTAACTACTTCTTCGGCTACTTCTTTTGCTGGACCAAACCATTCTACTATTTGTTGCTGAAATGAAATACCATTAACTGCACAACCAATGGCAACAGTTAAACAATATATACCAACTGCTAATAAAATTCCAAGTAATACATAACCTATATTTTTTAAAATTCCCATATTCCCTCACTTTTATTTTTAAATTGCTTGCTACTGTTTTCACAAGACTTACTTTTATCTAATATTAAATTTTATTATTGACTTTTTATAAAAAACAACATATAATAATTTTAGAGAGTTGAGAGAAAAACGAATTTATTCGGTATCTCGTAATCATAACCAAAGTATTTTACTCGTGTTATGTCTCTCTTTTTTTATTGCTATCTTTTATACTTATCAATATTTTCTTTATCTCTTTTAGAGAAAAACCAACCTACTTCTTTCTTCTTAAATTTATTAATTTTTTCTTTTTCAGACTTTGGCCTAAAATATGAAACTCTTTTATCTATCGGATTTGGATTTTTCTCTAATTCAATATTTTTTACATTATTAGTAATAGGAGAATGAGTTAAACCAATATATTTATATTCATTACCAATCCTAGCATAAATATATGCTGGATGTCGCGTAACTTTATTTTTTCTAAACTCATTTTTCTTTATTTCTTTTTGGCTTTTTACCTTCACAAAATAAATTCCAATTAACCTGTTTTTCTTTTATATCTTGGATGTTGTGATTTAAAAGCCCTATTACTATCTTTTTGATGTGCAAGATAACCAGCACGATATGCTAGTTGCTTCCCAGTGAGTTTTCGTTGCTTACCAGTTGATTTATCAATTTTTCTTTTACCTGAATTAGTTAATGCTTTTTTATGCTTTAATTCTATTGCATATTTTTTTGATTTCTCACTAGGATTTAACAATATAACTTCTTTACCATTACTATTATAAAATTTATACATATTCCCCCTAAAAATTATTAAAGAATTTTAGAGTCAGCAACTTTATTAATAATATCAACTAAAACAGGAGAATCTACCATATTTTGAACATCAACAATAACTTCAACTAAATCACCACATTTTAATTGTTGACACATTTCAGGCAATACATCATTTCTACAAGATAAAGTAACAATATCTCCATTACCATATCTATTTATCTCTAAAAATCTAACCATACAATACGCATTACCTTTTTTAGAAATTCCACTTGCTGACCCAATATACAATTTTTTAAATTTTGCGAAATTACCCTCGCCATACTTACTTATTTCTGATACATTTTCTTTTTCCATAATTTTTATACCTTTCCTTTTTAAAAATTTATATATACCAAACAAATACATACTATTTTGAATTTGCGCGCTTTAATTCTCAATGTTGTATTGTGTATATATCATTATAAGGGGTATATAGAATTGAACTATATTTAAAAGCATACCAGCACCCCATAAAGTAGGAATCACTTCCTACTAATCTCTCACATTACTTAATTAACCATATTTTTTTTAAAAAAAAGGAGACTTGTAAAAGTTGGCAATACTTATTACATAATGGTTGTGAGATTTCTACAATTTAATTTTATTAACTCTAAAATACTCAATCATTGCTGCAACTACCGAAGAAGTATCTTTATATGAATTACTTTTATCTAACACAATATTCTTAATAAACTCAAAATTTTCTGAACTGAATTTAACATATTGTCCACAATCAGTTATTTCACTTTCTTCTTCATTATCATTTTCTTCAATGACTTTTTCTTTACTAGTTCCTTTTATTGACTTAACATACTCTCTAATCTCTTTCACGGTAGATTTATATGTAAGGTCTTTTTTATCAAAAGCCTTCTTTATTTGCTCAATTGACAAAGGCAATAATTCTTTTAATTTTGATATTGTATAAGAATTTAATTCTTCTAAAACATAATAAACTGCTCGTATATTTTTCTCGGCGACGTCGCCGAAAGGTTTCAAAATTAAAAATTTATTAATAATTCTTGTAACTTTTTCTATATAATCTACTGAAAAACCAAATAACTTTTGTAAAATTGTAATAACTGTATAATCACTTGAAACCCAAGAATATTTTAAATTTTCAATATGTCCACTTAAAATTAAGTTACCATGAGAACTATCTTTTATTAGTTGTCTTATAGCACATAGAAATTTATAATCGTTTCTTTGCGTTTCTTCTAATATCTTCACTATATCTTTTAAAGCAAGTGTAATATTAGAATTATCAAACTTTATTCCCGGTAAATAATCAATATAAAAATCTTCTTCCATACTAAACACCTAACACTTTTAAAAAATCATTAATTCCAACTAAAACTTTTCTTTCTTCTCCATCAACTTTTTGAAAAACTTCAAAGTCAATTCCTAATACCTGTAAAGCATTAACTTTCTTTTTTAAACTTTCTTTTCCAATACACTCGTGAACATAAGTATCAGTTAAGATATAATAAATTTTTTCTTCCATTTTGCACTCCTTTTCTAAATCTTTTTTTATTGATTTTAACTTATTAATTATTTCTTCTTTTGATTTTCCATAAAAAGAATTAATTATTTCTTTTATTGTCATTATTGCTATTCCTTTTAAAATATTGATTTTTATATAAAAACTTGTTAAACTAAATAATTAATCGAGGTAAACATAATGAAAATAAATAAAACTTTTTCAGAAGAAATTAAACAAGAACTTAATAAAAAGACACAATTTCTTTTAAATGATAAAAAAACATTAAAATACATAACTTTAAAAGATAATGATATGTCAGAACTTGCTTTAATTACTTTAAAAAACAATTCTAATATTTATTTTTTTATTGATAATGGTAAATTAGGAATTACTAATGATGAAAATTACAAAACTAATAATGAAAAACCATATACTTTATTCTATAAAGAAAATCAAATATTAAATAATTTAATTAATTTTTATAATAACAATAATTTAAAATCATTAGATAAAATTAATCCAATAAAAATAAATATAAATAAATTAAACAAAATTTGTAACTATAATATTTTTCTTTTTCTTTTAGAAGAAAAAAATTTTACAAATAAAATTGTTAGTAAAAATCAAATAATAATTTTTCATAAAAACATAACAAACAAAAAAATAAATAAAATCATAACTTATAATTTAAGTTTTTAAATTATTCTTAAAAACTATAATTTCTTTTATATTTTCATAATCATTAATTACAACATTTGCTTTACATTGTTTTTGATAAGGACAATTTAAATAATTTAAACAAGTTAACTGTGTATTTACATTTAAACAATAGTTACATTTTTCTTTAATATTTTTTTCAATTATATCTTTATTTTTAAACATTAATTTTTCCCTTTAAATTCAATCTTATGATTTTTAATTTATTTTCTTTTTAATTAAATATCTAGTTTCATAATCTACTCCTAGAAGGTCTAATATACTTTCTAGGAGATTTTTTGTTGATTTATCTAATCCCCATATATGATAAGGAGTTTTTTCAGGTAAACAATTTTCTGATATAGTAATACTAAATTTACCTTCTTCTTCTAAGTTATTCCTTATTTTTACTCTAACTTTGGACATATCTATCTCCTTTTAATTAATAATTTATTAATTATGTAAGTAATATATCAATATTTTATTAATTTGTAAACTAAAAAATCAATATTTTATTAATTTTTTTATAAAAAAATTAATATTGCTTGAAAAAAATAATAAAAATATATATAAAACAAAAAAAGGAGACAAAAAAATGAATTTAGGAGAAAATATTAAAAAAATTTTAAAAAACAAAAAACTAAGTCAAAAAGAACTAGCAAAAAAAATGGAATTAACTCCATCTGCTATTAACAATTACATAAAAAACAAAACAGAACCAAATATTGAAATATTAATAAAACTATCAAAAGAACTAAACATCTCAATTGACAATCTTGTTAATAATCAAAAAGAAGAAATTGTTTTAACTGAAAAAAAAGCACTATTAGAAAAAATAGAGCAACTAAATGAAATAGAATGTAAGAAACTTAATATTTTTGCTGATGGACTAATTTTAAATAGAATATCAGAACAAAAAGAAAGAACTTTTAAATTAATTAAAGATAATAACAAAGGAGAATAATTAAAGTGAACAAAGAAGTAATAGAATATATAAAAACAAATCAATATAATTAAAGAAACAGCAGTAAATTTAGAAATATTTATAATGGGAGCAGAAGAAAGTAGAAAACCAATATTAATAACAAATAATGTCATCCCTTTTAAAAAAAACGATATTCATAGTGTAAATCTTAATGAAAAAGGAGATACACTAGAAATGAAATTAAGTAAAATTAAAATAATTAAAAGAAAAGACAATAGATATTTTGCAAGAATAACTATTAATAAAAAACAAATTTCAATTTATGGAAAAACAAAAGAACAATGTTACAATAATTTAAAAGAAAAAATTAAGAATAAAGATAATTTAAAACAAGAAAATAAAATTAATTCAATTAAAATTTTAGATTGGATAAACAAATGGAGAGATATTTACAAAAAACCAAAATTAAAACCACTTAGTTTATACCAAATAGATAATTGCATTAAAAATCATATAAAACCTTATATTGAAAATAAACCATTAAATAAAATTAAACCTATTGATATCAATATTGCTTTAAATAAAATTAAAAGTAGTAGAATGAAAAAATATACTTATGATTGTTACAAAGATTGTTTACGAGAAGCATATAAAAATCAATTAACAAAAACAAATATTGGAGAGTTAATAGATAAAGTTACTCACACAAGAGAAAAAGGCAGAAGTTTAAATAAAACTGAAAGAATAATATTTTTAGAAAAAACAAAACAATTAAAATATGGAAAAATTTTTGAATTTATGTATTATAGTGGTTGCAGACCACAAGGAGCAAGAACATTAAAATGGGAAAACATAGGAAAAGAAACTATTTTTATTGATGAAACAAAATCAAAAAACGGAACTAGACATATTCCTTTATTTAATAAAATAAAAGAACTTTTAAATAGTATAGAAAAAACAAGCGAATATGTATTCCCTATTTCAGAAACAACTATAAAAAAAGAATTTTTAAAACTTAAACAATTATGTAAATTTAATTTCACACAAAAAGATTTAAGACATACTTTTGCAACAATATGTGCAGAAAATAATATAAATGATAATATACTTGCTAAATGGATGGGACACGGTTCCCCTAATACTACAAAACAATATTATATAGAAGTTTTAAATGATTTTGAAAACGAACAAAAAAATAAAATAGATTTTGAATTTGATAAAAAATAAAAATAAATTTTGACACTAATTTTGACACTAAAAATTTATGTTTTTTTTTAGAATAATAAAAAAAATAGTGGTTCAGTATTATACTAAACCACTAAATATTGTATAATTGGCTCCTCAAGTCGGATTCGAACCAACAACCTATCGGTTAACAGCCGAGTGCTCTACCGTTGAGCTATTGAGGAATAAAGCATCTTTTTTGATGCTTTCTCATATTATCATTATTTATAATATAAGTCAATAAAAAATTAAGAGTTTTCAAAAAAATTTTTTATTTTTTTAATAAAATTTTATAAAATTGATTTTTGTCTTATTTTTCAAGTTTTCTATATAAGGCTTATCTTTTTTACTTTCGCTCGACTATTTATATAATTCATAAAAACAAATTCAGATTTTATTTATTGGTATAAAAATTAAAAGTATTCTTTATATTAATCTTATTAGAATTTAAAAATTGGCTATTCTATAAATATAAAATTTTAATAAACATAAGTAAAAATTTATTTAATATTATCTATAAATTTTTCAAATTCTTTCAATTTATTTTTTATAAAATTGAATGCGACCTCGAAAGGTTTTTCAGTATCATAATCGACCTTAACAATTTTTAACAATTCAGTTGGGGTATCAGTGCAACCTGAGCTTAAAAATTTTTTATAATCATTTATTGTAATAATACCATTCTTTAAATTTTCAACGATATTAATTGCACTAATTATTCCTGTTGCATACTTATAAACATAAAATGCAGTATAAAAATGAGGAATTCTACTCCATTCAAATCTTACTTCTTTAAAAATTTTTACTTTTCTTCCAAAATATTTTTTGAGAAGTTCTAAATAAGTTTCATTTAAAACATTTGAAGAAAGTTCTTCATTTAGTTCTGCTTTTTTGTGGATTTTTGACTCAAAATCAGCAAACATTGTTTGTCTAAAAATAGTTGAGTAAAATTCAAAAAGCAATTCATTTACATAGAAAATTTTTTCATTTTTACTTTTTGCATTATTCGTAAAATAGTCATTTAAAAGAATTTCATTAACAGTAGATGCAATCTCGGCTAAAAAAATTGTATATGATGCATCAAATGGACTTTGGGCATTATCTGAATAAACACTATGCATTGCGTGTCCTAACTCATGGGCAAGAGTTGAAATATCATTAAAAGTCCCCATAAAATTGGTAAGAACAAGTGGAGTTCTTTTTGTGGCCATAGTCTGATATGCCCCACTTCTTTTGTTCTCATTTGGAAAAACATCAATCATTTGCTCATTTTTCATTTTATTTAAATATGAAATATAGTCATCGCCTAATACACTCAATGCCTTACAAACAAGTTCAAAACCTTCTTCATAAGAATATTTATTATTAATTTTTATAGGATTATAATAAATATCGCTTAACTTAAATGTTTTTAACTTTAAAAATTTCTTTTTTAAACTAAAATATTTTTGATTTAAGTCTAAATGATTTTCAACATTTTTTATTAAATTCTCATAAACAAAAGGTTTAATTTCTTCATAAAAAAGAGCGCTTTCAAGTGCAGAACTAAAATTTCTTGCCCGAGCAAAGAAAATATCTTTTTTAACGCTACCTAAATAATTAGAAGTTAAAAAATTATTATATCTCCCATAAGCCCCGTGAAGTTCTTTATAAGCATTTTCTCTTAAAACTTCATCACTACTTCTAATATAAATGCTTGCCTGTGCATTACTCATTTTAAGAGATTTATCATTTTTATCTTTGATATCTCTAAACTTTAAATCGCCATTCTCAAAATTAGAATGATTTTGAGAAAAATTACCTGAAAACGATGAAACTAGTGATAAAAGATTTTCGCTTTCTTGGCTTAAAGTATGTTTTTTCTCTCTTAAAACATCTTTTAAAATTCTAGTGTAACCCTTAAAATCTTTATCTAAGATCAAATTTTTTAAAAATTCTTCATCTAACTTTAAAAGTTGTGGTTGTATAAAAGAACAAAGTGAACTATGTTCAGCAAGTTTTGTTTCTATTTTATTCAATAATGCTTGATAGATAGTATTTGTAACATCTACATCACTATTGCAATTTGCATAAACATATAGAGCATCTACTTTTAAAGAAATATTTTCAAGAAGTTTCAAACAATCTAAAATTTCTTTTTTGTTTGACAATTTTCCATCATATTTTTTAACTGTTTCTAGTTCTTTTTCGTAATTCTTATATTCTTCTTCCCACTCATTAATGCTTGAAAAATAATCTTTAAAATTCCATTTATATTTATCTTTAATTTGACTGCGTTTTTTCAAACTAATTATCTCCTTTAACGAATTATACACTAAACTTGTAAACATATTCAACTAAATAAAATGTAATTGTTAAATAACTCTTTATTTAAAAGATTTATTTTAAGTATATTTAATATTTTATTTGTTATAACAAATTATAAAAAAAATTATAAGAGAAATAAATACATAATATTGAATACAACTATATTTTGCAAAGGAAATTTTGTGCCAAAAGTTTCACTTTTGAGTGGAATTTTCATAGAAAATTCCACAGTAAAAATTTAGAATTCTAAATTTTTACGCACAAAATTTCTTCCAACTTGTTAAAACCTTTAATAGAATTGCTTGTCGCAGTAAAATAACAATTATAATTAAAAAAGATTAATAATAATTCCTAGTAAAACGCCTACAAAATAGAGTGAAAAAAGTATAATGAAATTTTCTTTCACATTTTTATTTAATCTAAATAAAACAATAAGTGCTATACCCGAATTAACACAAAGTCCAGCAAGACAAGAGCCTAATGAAATAAGGCCATCAATAAAAAATTGAGTAATAATAATTGAAGAAAAACAATTAGGGATTAAACCGACAAGAGAAACAATAAAAGGCTGGAAAAAACCTGTCTGATTCATAAAACTTGCAATAACATTTTCCCCAACATAGAAAATAATAATTTGAAAAACAATATTAATAAGTAAAATAAATCCAAATATTTTCAAAGAATGAATTAAGGGGTGAACAAATAAATCTTTAATTTTTTTATGACTTGACTCAATTTCATGGTTACAACAACCATATAAAGTGTCGTGCGAATGTTCTTCATTAAACTCAATTTGTTCCTTACTAAGTTCCCTTTTCTTAAAAATCGCATCAAATAATAATCCAATTAAAATGGCATAACAAAACTTTATTACTAAAATTAATAACAAATCCAAGTAACTTTCACTATTTGCAAGCAGAATAGGAAGTGCCTCATCAGAAGTCGCAATATAAATTGCCATTAGCGAACCAATACTAATGGCTTTTTTACTAAACAAATCTGTAACAACAACAGAAAAACCACACTGTGGTATTAATCCAAACCCAGCACTTACAACGGGAGCAAATTTACTTTTTAAAAGTCTATTTGTTTGATATTTATTCCAAATTTTATCTTCTAAAAGTTCAATTAATAAATAACAAATAAAAATAATAGGTAGAATTTGCAACGAATGTTCAAGTGCGTGAATAATAATATGGAATATTTCTTCTAACATACGAGCAAGTTATAGCATTTTATTAGATTTTGTCAAGTAAATTTTTTGTCATTTACTTTTATAAAAAAGATGTTATAATATAGTAATGAAGAATAAATATTTTAGTTTAAGTTATTTAAAATACTTACAAGAAAAATATAAAAATGTTTTTTTGCTTACCAGTGATAATATTTTAGTTTTACCACCTATAATAAAAGAAAAGACAAAAAATAGGCCAATGCTTTTCCCCGTCTCAAAAAAATTTAGTCAAAATAAAATTTCTAGGCCAATTGGCATAATTTTAGTAAATTTTAATGGTAAAGAAATAGTTTATGATTTGAAAAACTATGAATTTACAACTTATTCACAAGACTTTAATATTGAATATGACTATTATTTAGATAAACAAGAGGATATTAAATTTGTTCTTCAAAATTTATATATAATATATTCAATAAATTCTTCCGTTTCAAAAAAAAATAAATTTGACGATTACTACAAAAGTTTAAGAAAACTATTTAGCCAAGATTTCTTTAATTTTTACACAGATTTAATTAATAACGATATTATCCCACTAACCATTGAGATTAAAAATAATAGAAAACTTTTTAACCCGCAATTAAGTCAAAATGTTCCAAATAATAATTTTTCTAATCAATTAAAAAAAGATTTATCTATGTTTATAAGAAAAGAAATTTTAAAAGATGAAAATTCAAATTCTTTAACTAAAATTTCATTCTTTATAAAATTTGGCAACTTTATTAAAGGTTTAAGAGATTATGATAAAGATTATCAAAATTATTTAAAAAAGACTAAATTTGAAATTATAAAAATTTATGCTTTAAACCAAAATGAATATTTTAACTATTCAATAGAAGAAGAATTTATCTCTAAAATTTTGATTATGATGCTAAATACATTATTAATAAGAAAAATAAAAAAACAAAAAATAGATAAATATGAACAGAGTTATTTTTATGCTTCATCAATCTATGATGATGAAATTGATAAAATAAGCAATTCAACTAATAAAAAACTTTTAGAAAATATCCATAAAGAATTAGAAAAAGATGAAAAAAAATCTTATAATGAAAATTGTTCCGACATTCTTTCTGCTTATTACTACATTATGAGCAACTAATTAAAGAAAACAAAATTATTATTTTACGAAAAAAATTGGGATTTTGTGCCAAAAGTTTCACTTTTGTGTGAATTTTTAAATGCTTTAAAAATTCACTGTAAAAATTTTATTTAATAAAATTTTTACCGCACAAAATCCCTTTTATTTTACTCTTTTACTCTTAAAAAAAAGAAGAAGAATATTAAAAGTTTATATAAAAAACAAAATAATAGATTTTTCTAAATATCAATCATTTGTTTTCTTGTCATTATAGAAATCAAAAGCCTTCATAATTTCTTCTAAATCTTCTTTTGGATTAACTGCCTCTTTTAAATCGAATCCACTTTCATTTGGTTCAAAAGCATTAGCATCAACATTTGCGAACATAATATTTTCAAAATTTGAGCCATTATTTGTTTTATTTTCTAAATACTTATCAAAATCGACAGTCTCTTTTGTTTTATCCTGCCTTTTAATTTGAACGACCTGAATATCCTCACTTTTTTTCGTCTCTAAT
Source organism: uncultured Christensenella sp. (assembly GCA_949296965.1). Taxonomy (GTDB): domain Bacteria; phylum Bacillota; class Clostridia; order Christensenellales; family UBA1242; genus UBA7862. The sequence continues at coordinate 75,492 of CASFQL010000010.1, read as the reverse complement.
GATGAAGTATTATCGCTTTGTCTATTTATAGCCAACTTTTGAATATTTTTATTTTCATCAAAACTTTCTTCTCCACCAGCAATTTTATTATGCCCTATCATTTTAGATAGTAACCTTTTTATAGGGTCACCAGAAGAACTCTCTTGAATATTTTTACTTTGCATTTCAATATTATTTTGAAGTGATTTTCTACAATCTTGGATTAAAAGCAACAATTCTTTTTTTACACTCCTATCATTATAAATATTTTCATCTTTCAACAAATTTTCCATTTTACTATAAAGTAAATTAAGTTTTTTAGTTTCTAGTTCATAAATATTTTTCGAACTATTTTCGATTAATTTAGCCCTTTCAACAGCAGAAAGCAACGAAGTCATAAGTTCATTATCAGTTGACTTAGTCAACTTTTCTAATTGGTCTTTCAAATAGAAAATTCTATCTTTTTGTTCAGAAAGTCTAGTTTCGTAATCATTTTTAAGTCTATCAATATAACTATCGACTTCTAATTGGCTATACCCTTTTTTTATAATTTTAAAATTACCCATTTTCTAAACCTTTTTTACTTTCTTTTTTTAACAAAATATAGAGCATTACAGTTCCTGTAATAATTAAAATCAAACTAACTAATTGCGAAATTCTAATTTGAGTATTAAGAATTGTTAAAGTTTCAAGCGGGTCCCTTATCTGTTCTAAAACAGCTCTTGTCGTTCCATAAATAATAAAATATCCAGCAGTAACTACACCTTTTCCTTTTGCTTTAAAAGTTAATACCATTAAGAGCAAAAAACCTATAAAGTTAAAAAATGCTTCATAAAAGAAAGTTGCTAAATGCCAAACTCCGTTTATTTTAACACTTATCGGGAAAAATTGTAACAACTCACTTGTAGTTTCAACCCCATAACAACATCCAGCAAAATAACAACCAAATCTTCCTATTGCCTGTCCCAAAATTAAACAAGGAGCAGCGATATCACAAGCAGTAAGTAGAGAATATTTATGTATTTTGCAAGCGATTAAAACGCCGATAAACCCACCGATTACACCGCCATAGATTGCCATACCACCTTCCCAAACTTTAAAAATATCAATGAAACTGTCAACGCCATAAAAAGCACAATAATACAACCTTGCTCCAACAATAGCAAATGGTAATGCCCACAGAGCAAGATTGATTGGAATTAAAATGTCATAATGCTTCTTTTTACAAATTATTCCAGCACATAACACACCAGCAAGCATAGCAAGAGCCATAATTAGTCCGTAATAAGATATATTAAGCCCAAGGAAATTAAAAGTTTGACTAACGAGTAATAAATTTTTCATAGTATAATTATAATACAAAAATTAATAAAAACAAATAAAAATTATTTAATTTTTAAAACAACTAAACTCTCAATCTCAAAAGTTTGTGGAAAAATGTCAAAAATCTCAAATTTTTCAATTTCATAATGCTCTTTTAACAACCCAAAATTTTGTTTTAAGGTATAAGGATTACAGGAAATATAAATAATTTTTTTAGGTTTCACACTAAGAAGAGTATTAATTATGTCTTTATCAAGCCCACTTCTTGGTGGGTCAACAACAAAAGTTGCATCAGGATATTTTTTAATAAGTTTAGGCAAAATATCATTACAATCGCCATTTATATTTTCTAAATTTTCAATTTTATTTTGTAATTTTGTTTTATTTGCATCACTTGTAGCAGTTTTATTAATTTCTATCGAAAAAACTTTGCTAGCCTTTTTTGCTAATATACAACTAAGTAATCCCGCCCCACTATATCCTTCTACAACAATACCATCTTCTATTTCACTTTGAGTTCTTAAATACAAATCTTTCATAACATCTTCATTAATTTGCATAAAAGAATATGGTGTAACAAAAAATTGTATATCATTAAACTGTGCTTTCAAATATTTTAGCCCGTAAAAATGTCTCCAATTATTTCCAAGAATTTGTTTTTTATCAGTATTAAAGTTTAAATAAATTCCAAAGTTTTCATTAAAATAATGTTGCAATTTAGACACTAAAATACTTAATTTTTTTGGAGTATTCTTAACGACTAAAGTTATGCACACTTGACCATTTAAACATCTAACAACAATGTGATTTATTTCATTATTTTGAACTTCGTTTAAATATTCTCTTGCACACTTCAAAACCAAATTAATTTCTTTTTTCGCTACAAGACAATTGTCAATTTCAACTATTTCATTACTATGTCTTTTTTGAAGACCAATCTTATTGTTTTTTACAACAAAAGATACTTTATTTCTATAATTTAGTGAATTCTTACTTGAATTTGCTATTATATTTTTCTTAAAAAACTCTTTAAAGAAATCACTTATAACCTCTTTTTTTATTTGCAAGCCATCTTTTGCTGAAACAAACATAAAATCACAGCCACCGCATTGATTACAATAAAGACATTTTTCTTTAATACGACTCTTAAAACTTGATAAAATTTTCACAAGTTCGCAATTAACAAAATTATCTTTTTCTTGTTTTATTTCTACTTCAACTTCTTCAAAAGGCAATACATTTTTAACACACCATTTTTTTTGGTCCTTAAAACATAGTCCTTCGCCATTAATATTGAGTTTTTCAATTTTTAATCTTTTCATATGTTCATATTAGCACAAAAACATATAAAAAAGAAGAAAAGTTTAGAAGTTTTTTAAATTACTCCTAAACTTATCATCATAGCCTTATTAACTTGATTCATTTTAAAATCATTGAGTTCTCCGATTTTTTCTCGCAAACGACTTTTGTCAATCGTTCTAATCTGCTCTAAGAGAACAACAGAGTCTTTTTCAAGCCCATACTCTTTACTAGAAAGTTCAATATGTGTAGGCATTTTCGCCTTGTTTAATTTACTAGTAATAGCGGCTGCTATAACAGTTGGACTATATTTATTACCGATATCATTTTGCACTACTAATACAGGTCTAATTCCCCCTTGTTCGCTTCCAACTACAGGACTCAAATCTGCATAGTAAAGTTCGCCCCTTTTAACCATCATTACCCTCAAAAATTAGTTTTTCATAATCAAATAACTTCTTTTTTTCTTCACAGTGTTCAGTCTGAAAAGTAAAAGATTTAATTACGCTTTTGTATCCTACTAAATTAAATAATTGTTCTTCCTTTTGCATAGTATGAGTGGTCAAGCAATAATTGTTCTTACCAAGCAAATATTCTTCTTCCATAAAAAAATAATTCCCCTTTTAAAAAATTTTTAAACAAGAAAAATTAATAACTTCCTTATTAATATTTTTTTAAAAAAAGAATATAATATACAATTTTTAATTAAAAAATTAAGAAAACACAAAAAGGCTAAATGCTTTTAAAATTTAGAGAAAAAATAAAAAGTAAGTAGATTTATAAAAACACAATCTCCTTTATAATAATTTAAAAATAAATTATTATGAGTTTTCACTTTTAAAAACGAGCAAAAAAATAACTCTATTAAAAATCAAAGTCTCTTTTTATATTAGTCTAAAAAATTATAGCCTAAGGTTAAACCATTTTAAAACTAGCAAAAAAAAGAACTCTATAAAAATCAAAGTCCCTTTTTATATTAGTTTTTAAAATAATAGACTAAAATCTTTTTTTATTAAATTTAAAATCTAAAAAATAACACAAATTGCAGTTGCAAGTTCTTTTGTGTGGCTAATAGAAATATCAACTTTACTACCATTTAACATTTTTTTTAACTTTAAATTATCTGTATTAATATAGCAAACCTTACTTTCATTATGCAAAATCTCAATATCAAGCGGTGAAATTACCCCACAAAACCCAATTTTTAGTGCTTTAACGACTGCTTCTTTTGCACAATAAATTCCACAAAAATGAATGTTCGCATCCTTATAAGACAGTGCATATTGTTGTTCATTTTGAGTAAAAATCTTGCTTAACATTTTTTCACTAGCAAGAAATTTATCAAAACGGTTAACTTTTTCTATATCAATTCCAACTTGCATAAATAATCCTTTTATAAATACTTTTAAATCTAAACAGAAAAGACTTTTAAACCTAAAAAAATATTAATCTCTTAATAATCTTAATTATATTTTTTTGTTTTTTAATAAAAAAATTTTCTACAAAATTACTAACTAAAACATATCCCTAAATTTTACAAAAATTGATTAAAACATTTTTTAATTGATAATATATAGATAAATTTTATTCAAACAACTTTTTTCTAGAAAGATTTTCAAAAAATTTATCAAAAAATATTTAATAAATTATTCAAAAAATTTATTTAAACAACTAATTATATCATTTGACAAATATCCTTTTGAAACAAGATACCTATACGCTTTTTGTTTAGTCTTGGCATCTAATTCTTTATTTTTTAAATACTTTAACGCAACTTTTTCAATACTACTACTATCACTTGCAAAATCATCTAAGTATTTATCGATTAACTCCTTCTTTATTCCTTTTTGAGATAAACTAAATGCAATTTTTCTACTACCCTGAGATTTTGTTTTATATTTTATAAAATTTTCAACATATAATTCGTCATTAATTAATTTATATTCTTCAAGTTTTAGGACGACATAAGAAATAATATTTTCCTCATATTCCTTTTTTTTCAAATAATCAATTAGTTCTTTTCTAGTTTTTTGACATTTTGCTAAATAATTTATAGCCTTTGAAAGAGCAACTTCCCTTTCAGTATTAATTTGTAAAAAATCAATTTGACTTTTAGTCAATTCTTGTCCTTCTTTTACTTTATTTTTTAGTATACTTTCAAGCGAAAGTCCGCAATAAAACTCATTATCTAAATATAAATTGACTCTATTTTTATTCTTTTTTTGAATTTCAATTTTTGTTACTTTCATTTAGTTACCTAATTTCAATATATTTTGAATTATCTGTTTTAACAAAATCAATATCATTATTAGTTAAAAACTTCTCATCGTCTTTTGATAGATATGCCTCAAAATAAACATTATCATCAAAATTTGAATTAAAAATCTCAATTTTTTTCTTAGAAAGAAAAGGTTTAAGTTTGTTATTGTAAATTTGATAATCACATTTGACTCTAAACAAAAAACTCAACTCTACTTGGATTTTATTTTTATCTAAACACCTAATCACACCCTGTTTATATGCTCTACCCAAATTATTTGCACCAAGTTTAATACCACCAAAATATCTTACAACAGCACACAAAACATTTACTAAATCATTTTCTTTAAGCACCTGTAAAATAGCCAAACCTGCCGTTCCGCTAGGTTCTTTATCATCACTATATGAAGTTTTTAGACTGCCATCGTCAATTATACTTGCATAACAAATATGCGTAGATGATAAATGTTCCCTTTTCAAATTTTTCAAAATTTGGGCTTGCTTTCCAAAAGTTTCACACCTAAAAATGTATGTTATAAATTTTGATTTCTCAATAACTATTTTTTCTATTTTTTCAAGTAATATACTATACATTTCCCCCGCTTTCTTTTTCTATTTTTTCTTTATTTATTTCTCTATTTACAACAAATCTAACCTTTCTTAATGTAAACCAAAGGATATCCATTATTTGAACAGGAATTGCGAGAATAAAAATAAGCCACGAATTTTCAAAACTAAAAGTTACATAAATAGTAAGTGCTATTGACCAAATTAAGATAGTAACTATTAGAGAATTAAAAAGGTTCGTGCACCAAAGACTTGTAAATACTAAACAAACGATAGTTGAAATAGGTATTGCAATTATGAATACTTTCCAAGCAAATTCCTTGTAAGGCGAAGGCAACAAACTCAAAACAAAGAAAGAAATAAAGGCGACTAACCAAACTATTGAAATAGAGAGCAATGTAATAAGAAGTTGTTTTTTTGAAAAAAATCTATGTTTTACATCAACTTTTTCCTTAATTTCAACAATCTCTTTATTTTCACTAATTAAATCATCAACTTTTAGCCCATATAAGTCGGCAATTTTTTTTAGATTAATTACATCAGGGATAAGTTCTCCCCTTTCCCACCTAGAAATATTTTTATCAGAATAAGAAAGTTTTTGAGCAAGTTCCATCTGAGTTAATTTATTTGCTTTTCTATATTTAACTAAATTTTTTGCCAAAGTTTTTCTTAAACCTTCGCTTTCTAAAATTTCATTATCTTGCATATAAAAATTTTATAACAAATTGATTTTAAAATCAACTTTTTTACTATCAAAATCAAATTTATCTAAATTACCCAAAAAGTGCCAAAAGTATAAAAATTACACCAGAAATAAAGGAAGTATCAAAACTAATAAAGTTCACAATCTTGTTACCTAAATCAAAACCAATAATAAAAAACAAATAATGAAACAAAAAAATTAAAGCAACAAATATTTCAGCACAACTAAAAGTTGAATAAAAAACGATAGCACAAAACATATTCTCAATTAAGAATATTGAAAGAAGAAGAAAATCAAAAAAATTTAAAAAAGATTGAGTTTTCTTTATCACAAAGCATTTATTTGTAATAAAAGGCTTTTTACCCCCAAAAAAGAGTTCTTTTAGTGCCATTAAGATATAATAACTTCCAAAAATATATAATAATATTTTACTTATTTCTTCAAGCCATTGACTTTGTGACAAAAACTTAATACTTGGAAAAATGTTTAAAAAGAAAGACAGAATAAGAATATTTAAAATATTAATCAGCAAAAATTCAAGTTTAGTAAGTCTAACATTTCTACTTCCAAAACCCATTGAATACCCAAGAGCATCTATACTAATCGAAATTGAAAAAATAATTAATTGTAACATAATAAATCATATTATGTTTATTTTTTGTAAATTGTATTATTTTATTTAATTCCTTAATTGAATTTAAAATATTAAATTATAATCTTAAATTATAATCTTAAATTATAGTCTTAAATTATGGTCTTAAATTATAGTCTTAAATAAAAAAACTCATTTAATTTCTTAAATGAGCGCTAAAAAGATTAAAAACAAAATTTTTGTAATTGTCCTATAATAAAATAAATTTTATCAACAACTGCTTTATTAAAATAAAATTATAAAAATTCCTTAAAAAAATAAAAATTATAGTTCACCTTAAAAAATTAACAATAGCATTTAATCAAAATAAATTTTATCAATAACTCCGCCACCTAGACAATTTTCGTTTTCATCATACAAAACAACATATTGTCCCGGAGTAACTGCCCTTTGTTTATCTAAGAAAATAACTTTAACAATATCATCTAAAATTTCCACTTTTACTTCTTGGTCAGGTTGTCTATATCTAAATTTTGCAAAGCACTTAAAACTTTTATCTTTTGGAATGAATGGTATCCAATTAAATTCTTTTGCATCAAGGCTAGAACTAAATAATTTGTCATCTTCCCCCTGACTAACTATTAATCTATTATTTATTACATCTTTTTCTAAAACAAACCATCTCTCACCATTCCCACCCGAAAGACCACCAATATTTAAACCTTTTCTTTGTCCTAGTGTATAATACAAAACCCCATCGTGTTGACCAACAACACGACCACTTGTATCAACAATTTCTCCTTTTTTTGCAGGAATATACTGTTGTAAAAACTTCTTAAAATTTCTTTCTCCAATAAAACAAACACCCGTGCTATCTTTTTTCTTTGCATTGTCTAGTTTGTATTGTAAAGCAATTTTTCTAACCTCTGTCTTTAAAATATCCGCAAGCGGAAATATAACTCGTGAAAGTTGATTTTGATTTAATTGATTTAAAAAATAACTTTGGTCTTTTGATTTATCTCTTGCCTTTTTTAAATAAAAATAACCATCTTTTTCTTCTAATTTACAATAATGTCCCGTTGCTATATAATCTGCTCCCAAAAGGTTAGCATACTCCAAAAAAGGTCCAAATTTAATTTCTCTATTACACAAAACATCTGGGTTAGGAGTCCTACCTTTCTTATATTCACTTAAAAAAATTGAAAACACCCTGTCCATATATTCTTTTGCAAAATTAACAGAATAATATGGTATCCCAATTTTATTACAAACCCTTTTAACATCCTCATAATCTTCGGTAGCAGAACATACTCCGTTCTCATCTTTTTCTTCCCAATTATTCATAAAAAGACCAATAACATCATAACCTTGTTGTTTTAAAAGCAAAGCACTTACAGCACTATCGACTCCCCCGCTCATACCAATAACAACTTTTTTTCTATCTTCCATAAAATTTTCCTTACTTAAAATTTTTATTTGTTATTTATTTTAATTATTAATTTTTTTCTAATTTTTATGCTTTTTCTCATTTTCTCTATCTTCTTTTACATTTTTCAAAATGTCATAAGCAACTTCACGATTTAAGTCATCGACGACATATTCTTCATCAATAGAAACAGGCACCTTAAATTTATTAAAAAGGATTTGCACAAGTGAATTAAAACAAATGATTAAATTAATAGCCGTTGGTAATGTAATAAAAAAGGATATTGTTTCCCCAATAGAAGTATAAATAAAATTTTCTGGTATAATTTCTACAGAAATTAAAGCAACAAAAACGATTAAAATTAAGGATGAAATTAAATTATAATAAAAAAATTTATATCTTCCTACATAAGCAAAATGAGCACCAAAAGCACCTAGAAATAAATTAAGAATAAAAATCTTCCATTTATTTACATCTGCTGGTAAATCATTTGTATAGATAACTTTGTTAAATTCTTTATTTTTAATGGCTTCTTTACCCGCCCTATTGGTTACTTTCTTTAATCTCTCAAAAATAAGACCGCAATTAACACACTTTTCTTGGTTTATAAGGTTTCTCTTATTACATCTTGGGCAATTTTTATACTTTTTTTCTCTCATAAGAGAATTCTAACAAATTGCAAAATTTTAGTCAATTATGAAAGCAATCTTTATTAATGCGAAAGAAAAAAAAGATTATAGTTTGCCTATAATCTCTTTTATTAAATCAATTTTTAACTTAAAACACTAATTAATTTTTGCATTTCTTCAAAAGATTCAATTGACTGCAATTTCTCAAAAGCGTCGTCATATGCTTCTTGTAAATTTTTATCACATTCCTCTTTACTTTTTGCAATTTCAACCATTTTTCTTCCTGCATTGATAGCTTCTTCTCTATTTTTAAAAGGTTTTAATGTTAACATTTTTTCTAAAATTGTATAACTAAAATCAACTTTATTCATTTTATCTCCTTTTTAAGTTAAAAACTACATTTCCCTTTCATCTAATTTTTCAAGACACAACTTATCTATATATTTTCTTAAACCTCTTAATTGAGTTTCATAGTTTCTTAGATAGTTATCTCCTTCAACATCATTAACTCTATCAATCTTTTTAGCATATCTTTGATAGTTATTTTCAAGTGTGTGATATTTTTTATCTAATTCTTCAAGTGAGCAATTCTTAGCATAGTATAAATTATAGAATACTAAATTTTCACTAAGTTTTTCATAGTTGACTGGTTTAACTTTCTTTGTGGCAGTTTTAAGTCTTGCAGTTAAAAGTTTATTTCTACTCTTTGCCTCTTTAATAAATGCTTTTACTTTTGCATCGTTTTTATCTGCATTTATTTCAACTTCTTTAATTGATTTTTGAATTTTCTTTTGAACTTTTTTAATATCATCATAATCAGTTGAATCGCCAAGTTTTTCTATTGCTTTATCAAAATTTTTAGTCCTTGAAGTAAAATTAAAACTATTAGCAGGCTTAATTTGTTCAACTTGTTTTGTTTCATCTTTCTTAGATTCTTCAACTGGTTTTACTTCTTCAAATTTAACTTCTTCAACAGGCTTTATTTCTTCTGGGTTAACTTGATTTATCTGGTCATTATTATTTAACTCTTGTGTATTTTGCTCGTTTTGAACAACATCACTCTCATTTGAATTCAAATCAATTAAAGATTCGTCAAACTCACCTTGATTGTTGTAAAGTTCGTTAATTTTCTTTTGTTTTTCTTCTTCGGTTATTTGTTCATTATGAAATAATTTTAAATTATAAGTTCTTCTCCTTATATCATTTACTGCGGACTCGTCTTCAATATTTATCATTTTAAAATTTGAGATATCAACATCGTTGGCTAAACAAGTTGTTAAATAACCCGAAACAAAGAGAGATGCATTAAGGAGTTTAATATATCTTTTCCTTGGCAAAAACTCACCTTCTAAACTATTTCCTTTCTCCGCTTCACTAGTCATACTTCTAAAAACAGAATCATTAAAAGCGCTTAATTTACTATTAATTAGTTTGCTATCATTTGAAGATAAAACTCTTTTAATAAGATTTTCAAAATCATATTTAAAATTTTGACATTTGATTTCATATTGTTTATAAAGTTCTTCATAAGACAACTCAGGTTCTTTTTCTTTTTTATCTTCTTCTTCTTGTTGGGAATTTTCAGTCTGAGATTCTTCAACAGGAGCCTGTTCATCATCTATCTCTTTTTCTGTGGTTTGTTCATTAGATGATTGTTTCTCACTATCTTGTTCTTTATCAGATTGTTCCTCATTATTTTTTTGGTCGCTAATTTGTTCTTGTTCAGCCATCTTTTCTAAATATTTTAACTTTAAATATTCTGCTGCTACTTCCCTAGATTGACTTAAAGCGTCAAGGTAATACTCACTTGTATCAAAAATTTCATCTGGGTCATAGAACTTTTCTTCCTTATTTTTATCGTATAATCTGCTATATTCAGTTAAGAATGATTCAGTAATAGGTGAGAAATCATAAGTAATATCTTCTGGTTTAAGTTTTACAAAATTAATTTTATATTTTTGAAATAATGCTTGTTTTATTGTATCAAAGTCATATGCAGGTTGATTTGATGTTGTTAATGGGATAGCATCAAGTTCATAGATTTTATTATCATATTTTATGTATGCTTTTGTAAACTTTTGATTATTAAACATAAAATATGAATACTTCGACTTATCAACCAAATTGTCTAATTCATTATCTAATGATGACAAACAAGCATAGTTAACAAAATTTTCTAAATTCTCTTTTGAAAAAACACCATCTCTTGCTAACTTATCAACGAGTTCAGATTTAATAGTATCAACAGTAACATTTTCTTTAAGAGCATCTTTATATGTTTCTGCGATATTTTGAGCAACATTATTAACAATGCCAGCATAAGCCTCTAAATTAGATTTTGTTTCTTCAAAACTTGCACCATTTTGACAAACAAGTCTTCTAATTAAATAAATCTGCTTAGTATCTAATTGACTCATATCCTTTAATGAAAATTCACTAATGCCCAAATTTTTTCTAACAAATGAAGAAGCAACTATACTTCTAATTTTTTCGTCAGCCTCAACATATCTTTTAAAAAATGGTAAATCTATATTTTCATAATCTTCAATATTATAAGAATAAAAGTCAATATCTTCTTTCAAAATATTAAGAATTTCATCTTTTTTAACACCAGATTTCTCCAAATCTTCAAAAAGTTCCTCATCTAATTTATGTTTTTTTAGATTTGAAAAGAGTCTTTTTTGAACCTTATTAAAATGAATTATATCATCTTCGTGTTTTTCAAGGTATTCTTTATCATAATAAAACCCTGAAAATAAACTCATAAAATTTGTCCCAGAAATTCCTCTACCCTTCTGACTAAGTAATGAATTTAAACTTCCGTAATTTCTTATCTTATCAGCAAGAGCACTCAATTTTGAATAGAAGATTGTATTTTTTAAAAAACCATAAGAACTTGTATTCTTAGTCTGCTCAATATTAAAAATTTCACTGTATTTATTAGAGTAACCAGCAGGAAATCTATTATATGATTCTGGGGCATTGTGTTCAGCAAATTCTATAAAAGGTTTCATATTTTCTTGTGTTACACAAATGTTAAAGAGATCCATAACTTTATTTTGTTCTTCTAATGAAAGTTTTTTAAGATAACCATCTTTAAAGAAGTTTAAAGATTCCAAGTCATCAATTGTTTTAATTTCATAAATAGATTTTCCGTTTGTAACTTTTTTAACATAATTATTAAAATAGTTAAAAACACCTCTATCTAATTTAATTTTATCATCACTAAATCCCATAAAATACACCTCTTTTATTGTTGTCTAAATATTATCATATAATAAATAAAAAATCAATACTAAATGTTTTATTTGTAAAAAGTGACATAAAAAAAGAATAACATACAAAATTATGTTACTCTTTTATAATAAATTTATGAGATAAAATTAATAATTATTTATTAACTAAACAATTTTTTAACAGTTTCGCTAGCGACAATTTTAAGAGAAGTTCTGGAAGATGCACCTGTAATTAAGAAAACTTGTCCAACACCTGCTGTAACAATATTGTCTTGCTCCTCTTGGTTAATCTCACCAGCATTTCTATAAAGTTCAATAAGGTCAGTAATATCGTTAGGCGCAAGCGAGAAAATAAACGAATATTGACTAGCATTAATAATTGCAGTTGACTGTCTTTGAATTTCCTGACTACCTACGAAGTCTTTAATGTTCTGAGTGATAACAATCTGCATTCCACCATATTTACGAATACGCTTAGCCATTTGAGCCATAAATTCAAGTGCAATAGGGTGCTTTGGATTAATAAAGACGTGAGCCTCATCAACAGCAACAACAATATGTCTATTTGTCTTATATTTATCATTAAAGTCCTTATTTTTAATAATTTCGTTATCAAGGTATTTGAAAACTAAAAGCATTTGTGCATTTGCAATAACTTGGTTTCTATTTGCAAGAAGCGAACGGAAGTTAAATGTAACAAAATTTTCTTTTGTTGCAATAGACATAGGTCCATTCCACAAGTTACTATTACGCCCGCCCGTAGCAAACTTTGAGATATAAGTGATAACCGTTTGCAGAGTTCTTCTATGATAATCATCTTTCTCCTGTTTTAACTTTTTATTAGCAAGGTTATAAAGGTCGTCAAATATAGGAAAATCTTTTGGTTTAAGTTTATTAATCACAGTTTGCGAATTAATTCCCTTTTCTTTATAAACTTCAATAACCAATGAATTTAAGACTTCAAACGCCTCAGACGGCATACCTGGCAAAATAACTGAGAAGAATTCTTCCAAGAACTGTAAGTGAGTCGAATACGAGTCATCTTCTCCACCTTCATCAGATTCAAGTGTTGTCATAATATGAAAAGGATTAAATCTCCCCTTAATAGATGAACCAACATCAAGGATATTACCTTTCATATTTTTAGTTAAAGGCGTATACTCATCTTCTGGGTCCAAAATGAAAACTTTTGTATTATCGCACGCTAAGTTCGTTAACAATGTTTTTGTAGCATAAGACTTACCACCACCTGATTTACCAATAATCATAACATTGCTATTAGCCCTTTCATTATCCCTTTTAAATAAGTCCAAAAATACAGGATATTGATTATCCCCAATATATATTCCTTTTTCATCAATTAATGCACTAGAAATAAATGGGAAAATTGCTGCAAGAGAAGTTGTTGGAATATCTCTCTTGAAGTCTTTTATGGTGTCAAGTGCGGAGATGTTTCTACTAATAAAAGAGTCAACTTGTCTACCAAACATTTCTGAATACTTAAAGCCATATTGTTTTAAAATAGCCCTTACTTCTTTCTTAACAAATTCTTCACAAACCAAGTGAGCATTTACCTCAAAAAGTTGCTCATTATTAGCTTTAAGCATAAGGAGTAATTCATTAAGCGAATTATATTGCATTTCAAGGTCTACTTTTTCACTACTTTTATAATTACCAAAAACTCTTGTTTGCATTTCAATAATTGATTTATCAATCTTTTTCTCTGCAACAGCCTTTGGAATTGGTTTAAAATTAACAACAACATTTGTATTGTCAATCGAAAATAATGGAGCACCCCAAGCATTACCAACTTCAGTAGGATAATCTTTTATAATAAAAGACCTATAAGATTGTTTATCAATAATTGTTTTAGTTGTTTTAAAAACAATGCTTTCTGGTATAGTCCAGTTTACATATTGGTCAACAGAGATACTTTCTAAATCTCTTTCATCAAAAAATTTACCATAATTTGCTTTTAAAAAAACGGCAAGATTTTTATTTGTTACTTTTTTTGCAATTAATGGGACAACACCATTTCCCAAAGTATTAATTATCCCGTCAACAGTAGATTCAAGCGAGTCTTTATCACTATCGTAAATGACCATATAAAAAAAGTCTTTATAAACTCTTTCACTCTTATTCATTTGGTCAAGCATTTCAACTCTGTTTTCAAAAACTGATGCCCTTGCAGCAATTTCATCTTCTGTCATTTCACCTTCGTATTGAAGTTCCATTAAATCGTCATATTTTTTATCTTCATTAGTGATATAATCGTCAAAAACAAGAGCCTTACAAACTTTTATTATACTTGCAGATTGGTCATTATTTAACCTTCTTAAAGCATTTGCAAAGGAATTAATTGCCATTTCTTGCTTTTTATTGTTCAATAAACCAAATTCAATAGGTTTAATTTCAATAGCCATAGCATAATAATCTTTAAAATCAATAAATTTGCCTTGAATAATATTTTCGTAAGGTATGATATCTCTTATTTTTAGTCTATTAGTTTTTTTGTTCACCTCAGATTTCGTGTATTTTTTCTTAAAAGCAATAAATCTAATTACTAACCAAATACAAGCATGCAACCTCAAATCATCTTCTATTGGAATAAAGAGCATTGCCATAATAGCAACCCAACCTATTGCAATATACCATTTATATGGCAAATTACTAACTACCAAAAGAATAGCGACGGCAATAGCAATAGCAGACACAAGAAGGTCTGCTAATGTAAAGCCTTTAAAAAATTCCATTTTAACTTTTGTCTTTCTTGGAATGAATCTCATCATAATAAAAGATACCCCTTTACCAACATAATAAAATAGTATTTTATACTGATAAATTATTTTTTGTTATCATTATTGTTTTTTCCATCAAGTTTTTTTATTAATTTAGTTAATGAAGATGAAAGAGTCCTAAAACCAGAACTAATCTCTCTAAATAACTGTGTTTGATTTCGTTCTTCTTCATTAGGTTTCTTATGTTTTAATCCTTCCTCTACACCCTTTTTAACTTCTTTGCCCATTTCCTTAGCGATAGATTTTAATTGCTCGTCAGACAATTTCATCTTACCTTTTTCAAGCATATCTTTAAGATTAATACCTGCTTCTTTTGCAGCCTCAGCATCTGCTTTTGCTTGGAGTTCTGCCTTTTTTTGTAATAATGAAGATTTTAGTTCATCATCAGTATCAATCTTTCTATATCTATCTCTTGCTGCTTGCTCTATGCCATTTGCCTTTTCAAAATCATCAATAGCTTTTCTCTTTTCTTCAATTACCTTAATAGGATCATGTCCCCTAATTGCCTCTTGGAGAGCCCTTTTCATATCTTCATATTCTAAGCCCTTATCTTTGCTTAGCATATTAACAGCAACTATACCCTTAACAAGTTCAAAATCTTTTCTTGCAGCAATTTCATCTTTTGCAGCCTCTTGTGCCTCTTGCTTCATAACTTCTTCTTTTATTGCTTCTTGCTTTTTATCGCTAAGTTGTTTCTTTTTACCTAGATTTGGAGCAAACTTCTTTTTAGAGTTTCCAAGTAAACTATGAATAGGACCTAAAACATTTTCTGCCCCAGTTCCGACTAATAACCCTTCGACATTTTTTATTACATTCCCAAAAGTTTGGCCTTTTGTAAGTTCTTTTACATAACCAGGTAAATGTTCTTTTACATATTTCCCGCCTGCTTTTCCTTTTTGTCCAATAATATTACCTACATTTCCTGCCTTAGCAAAAACTCCAACGCCATTTTTTTCCATACCTTCTTCAAATCTCTCTAGTCGTCCCACACTACCTTTTGATTTTTGAATATTGGAATTAATTTTTTTATTAATTGAATCTAGTTTTTGTTTCTTTTGAGCATATTCTGATGTATTAGCAAGCCCATTTGCTTCCATTTCACCCAATTCTTTTTCAATTTTACTTTTCTTTTCCCCTAACTTGTCATTTTTATCTAAGTATTTTTTTACAACAACATTCTCATTCTCTAAATTGTTTTTAAGTCTCTGTCGAATTGCCATTGAATCATTAAGTCTTCTTTCAGCTTCTTGGTATTCTGAAGATTCTTCTGTATAGCCTTGTTTTTTTAATTTATTAAGATCTGATTGAGCCCTATTAATATTTTTATTTGCCTTTAAAAGTTCCTTACCCTCGCTAGAATACCTAGCTCTGCCATAATTATATACCCCAGAAATACCTGATTTTGCAGCACCAAAAGCATTTTTAGTTCCTTTATAAACACCTTTTGCAGCACCACCCATAAGTTTACTACCAACAATAGCACTCCCAACACCAATTGCAGCAACTTTTGCTCCTGTTGAAAGTGCTGATGAATACATACCTTGACCTGATTTTACTAAATCATCAATACCTAATAAACTACATATCATTTCCGACCCTGTCTTTATAAAACTAGCACCTACTATCACTGCTATCAAATCAAATAATTGACTAAAAACAGGTTTGCTTTCTATTCCAATAAGTTCAATCTCCAAGATTAAAGGCATTAATATTAAAAAGATATTATAAGCAAATATAGGTCCTACAACTGCAAATAACCTTTTTACAATTTCCCCTCTCCATTTGGTAACCGCCCCACCGCTATCAAGAGGAGCCATCGAGATTGGTATAGGACTAATAATAAATAAAATGACCATTTCAAAAACTCTCTTAAAAAGAGAAAGAACGACAGCAAGGAAATTGCCCGCTAAAATTACCGAAGCCCCAACACAGAGCAAATAATCAAATTTACTCATATCATAATAGAAATTGACAGTGTTAAAATCGTAATAAGGAGTATCTTTTGAGTCTATGTCTGGGAAACCAGAAGCAAGAGCATTCCAAGGGACATATCTACCATTTTCATCTAAATCAATAGCCTCGTCTTTTGTCAACTCTTTATAATCAAATGAATTAATCTCATAATTGCCTTGCCTATCAACAGGGACTAATCCATCAATAATAACTTCACCCATAATATAACTATCAATATAATTGGCTATTTGTTCATTAGTTAATCTTTGAAAGGGGTTTGTTCCACTTGCTAAAAAGTTGTTAGATCGTAAATAATTACAAAAAGAGTCATCATTTCTAGCACGATTAGCATCATAGGCGCCAATTTTGAAACATCTCATAGAGATTGAGATTTGATTACCATTTTGAAATATACCATAAACTGTTTGTGTCAAAGTAGATGCAGCAAGCACGCCCACAATAAATACAATAGGAACAACAAAAAATTGTGCAATTGATTTTAAAGCACGAGCGATAATTGGAGTTTTAGAATATTTAGACATATCAATAGTAAATTCAGTTTTAATTATAGCAACTATTGTAAAAATTATTAATAGAACAACAGAAAATGAAAGGATTGCCCAAAAAGCACTTTGCACAGTGGAATTAGTTATAAACCCGTAAACAAGGTCAAGCCCATTATCTCCACCAAATGTTTCTCCCTCAAATTCTATAGTATCAATACCAGCAAGTTTCTTAAAAAGGCTTTCAGTAAAATCTATTAAGTAAAAAAAACATCTGACAATCAAAAAAAGTATACTGAAAAAGCCATTAACAACTTTTTCTATTAATATTGGTACATTATACTTAAAGAAATCCATCTAATCCTCCAATTATTAAGACTGATAAAATTAATTTTATTATAACAATTTTATATAATTTTGTATATCAAATACTTAAATTTGCCAAAAATTTCTTATAAATAAACTGCTTTAATTTCAATAGCAACATAAACTTTTGATACAAATATAATTTGAAAATAGTTTTCATAATCATCATAGAAACACCCATCCCCAAAATCGTAACCCGCATAGTCCTGCGAAAAATCAACAAACATATTTTTTTCAGTAAACGGCAAGTCGACATCGTTTTCTTTATCGTTTTTTAAAACAAAACTCTCGTCTTTAATTTGTTCAGGTTCTTTATTTGCCCCTACTAATTGTTTCAAATCTTTTATTTCAAAAGAGAGAAAGCCATCTCTCAAATCATCTTTATTAGGTTCAACAATATACGAAGTTGTAGACGCAAACCAAGTTGAATCAAACCAACCATTTTTTCTATACCTAATTATAAAAGTATAGTTATTAACAAGTGTTTCAAAGTCTGAGCAATCAAAAAACATTTGGAAACTAGACAAATTTATTTCATCTTCGCCAGACCAATTTTTGAAAATTAAAGAACAAATAGGATTTATATCGTTTTCAATTTCGCTATAATTTTCATTTAATCTATAAGATTTAGTTAAATAAAGTGAATTATCAGTTTGTTGAACTTTATTTGCGTTAGTCGCACCATTTAATGAATTTTGTGTTTCGTCCCCAAGTTCTTCATCTTTAACGGCATCTGATAAAGATGCATTGTTACTTATAATCTCTTTAATATATGAAATATCACTAGAAGTTAAATCAACCCCAACTACAATTAGACTAAATAATTGTTCAAATATTGTGTCAACAGAACCTTTTGAATAACCAATTAGTGGAGAAATTTCACAACAAGCCATTATAAAGACTTTCTTTTCTCCAAATTTACCTTGGGTAAAAATCTCACCATTTTTTGAAATACTCATAGGTTTACCTGTTCTATCTTGTCCAACATACTTTTTTGCCTCGTTATAAAAATCAAGCAAAGTAAAGACAGTTTGCTTTCCAGTTTGTGCAAACCCCATTAGTTCATTAGGTCTATATCGAATTAAATTATTTGCATCATTTCCAGCAAGTCTTACCCTATAAATTTCCACCCCGATGTCTTGGGAGAACATTTCAGTATATTTACTTTTATAACTTTTTGAATTGTTGTAATATTTTTCAAAATCTTCGCCATATGCTTTTAACGAAAATTTCCAATAATTTGAAGTAAGAAGAGTTGCACTTTCACTTTGACTTACACTTGTTAAATTGACATTATGCTCTATTTTTGCATAAGAACCAGAATAAATAGCATTTATGTAATCACAAACAGAACTTGTGCTACTTAAACTATAACTACCTATGTTATTACCTAAAAACAAGTAGTAGTAATATGTTTTATCCCCTGTGGAATCAGCAATTCTATAAACATTGTTTAATTCTAAAACATTATTTAAATTAACCGCTTTGTTGCTTGTAGAAACATTACTAATTTGGGTAATTTTAATCTTAGAATCATTATTAATACAAACAAAGCCATATCCTTGCATACCAATAGTTGTTAAATCTTTATATTCTATTATGCTCCTAACAAAAGAGGCGCTTTTGCCCTGCCTTGCAATTAGTAAAACAGGTACATCTTGCTCATTATAGTATGAATAGGATACCATAACTGAAAAATGTTGAGCAAACTCATTTAAATTTGGATTACTATACTTAATAGAAAATAAATTTGTATAATCTGAGTAAGAAGAAGCATCTTGACTAATTCCAAACTTATCAACAATTTGAGAACAAATATTGTTTGTAATTAAAAAAAATTGATCGGCATAAGTTTCACAAACCTGTTGCCCGTCAACAATTGAAGTGCTTGACCTTTTTCTAAGGGTGGTAAAAACAATAGTTTTTTCGTTATCACAACCAGAAATAGAAAACACACAAGTCAGGCTAACAAAACAAACCAAAAGGAAGGCAAAAAACTTTTTAAAAATAAATTTTTTATTATTTTTCAAAATTTTACCCCCTTTTCATTAGTTTGCATAAAAAATAAAAGTATATGTATTTAACTAGATTTTAGCATATTCTAATAATTTAACAAAATAAAATAACATTTTTATTGATTTTTTATAATCAAAAAATTGAATATATCTATAAAAACCATAAAAAAATAAAAAAAATATTGATTAATGCTTGTTTTTATAAAAACCTAATAAAAAAATTTAAATCATTCCGTGCTTTTAGGAGTTAATAATTTTAACAAAAGTTTAATTAAAAACTTTTCTGAAAACGATTTAATGTTATTAAATTTATTAAAAAAACACTTCACTTAAAAAATAACTTACTTTAAAATACTTAGTTTTAAATCTTTTTAATTAAAACAAAATAATAAAAGGCAATGCGTTAAAAATCTAAATTTTAACATTTTATAATCAATATTTTTATTAAATTTTTTAAATGCAACAAAAAGTTTCTAAAAATTAAATTTAAAAGTCAGTAAAAATAAAAAACTTCACTACATAATGCTATTACACAAAAATATAATGAAGTTTTATTAAACTAAATATAAATAAAATTAAATTACAATCTAAGTTTAGTTGAGATTTTAAAAATTTCACTATTCCCAGATGAAGGTTCGCTAGGACTTGGAACAGAAACCGAATCTCGTATAGGGTCAAAAACATCAGACAAAACTGTCAAAAACCAAGATAAAAACCAAATTAAAAACAACACAATAAAAAATGTAACAATAATACCATACATTCTTTGTCTTAATTTTGCCCTTTGCTCAGCATTTTCATTTTTAGCAATCATAAAACCCAGAAATATTGTAAGAAATCCGCCTGCAATTAATAACATAACTGAAATAGCAACAATGTATTGGTTAGCAAACTTAACTATTGGCATTAAATACTCATACCTGGTTCCTTCAAGTTTACTACCATCAAAAATACCTGTTGTATAATCTGTTGCTGCTAAAAGATGAAAAAAGTTCATCAAATTACTCCTTTTTTTAGTAAAAAATGAAAACTTACTTAAATTGTATTTATTAGTTAAGTTTAACATAAAAAAAGAGTTTTAATCAAATGTTTTTAAAAAATAAATTATAAATTGATTATTTTTATACAATCGTATTAATAAATTTTTTAACTTATCTTATTTTATCTTAAAAAAATTGTTCAAATTTTACAAAACTCATTAAAAACAAAAAAGTCTAATCAAGATAGATTAGACTTTTCTAAAAACCTTATTAAATTATATTCCTAAAAAATACCTAAAAACAGTCTTAGTGTCCGAACTATCCGAACTAATAATAGGATTATTCTCAGCCTGTGTACTTAAAACAACTGCTAACCATGTAATTACCCAAAAAACGATAAGAGATACAAGTATTGCAACAACAACATTTATTAAATTCTTTCTTGCCTTCTTTTGATTTTCAGCATCTTCTGCTTTAGCAAGTTTAATGCCAAGCCAAATTACCCATATTGCACCAGCAATAGCAACAATGATAGTAATAGGGACAATAATACTATCTAAGAAATTTAAAACAGGAGCAATCCACTTCAAATTAGTTTCATTAATTTTCTCAATTGCTTTTGCAAATGGTCCGCCTAGTAAACTAAATAAATTATACATCTAAACCTCCAAAAAATTTAACTATGATTAATCTACCATAAAAAAAAACAAAAATCAAACAAATTTTATATATTTTTTTACAAATTTGTATTTTTTAAAAAAAATTTTTTATTTTTAAATTAATTTTAGTTATTTACAAAACAAAATCTTTTTTTTGCATTTTTTATTTGATTAATTCCACATTATTATTATATACTAATAACTAGCAATTATTAGAGGTGTTTTATGAAAAAAGGTTTTAAAAGAGTTTTATTATTAATTCCTATTTTTATCATTTCTTATGGACTTGGAATTGCTTTTTCTTATTTTGTTAATTCTAACGGACAGCCATTTGTTTTCCAAGAACATATGACAAGTTCTTTTACTTTAATCGTTGTAGTAGTTTGTGTAGGTGCCTACTTAGTTTATTTACTTGATAAACTTGCTGATGCTAAACCACAAGAGAAGACAAAATTAGGTTCCAAAACAAAAGAAGGTAAAGATATTGACCAATTCTTCGACTCCCGTTGGGTTAGTGAAAAAGAACTTAGAACAGAAAAGAAATTTATGTTTTGCACTTGGAATAACATTAGGTCATGCTCTGATGGTATTTTAATTCGTAGTGAACTTGATAAAAACAATCTCAATATCAATATGTATAAGCCAATTCATACTCTTGTCATAGGAACGACTGGTTCAGGTAAAACTCAACAATACATTGACCCTACTATTCAAATTATGTCAAGCACAAAAACAAAGCCAAGTTTTGTTATTTCCGACCCAAAAGGCGAACTTTATGAACACCATTACAACAAACTTAAAAAAGAAGGATATGATATTAAAGTTTTTAACCTTAGGGATCCCTTTTCTTCTTCAAAGTGGAATCCGCTTGACAATGCCTACTGCTTATACCATAAGGCATTTGATATAGAAAAAAATGTTAAAACTCATATTGGAGTTAACCCTGCTGATTTGGGACTTGAAATTATTGCTAACGAATATAATAACGAATGGTATGAACTTGACGGAGTAGCCTACCCTAATAAAGAAATATTAGACGAAGATATTGCTTCTAAAAAGGCACAACTTATTGACCTTGCTGAAAATGATTTAAGAGAAATTTCCAACCTTTTATGCCCTATTGTATCAAAAACTGATCAAAGTTGGGAAAGGGGCGCTCAGCAGTTTATTAATGCTACTTTACTCGCAATGCTAGAAGATAGTGTTGACGAAAGGCTTGATATGACAAGAGATCGTTTTAACTTTTATAACTTAGCAAGAATTGCAAACTACCGTGATAATTCTACTGACAAACCATTTGACACACTTAGAAATTACTTCTTAAATAGATCTCCATATAGTAAAGCAAACTCACTTGCTAGTTCTGCAATTAACAATGCTCCTACTACTACTAGAAGTTATATGGGTATTGTTGGCGGAGCATTAAATGTTTTTAATGATAGTGGTATGTGCTTTGCAACTAGTGCTAACGAGATGGATTTCGACTCTTTTTCAGATAAACCTACTGCATTATTCATTATTATACCTGATGAAAAGAAAGAAAGACATAGTATTGCTACAATGCTAATTGCTCAGTTATATAGAAAACTTGTTGACCTAGCATCTAATTATCCAAGTAAAAAATTACCAAGAACTGTCTATTTTTTACTAGATGAGTTTGCTAACTTGCCAAAAATAGAAGATATAGACACAATGATTACAGTTTCTCGTAGTAGAAATGTGTATTTCTCTCTTGTAATTCAATCATATAGTCAATTAAATACAAAATACGGGGACGATGTTGCACAGACAATTATTGGTAACACTCCTATAAAAATCTTTATTGGAACTGATGATTCAAAAACTTGTGAAGAGTTTAGTAAACTTTGCGGAAACATTACCTTACAAACGACTTCCACTTCCGAAAGTAAACAAAAAGACGAAAAAGGTAAAGAAACTCCTAACAAAACAACTAGCATTTCAACTACAAGCAGACCTCTTATCTACCCTGACGAATTGGGGCATCTTGGCTTTAAAGACGGAACGGCTGAAACTATTATCAAAATTATGAATGAATTTCCTATCAAGGTAAATATAACTAGATATTATAGGACTCCAATGTTTGACCATACAATAGCAAAATTTGGTTATGTTCCATCAAGGTCACTTAATGAAGCCCAAGTTTATTATGATATCAGAAATAGAAATAATATTGTCAAAAAGAAATCTGAGTATGATTTTGATGATTTTTAAAAATAATTAACCGATAAACTGACAATCATATAAAGTTAAAATTTTAACTAACGACTAACAAACATATAAAAATATTTAATTTAAAAATAAAAGAAACTTTAATTTTTGAAATATAATACTTATTTAATAAAATGGCGAAGTTAATTTCAAATTATTAAGTTTCTTTTTTTATTTTAATTAAACAAAAATATCAATTTTAAAAAAATATATTAAGGTTAAAATATTTTGATATTAGTAAAAAAAAATAAACTATGCTCATAAAAATTTTTTTATAATTTTAAAAAAAATGACAAACTAACTATTTTACTAAATAAATAATAAACTTAATCTTTTTTATTAAATAAATAACAAACTAAATCTTTTATAAAAGGAATGTCAACTTTAAAATTAAATAATTAACTTATTTATTTGTCATCAAATTTTTATATTTTATTTTTTAAAATTATCACTTTATTATTTTAAAATTTTTCACCTTATTTTTTTAATTTTTCATCGCATTTATTAATTTATTTTTTACTATATTTAAAAAATATTTTTTGGTAATTTTAGATTATTTTTTTATTTTTTTTCTTAGTTTTTTTACAAATTTTTTTATTTTGTTTTGTGTTTATTATCTTATATGATAATATATTATATATTTGAATTATTATATTATTTTTTACAAATAATAACAAAAGAGGTGTAGATAATGAAATTTACAAAATTTAAAAATGTATTTCTTTCTGCTTTAATTATTTTTGCTATGTCTTTTGCGTATATTTTTACAACTAATACTAACAATGAGAATAATCACCAAGTTTTTGCCTCTTATTCTACAAGTGATTCTTATAATAGTAGTAGCGAAAATTCCCAAACTAATAACATTAGCATTATAGAAGAAGGTCAAATTCCTTTTTCTTTATTTACTAGCACAAAAGAAGGAGATAACAATTTTAAAATTGTTAACTATTATCCTACTTTTGTAGAAAGTGTTTCCAGCGATAAAACTTATAATTACATAATGGAAGAATCTTCTGCACCTTTTATTCTTCTTTCTTCCACCACTTCACAAGAAGTTTTAACATCTTTATATAACACAAATATATATTTTAAGTTTAATGATATGAGTTATTATGAAGACGGCACTCAATCTGCTTACTCAAAATTGGTTAATTTATCTCCAAATCTTACACTCGAAACAACTAATTCACAACAAGAGATTAAACTTAATACAACACTTGATATGATTGAAAGTAGTGATAATAATTCATATACTTTTGTTTTGAATTTACAAAGTTTACTACTTGGCGATAACTCAGTTAATACTTCTGCCCACTGCCCTATTGTAAAAAATGATGGGACAAGTTCTGACATAGGTGGTGCAGATGAAAATTATTTGGGTGGTAATGGAAATGAAAATGATGTTTCTTTTAGAACAGGTTTCTATACATTTACCATTGAATATAATTATCAAGTAGGTTCATATATTTCTGAAAGATGTATTTTCCAAATGTCTTTCTATGTTATCGATTATAGCAACTACTTAACAACTCAGTTACCTTTAAACATTCAAAATGCAGATATTTATACAGATAACAATAACGAAGGAAAAATATGCGAAGAATATAGTTTTTATAATTACAATTACCAAGATGCTCCTTATATTACATACGATGCTAGTAAATTCGCTTTAAACTTTACTTTTGAAAATAATAACAATATTTATAATTTTAATTATAAAAATTTTGTATTAGAAGAAAAGAATGGGCATACTGGAATTGTAACATTAAATTGCCCACAACTCAATAAAGACTATTCTTTTTATACTTATAATGTGAATGGCATTAAGTATTTAGCAAATTTTGACTTGCAAAATTTTGAAAACAATTTCATTTTACCAAATTCTGACGCGTTAAAGACTTCTGTCTTTCAAGGCGTTTATTCTTTCGACCTTGATATCTTAACGGCTAGCAAATCAAGTTCTTACATTCAGGTAAAAAAAGATTTGTTTGCTGATGAAGTTAGAGATAATTTATCTTATCAAAATTTGATTATTTTTGGTTATGATTTGAGATACCAAGACACTACTCCTACTTCTCCTACATATCAAAAAGATGTTTCTCTTAGAAATGACTACACTGATAACAACATTTATTCTTATAACTCTATAACAAAAGACAATCAAATTGACGGAAATAATAACAACGGAAAATATTATTATATCCCAGATTCAATTCCTACTACTAATTTGGCCCCACTGAGATTTCATAGTTTTGGTAATTTAACAGGGACTGCAAACACTGCTAGTTATGTTCTTTTAGATGTTGCTACAACTTCTGAACAAGATCTTATAGAACAGTTTAAATCTTTTACAATGGAAGAAGGTCCTAATGGCAATGAATTTGATGAATTAATAAAGAATAATCAACCTGGTGTTTATACCCAAAGTGCTTCTATTACAAGCAATGGTATTTACCTTATGAAACTTTTTTATCGGGCTCAAATTACAATGAGTTACCTTGATGTAAATAACGAATTACTATCAAAAAAAGTTACTATCACGGGTTGCCAATACATTTTCTTTAAGATAAACAATACTATTGAGAATTTACTTATACAATCAATCGATGCCGATGGTAACACAATTTATGATTTTAACGACTATACAAATAAAGATGTCGTTGTTAGCATAGAACAAAAAAATAATCTATTTTCTGCTCCATTTACTGTTTCTTATAAATATTCACCAGACTATTCAACTACAAATTTTACTTTGTCAGGCAATTTAAGATTAAAACAAAACAGTGATGGAAGTTTAGCAACAAGGGTTATTAATGGTAAAACTTATAACTATTATGTTCTTAGCAATGCTCAAAATAATACATTTTCAAGCAACGGTTATTATGAAGTAACAATTAGTAGGTCTAATACAAGTTTTTTAAAATATTTGTTTAGAATTGACAAATCTTCATTTAGTGATATTAAAGTTAATCAAGTCGTTTCAAACAACGGAGTTTATGTTAAATCTAATGAAGTTTCAGCAATTCAATCTATTTCTTCTCCAATGCCTATAACATTTTACATTACAAATACTGCATTTACGCTTGGTTGGCAAACAAAAAGTAGCAATGCAAAAGATTATTTGTATGCTTGCTATATGGAATTATATAAAAATAACGAAAGTTATAATTTATTTAAAAAAGACTCAACCGATTATTTACTAACTAATAGTTACGAATTTAATAATGTTATAAAAAATGAACAAGCAAGTTATGAAAATAGTTATAATCTTACTCAACTTACTTCTAGTAATTACTTTAAAAATCAAGGACTTTACTTCTTTTATCTTTATGACCAAGCGGGAAACTACACAACAATAATTGTCCTTGTTGATAACACTACCCCGGCGATTGCACAAGGTAATTGGGAAGGAAATGCAGAGGAGTCTAAATGGATTGAAGACTTTGACCCTATTAATAATCCTATGAACTATGTAAATAAAGACACGACTTTATATTTTGGAACACATAAGGCTTTGAAACTTCCTAATTTAGATATTTCTGAAACTATTTCTTTTGAAGACAAAAGTTATAAGCAAGGTTATGACTTAACTAATTTTGGTTCTATCATTGCAAAACAACCTATAACATTTGATTTCTATGAAGATATTTTAAAATCATTTGATAACTATGTTTATAAAAATACATCAAACAACCTATTCACCCAAACTTCTGACAATAATTATTATTTAATCTTACCTAACCAACCTTATGAATTGCTTAAACCTTTTTCTAAAACAAATTCAACTGTTATACCATATGATACAATTTATTTGCTAGGCTCAGATGAATTTAGTGGAGAAAAAGATTATGTTTTTAGTTTAACAAACATTAACGGAAATAGCACTATTAGAGAAATTTCTATGAACACGGATAATATTAAAGGTTCTTTTAGTGCTTATAATAATAGCAATGAAACTCATAGTTTTAAAAATAATTCGGCTACAAACCTAAATATTTTAAAATTTGAATATGAAAAAGTTAGCGGTGAACTAGCAAGTTTCTATGAGGTCAAATCTTTAACTTATGAGTATTATCCTTTTGTATTAGATGAAAATGACCCTAACTATTCTGTATCAACTTACCCTTTTGCCTCAACTCCAACAATAAGTAATGAAAATCTAATATTGACTAATGTCGATGGAAATACTTATTCTTTTGATAGAATTAATATAGGTTACAAAGAAAACTCAACAATAGAAGTAACTAAGCCTGGTAAATACATCGTTACAAGAGTTTATAATGGCGGAACACACAACTTTGTAAATGGCGAGTATGTAGAAGCAGAAGGTGGAGATTATTATTTTGATGGAGAAAATTATATTTATCTTTTTGAACTAGACCCAAAAGTTAGAACTTATGTTATCTATGTTGACCAAAACGGAATTATAAGTTCTTCATCTTCATCTTTAACTGTTGGGGATAATATTAGTCTTTCATTAAATTACCAAAATCAAAACAATTGGACTTTTAAAGATTTTATAAATAACATTAATTTAGACACTAACGAAGTGCCTGTTAAAATTAATATTCCTTTCTCTAAATATTTTAAATATGATTCTAAACAATCTCTCGGTTATTTGTTTTGCGACTTAGATTTTGCTTTACTTAATATAACAATTAAATATACAGATAAAAACAATCAATTATTTACTTATGTTATTGATGGTTATAACACCCAAACGGGACTTTCTACTTGTTCTAGTTTGGTTAGCACTTCAAACCCAAACGGAGATTTGATATTTGATAGAGAAGGCTCTTATCAAATAATTATAACTGATAACTGCGGTTATTCTCTTATTGATAGCAATAATAATTATATTCAAAATTATAACCCAACTTCATTTACTTATTCTTTTACCATTACCTACTCTTCCCCAAGTGTTGAAGTTTATACAAATACTTACAACGAA
Source organism: uncultured Christensenella sp. (assembly GCA_949296965.1). GTDB lineage: Bacteria > Bacillota > Clostridia > Christensenellales > UBA1242 > UBA7862. Next base: position 47,022 of record CASFQL010000010.1, on the reverse strand, counting down.
AATTCTTCTACATTAATAGAAAGTAAATTAAGTAGTATTGGAGATAATTCTTATGCTACAAATATTGAATTAAACTCATCTTCTTCAACAAATAATCAACTCTATTTAAAATGGGACGACCCTAGAACACCTTATCTTTCTAAGGTTTCATTAATTGAAGTTGAAGTTGAAGAAAATGGTGTCTTAAATACTTATCAATTCTCATTAACTAATGATAGTTTAAAAAATTTAGCAGACAATAATTTATGTTTAGTTTATGATAAAACAAATAAAACATTATCTGCTATTAACAAAGATGTCGCAGAAAATAGTAATTTCTTATTGTATCTATATGTAAAATATTACAATCAAGTAAATCCAAGCGAGAATTTTGATGGAGTTAACTATTATAGATATTCATATTCGCTTCATTTTAGTTTAGAAGAAGAATATAAATATAATGTTAAGTTAACCTACGGGACAAATTTCAATGATAGTTACGATTTTAAACAAGTAAGTTATTCAATAAATGTTGATAGAACTAAACCTAACACAAACATTGATAACCTTATAAATAATGAGGACTTTTTAAAAACTTATTATCCAAATGCAATTAACAGTTTTAAGGAAGAAAACTTTGATAGCACTAACCTTGAAACTTTACCTTCTTCACTAACTTATACATTTGGAGTTAGCGAAAACTATTCTTTAATCTATGACCCAGATGAAACTGTCAGTTACTTCTATATAAGAAAATATAGTAAATATAATGGCGAATATCCTAGTATTACACCTGATATGGTTAATTCTTCTCTTTACCAGAATTCAAGTTTATTTGCTAGATATCCAAAATTTTCTGAGATTTCTTTAAATAATGGAGTTATTTCAATAGGTAGTAGCACTTATTATCAAGTTCAATACTCACAGCAAAACAAAACTCTTTATAGTATTATTACAAGTTTGTATGGAGCAAATACAACAGGCTATTTTGAGATTATTGAAAAAGATAATGCTGAAAATTATAGAAGTTTTACAGTTTACTTTGGGCAAGGTAGCACTAATAATTATCAAATACTTTCACTAGATGGACAAGATAGTGAAAATCTGACCTTTAAACCAACAACAGATAACAATTTAACGGCAACATCTTATTTCAATTTGACCGAATTATATTCAGTTTTAGGCTGGGGTGCAGTAACAATTAAAAATGAAACAATTAATTCAACTTTTAGTCAAACAATTATGCTAAGCCCATTTAATAAAAAACTTAGTAATGATTTATTAAGCAAAATTAATTCTTTTTTAACAACTCAACTTAATAGCAAATATAGTTTTACTTTATCAAAATACAATCTCTCTTACCCATCAATTTTAAGAGCGGTAAATATCATAACAAATGTTGAAAGCGCTAAACTTGATATGCCAGAAATTATTGAAGTTACTGACATTCAAACAAATACTACAACTTATAATTTGGTTTTGCCTGCTTACTCTAAGACAACTACATTATACTTAACATCTCTAACTCTTAGAAAGTATTCAAGTGAAAACAAACAGTGGCAACAAGTTGTAAATTACACAACTAAAGAAGAAGTTGCAAATAATAACCCTATAAAAAGTTTATCAAAAGGAATTTACCAAGTAATTTACACAGATAACTATAACTTAAATTCTTATTCGTATAACTTATATGTTGGAGAATTTAGAATTAATGATTTTAATGTGGAATATCAATTTGAAAATAATTATCTAAATCAATCTAATAATGTTTATTACACGGGTGGAGATATTCAAGTTACTTATGAGGGGAATATTTATAAGGTAGAAGTAAATGGAGTTCTCTATTCAGGGACAAGTTATGAGCAAACTTCAACAAGCCTTGCAAATCAAAATTGTAAAACTTTTACATTAACTTCCAACTATTCTTATGACAATATACCTGCAAATCAAGTTGTTGGTGGAAACACTAGATATGTTGTTAAATATTATGATATAACAGACAATAGTTTACAAAAAGAATTTGTTTTTAACATCTTCAATACATTACCTGAAATAAAACTACTAAACAATGACAATCTTAGCGATGAAATCGCTTCTTCATTAGAAGAATCTTCATCTCATATCACAAATTCAAGGGTATTAATTGATTGGGGATATATAACTACTTGTGATTATGACAAGTTAAATGATTCAACTTCTAATCAGGTTTCTGTCGCTACTCTTTATCAAAAAGATAGCAAAGGACAATACAGCATTGCCACAAGTGTTGAAAGAGGTTATGTCGTTAACCAAGAAGGTTATTATAAACTAGAAATTAAAAATGCTCACCTAGGTTGTTCAAGGTCAATTTACTTCGTAATTCAATTTGGAGAAATACCTATATATACCGTAAGTGTTAATAATGAAACTATTAGTGCAAGTAAATATGAACAATTCAATCTGACTTCAAACTCATCATCTAATCAGGCATATTTTAAAGGTTCTACTTCCCCTTCATCTCTTATTAATGTAATTTACCAAGCATTGACAGACTTATATAATAAAGGTTATTTACAAAACTTAAATAATTCCATAACAGATTATGAAAATCTAATTGATATCTTAGGTTTTGAAAGTGGTAGTTTTAATCTACAAGATGTTGACACTGTCGATTTAATAAATGTAAAACATTTCTACTCCATTTACACACCTGAAATAATTTATAATAACAATGTAGATTTAAGTGTTGTAGAATTTTGTTTTAAAAACAATTCACTCCAAGATTATTATGTTCAAGGCGGGCTTATAACAAATCCTACCCCAGAAAATGTTGAAGATAGTTATTGGACTACAATATATTTACTTTATAACTTAGAAGGTCCTATTAGAGTTGAATTCTTTGCATTTACAAAAGTTCCAAAAACAAGCACTCTTTTATCTCAAAGTTTGTATTATAATACCGATAAAGTAATTAATCTTAGTGGTCAAACTGCCGTTGAAAAAATACTAACTAATAAGGACCTTGACAGCGATACATTTACTCTTTCTTGGGATATGATTTACAAATCTAGTCAATCTTCATATTGGTATAATCAGGGTAATTATATATATGTCCTTGACCAATATGGTGTAGATAATGAATTCGTTATCTTAGAAAATTCTTGTGATTTAACAAGCAAGAAAATGTCCGCAACAATTTCAAATTCTGGCACTCATAAATTAATGTTTAAAGATATTGCTGGTAATACTCATAGATTTTCTAGTTCTTCAACTTCCCTTGAACCTAATGTATTTAATTTATATGTATTGTTAAGAGTTATTTATAATATTAGTTATAATAATGTTAATTATAACCCTATCCAATATGGAGTGTTTAATGACTCTCTTAAAATTGTAATTGACCCTTCCTATATTAGTAAAAATCTATATACAATGAGCAATGTAGAAATCTCTGTAAGTCTTAACGGGAAAATTTCAAATTCATATACAAAAGTAGATAATACATATGAATTCACTTCCCCAGGAAAATATGTCGTAACTTTAAAATGTCTTTACAATGGCGAATACCTTGAAAATGCCATTTATAACTTCATTATTATATCTACTAAGTCCGCAAGACTTGCCTTTGAATATTCCGAGGTCAAAGGATATGAAATTATTCAAGTTATAAAAGACTCACAAGATATTACAAGTAACTTTATGAAAAATGGTAAAGTAACTTCCATTAATATAGGTGCAACAGATAGTAATAGCGGTAGCGGTTCTTATACTATAAAATTAAAATATGGTAACAGGGATAGTGATGTTTTAACTTTCTCATTCTTAATAAGTGATTATGTTCCAACTATTTCGTGTAATGTTGAGTATGGCGGAACAACAAAATCAAACATTGTTATATCGTATAACTCATCATATATCTTCCAACAACTTGGAGAATGTTATATAAATATTTTAACATATAATAGTGATAGCGACACTTTCTATGTATATGGTAAAGTAGATATTAACGAAAACAACTTATCTACAAATAATACTTTAACACTCGAAGAGTCAAATTCCTATTTCATTGAACTAAAAACATCAAATGGTGATACAGTTACAAGTTTTAGAGTTAATAAAGTTGACCCATTGAATGCTTTTGCTATTATTGCTATTGTGATTGGAAGCATTGCATTTATTGTTCTATTAATAATCATTATTAAATTAAGAACAAGAATGAGAGTTAGATAAAACCAAATAAATATACCTACTATTAATTATCTTTTATTATCTTTCTTAAATTATAATAAAAAGGAATTCCTTTTAACCTTATGGGTTTCTTATGGAGTTCCTTTTATTTGTTTTGTAAAAATTTTCCCTTTTCTATTTTGTAAATGATTTTTTTTAATAGATAATACTATTTTTATCACTCACAAAATATTTATTTCTTACTTATAACTTATTTTTACATATAATAAATTTTTTCTTATTAGCATAATTTATTTTGTTCATATAATGATTTATTTACTTCTTATCTCTCACAATTTATCTACCTTTTATATTTCTAATTATAAAAAAGGATAGCAAATACTATCCTTTATTTTAATATGTCCTATTTTTTAACCACAAAATAATAATAATAATAATAAATTTATTTGAGTTATTTATATTGTTTTATAAAATTCTTAAATTAAAAATCTAGTTTCAAGCAAAAGTTATTTTTATTTATATTGTATTATATTTATACCTTCATTTCTGGTTTCATTTAATACAAATTGAGTATATTTGTTATTACTATCGTTTACCAAAACACCAAATATAGTAACACTAGCACTATTTTCATATATTCCTGCAAGACTATAAATCTTAGAACAAATTGAAAAAATATTTTTATTAATATCTCCTATATTATACCCCATTAAAGAACTGTTATGTATGACAAACTTCACAAGTTCGTTTGCTAAAACAATTACTTTTTCACCCCTTTCAACTAGTCTTTTTATATGCTCTAATGCAAGGTCTATTATGAAATTTGACTTAGACAATGAGTCTCCTATTAATGTGTAAAAACTCCCATCAAAATTGTATTCTTCGTTATCAAAAACTTCTATCGCAAAATTAACAAACTTATATTCCTTTGATAGATTTTTGAAGTCTTTAAGAGCACTATTATATTCACCAAATGAATTTAGTAGTAACACATTTTTTGCCCCTTCAAGTATTTTCTCACTTGTAAAGTTAAGTGCTAAAATTTTGTTTTCTTTGATTTCTAATTTTTTTATATTATTAAAATCTGGTCTGTTTTTATATAGTTGACTATCTTTAACTTTCTCTAAGACTTTAATTGCATTCCCTAAAATTTGTCTATATACACAATTGACAAAATCACCTTCTCTTAGGCAGTTTTCTTCAACTTTTTTGTTCTCAACAATGATTGCCTTTGAGACATCTGAACTATTACCACTTCCAAATAAGAAAAATCTATTTCTACTCATTAATTTTAGATACCCTGAGCCATCAAATAAATCATATGGTAAGTCTTCATATTCTGGGCTAGATGCATTCAAATTCCACATAACATATTCCTCAGGTATTTCACTAAAATCGTATTTTTCTCTATATTTAGGATTGTTAATTAAATCTTCATCTGTAAAAACTTCATAGTTTTCATTATCTTCTCTATCTTCTACACTATAATCTTCTTGGATAACATTATCTTCAACAATTTTCTTTTGTGATACTTTCTTTGCTTTTGGTGGCCTACCTCGCCTTGTCCTAGGTAATGTCGGCTTTTCGCCATCTTGCACTGCTTTTATTTCCTGTATTAAATCTTCTTTTTTTAATAATGTTGGAGAATTGACACCTATTGACCTTGCAAAATTGCGCAACTCGTGGATATTCATATTAATCATAGTTAATTCGTCTATTTTTTTCATCTTTTCCCCTTTTTTCTACAAATTAGTATAATATATTTAATTATATTTGTAAAGAAATTTGTATTTAACAAGCATTGTCTATTCATCTAATAATATCTCAATTATTAATCAATACTATTTCAAGTAATAAAAAAGAGAAAAATAGTTTTTTAAACTAATATCCAAATATAGTTTAATGCATTTGTAAAATTAATTTTAATTTTTCTAGTTTAAATTAATTTAATATTTTCTTAAACCTTTTTATATATTTTTACGACCTATTAAAGATTAAATTATATAAAAACAAAAATTTGTTATATTTACTCAAACTATATAAAAAGAACTATGTGCCAAAAGTTTCACTTTTGAATGAAATTTTAAAAAATTTTAAAATTTCATAGTGAAAATTTTTAAATTTTCACTGCACATAGTTCCATTTTTTATAATACTAACTCGCCTTGGTCAGTTTGGATAATTCTCAAAACTCTTACTTGACTACCTGTATAAGCATCAATATACAAATAATATTTGTAACCTTGATAATTGCCTGCAAACTCATATGCAAGAGTTTCGCCAACATAGTCGAGTGGAATTACACATAATTTTTCACTCTCTACTGTTAAATTTTTACTAACAAGTTTTCTTGCTTCTTCTAGTGAAATCTGAGCAATTAAATCTTCTCTTGTGGTGTGATTATAAGCATAAGAAGTTGCCTCCCAACCAACAACATTATTGTCATACAAATCGACTTTAACTTTTATTAAATCAGGATACATTATTATATCATCTTCAATAGGTGCCAAATTAATATACGAAACCTTTTCAGAAGCAGCACTCCAAACACATTCCATATTTTCAAGTCCTTGATTTACAGCAAATTCTTTTGCTTTTTCAATAGACTTTTTAACACTTTCATTTATATTATTTACACTATCAATATTAATACTTTCTTCTGTATTGGTGCTATTATCTTTTGACTGACTGACGGTATTATTTTTTTGTGCTAAATCATTAGACACATTACCACTCATATTAATTAAAAATCCACCTTGTTTAGTTATTTGGATATAATAACTTCTACTTGAAGTATTGACCTCAAAATCATAAGTTTTTATTACAGAAGAAGTTTCTCCAAGATAGGTTAAATTAGTTATGTCATTTCCAAATAATTTTTGAATTTTTTCTTCTGCTTTCTCTTTTGAAATCTCTGTATTTGACACACCTTTTAAAGTCTTTTGGATTTTACTATCAGAAAAAGGTCCGTCATAAATTAAACTAGGATATTCAATACTTTCATTGTTAAAAGCTGAAAAACTAGCGGTAAAATCGCCCAATTCTGTGCCATTACCTAGGTTATCAGAAATTCTATAACCTTGCATTAATTTGTTAACAACTTCATTTAGTTCGGTTTTTATATTTGCCAAACTACTATGGACTTCTCCCAATGTTGTGTAATCTTTATCATCAATTGTTCCATCTTTATAAGTTATCAAACTAGTGCAGTAACCGTTTAACTTATTAATAAATTTTGTTGTTTCGTTAAGTGATTGATTGTCAATTGGTAGTAAACTTAATGAATTTTCTGCTTCTTGCGTTTCTTTTTGCAAATTTGATAAAATTCTTTGTTGAGAAACAGAGTCATTAGAAACCATTAATTTACTTACTTCAACTTCCATATTATTTACACTATTTACAAGGTCATAAAAAGACCTTTGATAAAGATTTTCTAGGCTCATAGAAGTCGCTGTTAAACTATTAGTCGTTTTGAATAAAAGTATTCCTAAAACTAAAATAACACAACTTAAAATAGACACTGTTATAATAAATGCTTTCTTCATAATTAACTCCTTTTATAGTGCAAAAACATGGTCGCCAATAGTTACAACTACTTGCCTTGAATAAATCCATGAACTTGTAGTTTTTGCAGGATTATAGTAGAACAAACAGCCATAAGTTGGGTCCCAACCATTAAGAGCATCTCTTGCTGCGTTATAGGCAGTTGTATCTGGCTCCAAATTTATTTGACCATCAGTTACAGCGGTAAAAGCATAAGGTTGATAAATAACCCCTGCTATTGTATTAGGAAATTCTGAACTTTTTACCCTATTTAAAATAACAGCGGCAACTGCAACCTGCCCAACATAAGGCTCGCCCCTTGACTCTGCATAAACGCATTTTGCTAAAAGATACAAATCGCTTGATGAAACAGTGGAAGATGAAGAAGAAATTCCAAGCTTTGTAGCCGTTTTAGGTCCTACAATCCCATCTACAACAAGCCCATTATCCTTTTGAAATTTTTTGATTGCACTTAAACTTAATGGTCCTAAAATACCATCAATGTTCCCTGTGTAATATCCTAGGTTTTTTAGTTTTTGTTGAATGATTTTATTCTCAGAACTCGTGGCCGTGTATAATACAACAGGGTCATTTCTTACTAAAAAATAATTTGTTACTACATATGACGAGCCAATTATAAGTAGTAAACACATACTTAAAACAATTAAATACTTTTTCATTTATCCTCCAAAAAATTTTTTTATAATTTCAATTATTCGGCTCTTGTAAATATAGTTAGAATTTGAAGAAATAAAGCACATTGGAGGATAAACCACACACCACCAATTATTTCCTTCGCCACTGCCTAGATTGATTATAAGTGCATCATAATAACCATTTTCTAGTGTTAGGTTTTCATATGCCCTAACAGGAAAATATTCATTACTTATTTTAGCCGAACTCTTGTAATCAAAATTATTTTGTGCAAGAATATTATCAACTATACAAACAATATTATTTAAATTTTCATTTAATTTTTTTACAAAGTCTTCTTTTACTTTGCATGTAGAAATAATAGGTGTTAAATAATCAACAACTTCATCTTTAATTTTATATTTTATACTTTGGTCTATATATGTATTACTATTTGCCCTTATATGTATCCTTAAATATTCTTCGTGATAATTTTCTTTTTTTAATCCTAAAAATAATCCAATAACTAAAATAATACATAAAAAAATTATAGCAATAATTCTTTTCATAATTTTTTCCCTTTTACTTAAAAAATTATTGACTATAAAATATTTTTTAAACTAAAAAATTAACAAATATCTTACATTATATTAATAAAAAAAATTTATAATTTAGAACAAAATTATCTTCTTACGACAAAAAAGGAACTATGTGCCAAAAGTTTCACTTTTGAATGAAATTTTAAAATCTTAAAATTTCATGGTGAAAATTTTTTAAATTTTCACTGCACATAGTTCCCCGTTTAAACAAAATCAAATTTTAAAAGTTCTTAATAAGTTTTCCCCTATTAAAATTATTCGACTTTATTTTCTAACTGATTATAACAAACAATCTTATCCCCGTCATTTAATGGAATTGTCAAATCTTTATTTTGATTTGTAATTTCAGTAACATCTTGGTTAAGTTCCTTACCAATATCCCAAAGAGTTTGATTAGATTTAGCAAGATAAATTTCAAGAGCATAATCTTTCATAGGTTTTTCTTCACCTAAGACAATATCTGTTGTAAGAGAAGAAATATTTTGCTTAGAAAGATTAAAATTTAATTTAACTTCAGCAAGAATTTCTAATTCTAAGCCCCTCTTACTTTTAACATTAACATCTCCAAAAACAATATTTGAAAGAACATTGCTATTTTCTTGCAAGTCTGATAGAGAAACACTAAGTGAAAATGGAAAATCAACATCAACAGAGTTAAGAACATTATTTCCTTCTTCATCTTCTGTGTAATAAATTAAATTAATTGAGCCAATACCCTCTATTAATAATTCACCATCTTTAACAATTTGATTGACAATCCTAATATTTGTTGGGATAACTGCTAAAATCTTATCAATTTTAGGCATATTATCGGTTAGAGAAAAATTTGTTAAAATATTTTCATCAATTTGCTTAATTGCAACAAATTCCTCTTCAATTAAAGAAGATGTGGTGAGTTGGACTTCAAATTTAGTATTATATGCATCACTAACACAATTTTTAACCCTTTTACAGAAAATTTGAGTTTCAATACAAAGCGGAATTTCTACCAAAAATTTATTGCCGTCTTGATTTTCTTGGACAACTCCCTCACCTACTTTTACTCTACCCTGAACAACGCAGTCTTTATCAATTCCTTTTGCCTCAACTTCTTCTGAGAAAATGTTTTCCTTGACCATAGATTTAATAACGCCTTCCTCGTTCATATAAACGATATTTGAATAAATCTCCCCTGTTACAACAAAATAGTCTACTGATGGCATAATAGATTTAATACAAGCGTAATTTTTTACATACATAATTCTATTAACTTTACTATCTTTTTGAAATTCAAAATTAATAGAAGTTTGATATGTATTTGTGTCAACCATAGAAAAGAAAGAAAGTTCTTCTTCTTTTGCAAAGACACCTTCTGGGCAAACCGCACAAGACAAATCGCAAGTTTGAGTTATTTGATAAATATCAAAATCAATTAAACTATTAAAAACAAATTCTTCATTTTTAGGACTACTTGATAAATCAACTAAATTAGGAATTATTTCTACACTAGCGCCCTCAACAATTTCTTTATTTTCATAAACATAATTAAACTTTGACTTTTCACTTAAAGGCGTAATCTCCCCATTTTCTAAGATGACAAGTAAATCATAAACTACTTCACCATCAAAATTAATTTCTGAGTTTCCAACCGAAACATTTTCAATAATAGGTGTAGCAACAGCAGTTAAAACTTTTGTAATTTTATTTTCCCCATTTCCAGATATTTCTATTGAGTTCTTTAATTGCACTTGCCCGCAATTTTTTCTTATAGCGACATCAAGTTTTTCTAAATTTTCCAAAATAATACCCCCTTAAATAAAAGCAAAAAAAATTGCTTTATCCATTTGATATATGAATATAAAGCAACTTCAAATTTTATGATAAAAATTTTAAATTTTTTTTTATTTATTTTTCTACTATCTTAACATCACCACATAAGACATCTGAATATGAACAAGTTACATTTTTTAACTGCTCATCATTTAAAATTTTCACAGTAAAAACAGACGGATAGATATTTTCAATAACTCCCAAATAATTGTCTATCTTTTTTCTTCCCCTATTTATTGATATGTCGACATCTTTACCCTTAATAGATAAAATTTTTTCCTTAATTTCGTTCAAATTTAAAATACCTTTTCGCATAATAATCTCCCTAATAAATTATTATACAAAAAGGTATTTTTTAAACATTTTTATTATTTATTTTTTCTTTTTTGGTGTATCATCATCTTCATAATCGTCATCATCATAATCATCGTCGTCATCATACCCGTCGTCGTCTTCATTAATGTCGTCATCATCAAAGTCATAATCATCATCTTCTTCATCTAAATCTTCACCATCTTGTTGGTCATCATCAGACAAAGTAATACTCATATCATCGTCATCATCAATGACATCATCATCAAGCGTTGGCATAGGACTTATATCATCATCTATCTTATGACTATAATCATCATCTTCATCTTCTATTGATGTATAATCACTCCAAATTGAATCATTTTTATTTTCGCTATCTTCTGTCTCGCTTTCCTTCTTACAGGCTGGACACATATCTTCATCAGGCTCAATATAATTTGATTTACAAATTGGACACAATTCCAAATCGAGATTATCCTCAGCCCCCAGAGAGCCGAGTGCTTTCATTTCAAGTTTGCAAACATTGCAATATTTATCTTTTTTTAAGATGTAGTTTAATTCACATCTAGGACATCTAATATAAGTTTGATTTTTCATATTCACTCCATTTATACAAGCAAATTATTATCATATTTTTTTATAATACACAAGCAAATTTAAGTTATTTTTAAATTTTTTTAAAAATTTTTTTATAAAATTAATGTTAGAATTTATTTATATATATTATATTAATATTTATAAAAATTGTTTTTGTTTTTGCATGTAAATTTTTACAATTTTTATAAAAAATTAAATAAATTTTTCACAATTAAAAATAACTTATTTTAATTTGTCTATTAAATAAAAAATTATTCTAAAAATTTTTATATAAATTGAGGTAATAAGTAACTATGCGCCTTCAACAAGCATTTTATCAGCAACAAGAGCAATAAACTCGCCATTTGTTGGCTTTTCGTTGCTATTATAAACTTTTAGTCCAAAAAGATTATTTATATTTTCTATTTTGCCCCTATTCCAAGCGACCTCAATTGCGTGCCTGATTGCTCTTTCAACCTTACTAGCACTTGTTGAAAATCTATTTGCTATTGAAGGATAAAGTTGACCTGTTATAGAATTTATTATACTAGGTTCTTCAATTGCCATTTTAATTGCTTCTCTTAAAAATTGATAGCCCTTAATATGTGCTGGAATACCAACAGTAATAAAAATGTTGCTTATTTTTTCTTCTAACGCTCTTATCCTTGGACTTTTTTGTTGAAAAACACTTAAATTCTGCTCTTTATCATTCATTAAGTCTTTTGCTCTTTTTAGTAGCAACTCAGGTATAATAGGCTTAATCATATAATAATTAGCACCTAAATCAATAGTTTTTTGTATAAAGTCATCATTTTTTAGTGATGAGATAACTAAAATTTTAGGTTTTACCTGTAATTCGGCAATCTTTTCGAGCAGTGCGAAGCCATCATAACTTTGTAAAACTAAATCAGTAATTACAAGTTCTGGGTTTAAATTATTTATAAGTTCATAACCATTCAAACCATCATTTGAATCTCCAACAACTTCAAATTCTTCACTTTTATCAAATAGTTCTTTTATATTTTTTCTTTCCGTTTCGTTATCATCTAAAATAATAACACTTGTTTTTTTCATTTTTTCACTCCTTTAATTTTTCCTTTTTTTACCATAAAAAGTTTAGCATAAATTTATAAAAACCTGTTTAGCGTAAAATAAGAAAAATAAAGTAATAAAATAAATAAATGTAAAAAAATAAAAGTTTTTATCGAAAATATTTAGTTTATTTATCTTTTTTTTAAGAGATTTTGTTGTTTAAAATAAAAAAATATTGATTATTATCTAATATTAGTAAAAAACATATGCAAAATAAAAAAATTGTTTTATTTTATAATTTTTATTTACTTTATAAATTCTCTTATTATTTATATAAAATTAATATTTTTAAATAAAAAAAGATTGTGTAGTTAAAGTAAATAAAACTAAACAATCTTTCTGTTTTTTAAAATTTTTTATTTTAAAAGCCCAATATATTGACCTATGATTTTATCACTTTCATTAACATAACTATCATTAATCATATACATTGAAAGATAATTTATTGTCGAACTATCTACTGCTTCATAAACAAAAATTCTTTCATTATCAAAATCTATCATTGATACTTCATTAACCGAAGCTGAGAAAGAGTCAGCAATTTTAACTTTTGCTTCTATAACTTTTAAGTTAAAAGAATTGCCACTTGGGATAAGTTCAAATATACATTTATACAAAGCCTCATCTTCGTCAATTTGGTAATAGAACTCATTATCCTGAGTTGCTAAAATTGTAACCTTTTTTGTATTATCTTCTAAAATATCAAGGGTTTTTGCAGTTGACTTACCGTCATAAATTGACAATGTATAAGTTGAGCCGGAATAGTAAACTGCAATTATTCCCCTATCTAATCCTGCGCCCTCAGCATCATCTAAAATTTGATAACTAGATAGATATGTCGAAGTTGACGAATCAGAACTAGACAAAGGTATTGAAGTATATGGAGCAAGAACTTTATACTCTCTAACATCTTTAAAAGAATATAAAACATTATTTATTGTATAATAAACTCTATTATTTTTGAAAGCAACTAAACTTATTGTTTCTGTGCTATTATTTTCAATAATATATTCTTCCCCGCTATCATCTAATTTCTTTCTACAAAGAGATGTCGTAGTATTTCCGCTTGCGTCTTGTCCTTCTTTTGTATAATAAACATAACTAGACAATTCATCAAGGGTTGTGTTATATCCAATATCTTTTTGCTCAACAACAACAAAAGATTTTACCGAATCAGAAATTGTATAAGACTTTTTATTCCCGCCAGAAATTTTAAGAATTGATAAACTTTGATTTGAATCTAAAACGACAAAATAAACTACCCCGTTATCGTAACAAATTGAATATTTAGCAGATGATGAATAATTATCATAGGTATTTAAAATGTCGTGTCCTGTTCCATCTAATTTTACCCTTTCCAAACGCAACAAACCATAAACTGTTTCACCTGACATATCTTTCTTTGAATAAGGAGTAGTATAATATAGATAATCGCCAAAGATATAAAGCCCTGAATAAGCAAATCCACCAACATTATAAGACAAAATCTCAACATTTTGAGGAATGCCATCTTCATTTAAGACAACTTTACCTGTATTTGATAATTTTGTCCTATAAATGCCATAAATTTTTTGAGAACTGTTGTCATCATAGACATTATCACCTGTTCCAATTTGATTGTAATCTAAAAATGCATTAGCAAAATAAAGGTAATCTCCCTTAACAACAGCAGAGCCACCATTACCATAAACCATATCATTTTTTGTTGGACCACCTGAGAGCCTAATTCCCCCGCAACCAAACAAAACAATTGAAAAAATAAATAAAAATGAAAATAAAACAAATACTTTTTTCTTCAAGCCTCTAACCTCACTAAACTAAAAGAAATACTAACAAAATTTTAACCATTTGTCAAATAATTAGTCAATTATTTAGAAAGTATTTAATAAGTATTTAGAATTATTAAAATTTTTTAATAAGTATTCAAAAATTATTTGAATTTTACTTAATCTTTACTTATATTTTATTTGGAAATAATTAGAATTTATTTAGAATTGATTTAAAATTTTATTTAAAAAATAATAAAGAATTAAAATATTTTAAAAACACAAAAAAATTTTTTAATTAACAATTATTGTTTTAAGTTTTTTTAAACAAATTAAAAACAACTAAATAGTCATAAATAACAAAATGAACTTAAATAAATAAACTAACCTAAAATAAACTAAAAAAGACTTAAACAACTATACTTTATAAAAAATAAATAGCCTAAATAGATAATAGACTAAGTAGACTAAACAAATATAATAGATAGACTAAGATAATAAACTAAATAAAGGATAAACTTAAACAAATATATCAAGTAAAAAAACTAAATTAAAAATTTAAAAAAGTTAGTTTAGCATTAAACTAAATCTAACTTTAAAGTTTTTCCCGTTACTCCGTCTTGGCAAACTATAAAATAGCCTTCTCCTTTTGGATTTTGAGCATCTTTTGGAAACCAACCTGCATATTCTTCTAAATCTTCTGGTGGAATGTCTGGGCTTGAGGCTGGCATACCATAGCATATATATAAAACTTCTCCAATTTCGTTATAAATAAGACCTAAAACATAATATTCTCCATTTTTGTCATATACAACTTTTGTCCATTTAGAATTTGGAATTATATTTTCTAGTAGGGTGTATTCTTCATATTTTGAAAATAGTGCATCAAGTTGAGGTTTTACTTGTTCATAAAAATTTTTTATTTCTTCCCTTTTATTTTCTTCATCATTTTTTAAGTTAGAATTATCGTCATTTAAAGTATTTGTTTCAACTTTACTTTCTTTATTATTATCGCTAGTTTTACTTTTATTACAACAACATTCTCCTTCATTATAAAAGGCCTGACGATATTTACAGTTAGCACAAGTATCAAAATAAGTTGTTGTCATATCATCACGCAAATTTTCATCAATTAAATCATCAATTTTTTCTTGGCTATCTTTCTCATACAAAACAGAAGTATCTTCTGGTTTTTTAGTTACAAAAGCACCTTCTATATGACTATTTTCCATAACCGAATTACCACTACCGCTCAAAATAATTTCAGGGCAAAACGGATTTGTAACATCGACTACCGCACACATAAGATTTTTTGAAAAGTCAACTTTATTTTGAAGTGAAAATAAACTTTTACTATTTTCGACTTTTAAAGGAATTTTAATGACCTTTGAATTTTGCTTAATGCCTAGTGCAAGCGTTTTACTTGGATTTTTATAATTAAAAAATCTAATCAAACTAGACTCATTAGAATTCAAGTTTAATATTGCCTTAAAACTGCTATCTTTATTACTACTTAAAATTAAAGTTTTTGCTAAATTTTGCACTTTTTCTACCCCACTTTTAGTTAAAATATATCAAATTTATATTGTCGATTTATAAGACAAAAAAAAGAAACATATACATTATGGTAGTATATATGCTTCTTTTTAAGATTTTGACTATAAAATTAGGATAATTCATCAAATAATTTTACATATTCCCCGCTTGAAATCATTTCAGGTCTTGCATCTAATCTAATTTGCAACTTATTTAAAGCATTTAAAATTTTCTTTTTTTCAATATTAAATGATACTAAATTGTTAAATAATGTTTTTCTTTTCATCTTAAAACAATTTGAAACAAAATTTTGAAAATCTTTTTTATTTTTTATAATATATTTATTAAAATTTAGGTCTATTTGTAAAATACAAGAGTCAACATTTGGCACGGGTTTAAACATTTTTCTATTCACATTTTTTAAAATTCTACAATCGGCAAATGCATCTAAAATCACGGACGGAATACCATATTCTTTTGAATTAGGTCTTGCACAAAATCTTTCTCCCACTTCTTTTTGCACCATTACAAACATACTTTTTAGTTTAGTTGTTTCAAATAAGAATTTAAAAACAATTGAAGAAGTAATATAGTAAGGTAAGTTTGCAATTAGATAATAATCTTCGTTATTAAAAAGTTGTTCAATTTCACTAATATTTTGTTTTAAAATATCTTCAAAAACAAAAGTCAAATTATTAAACTCAGTTTCAAGTTGTAAAAGTTTTTCTTTTAGAGTTTTATCAATTTCAAAACTTATAACTTTTTTAAATTTGTTTGCAAGACAGGTAGACAATGTCCCCATACCTGCCCCAATTTCTAAGACATTGCTATTTTTATCAATATTAAATTCGTTTATTAGCGAATTTAGAAAATTCTTGTCAAATATAAAATTTTGTCCAAACTCTTTTTTAAATCTAAAATTTGTTGTTGAAATTTCTTTCATTTATTCCTCAATACTAAAAAATTTTTTTGCATTATTTGTTGTGATATCTATTACTTGGCTAGTAGTTAGTCCTTTTAACTCTGCAATCTTCTCGGCAACAAATTTCACATACTCTGGTCTATTTACACTGCCCCTAAAAGGAACAGGAGTTAAATAAGGACAGTCCGTTTCAATCAAAATTCTATCCATTGGAACAAATCTTACTACATCTAAAATCTTATTTGCATTTTTAAAAGTAACAATTCCATTAAAACTTAAATAAAAACCATATTTTAACAAGATTTTTGCGACCTCTATACTACCGCTAAAACTATGAATTAAAGCGGGCTTAATTAGCAAATTTTTATATTCCTTTAATATTTTTAAAAAGTCTTCCATCGCTTCTCTAATGTGGAACACACAAGGCAAATTAATTTTATTTGCAAACGCAATTTGCTTAATTAAAACTTCCTTTTGAATTTCCCTAGGCGAAAAATCATAATAATAGTCAAGTCCAATTTCACCAACTGCTACGACTTTTTTATTTTTACACATTTGCTCGTATATTTTTAGGTCTTCTTCTCTAAAAAATTCGGCTTCGTGTGGATGAGTCCCAACTGTTGCATAAACAAACTTATTCTCTATTGCTAAATCTAAACTTTTTTTAGAATTAGCAGGGTTATCGCTACTACACACGCAAATTTGCCTGTTTTTAGATATATTATCTAAGATTTCATCTCTTATGCTTGTTAATTTATCATCATATAAATGGCAATGTGAATCTATTATCATAATGAAAAAATTATATCATAAAATTATATAGTTGCATACCTTTTTTATTTATTTCATAAGTATAAGTATGAATAAAATTTGGTTTTGGCTTACGGTTGCAAGCATTTGTATCCTTATATATCTTAACCCTGAAATAGTTTTACCTTCTATGCTAGAAGCAAGTGAAAACACTTTAAAACTATGTATGAGTTTGTGTGCAATTTATTCAGTTTGGTTGGGAATTTTGCAAGTAATGGAAGATAGCGGTATTAACAAAAAACTATCAAAATTTTTATCGCCTGTTACAAAAAAAATATTTGGTTCCTTAGATGAAGCAACAAACGAGTTAATTTGTATGAATATTTCCTGCAATATTTTAGGTATGGGAGGTGCTGCTACCCCTCTTGGTATGAAGGCAATGCAACGCCTTGATGATGGTTCTGGTAATGCAAACAGAGCAATGATGATGCTTATTATTTTTGCATCAACTTCTATGCAAATTCTTCCAACGACTGTAATTGGTCTAAGAATTACCGCAGGAAGCAGTAGTGCTAGCAATATTATTTTACCAACTATTATTGCAGCCGTTTCAACAACGGTAATTGGAATTGGACTTGCACTCATTATTGAACACTTTAAAAAGGCTAGGAAAAATAAAGAAAAATGAGCATTTATCTTTTACCTGTATTGATTTTATTTACATTTGTATATGCAAAAATGAAAAATGTAAATGTCTATTCAAGTTTTATAACGGGGGCAAAACAAAGCACAGGTCTTGTCCTCAGTATTTTTCCTTACATAGTAACAATTATGATAATGGTTCAATTTATCAAAATAAGTGGACTAGCATCTCTATTATCTCAGTTTGTTTCACCTATTTTCACCGCTATGGGCATACCAAAAGAGTTATGTGAACTTGTTTTACTTAAACCTTTTAGCGGAAATGGAACACTCGCTATTTTAAATGACTTGTATTCTACTTATGGTGTTGATAGTTACATAGGAAGATGTGCAAGTGTAATAGTTGGTAGTTGTGATACTGTTTTTTATGTTACCACATTATACTGCTCGCAAGTAAAAGTAAAAAGACTCTTTTATGCAATTCCCGTAGCGTTAATTGCCACACTATGTGGAACAATTATAAGTTGTTTACTTTGTAGAATAATGTAAGTATGAAGAAAATTAGACAATTGAGAATTAATAAAACAAAAAAATATTTTATCAAAAAAGGGACTTTATTGTTATAAAGTCCCTTTTAATATTGGGTTAAAAATTTATGTGAAATATCATTTAACAAAACAAATATTTAAAAAACAACTAATTTTTAAAAGATAAAGAACAAATAAAAAAATAAATAAGAAACAAAAAATATAAGTAAAACATAAATAAAACATAAAAAGAATAAACAAAAGAATAATAAAAAGTAAAAGTGTAAGAATCTTTTAAATGTATAAAGGCTTAATAATATCTACACCTTTGTTCGCATTTTTTATAAAGCAGCCTAACACTACGGTTGAAGAATTTTTAAATTTTGGATAGACAAATTGTAATGTCTTACAAATTAAATTATTATCATTTGCAAACTTCAATAACTCCTGCAATCTTGTTGATGTATATACTATATAAAACTTCCCTTTATCTTTTAAAATACTACTAGCCGACCTTAGAATATCATTTAGAGTAATATTCAATTCATATTTAGCAATTAAATTCTTCCTTGAAATATTGGAATAATTTCTTGGTAATTTATAATATGGCGGATTGCAAACTACAACATCAACTTTATCATTTTTATAATAAGACGGAGCGGATTTTAAATCTTTATTTAAAAATTTAATACTATCAATGTTATTATATTCAAGTGATTTTTTTGACATATTACAAAGTTCTTCTTGCACTTCAAAGCCCGTTATATCTTTGGCCCCATACTTTACAAATAATAAAATTGATATCACCCCGCAACCTGAACAGAACTCAACAACTTTATCTGTGCTATCCACTTTTGCAAAATCTGACAACAAAACACTATCAGAACTAAAACAATATTCTTTATGATTTTGAATTATAAAAAAATTATCTCTTTGCAAGTCTTCTAAAACTTCATCTTTACCAAGTGTAATCATTAATCTTTATCCTTATCATCATTTTCTTGTAGATTTTTATTAACTTTTTCAAAACTATATCCACATTTTTTTAACTGTTCAAGGGTAAACTCTTTAATAGTTACAGTCCCGTCCTTTAAAGAAAGTTTTACATTAACACTTGATTTTAGTGGATTTTGATCAACTACCATACCCAGCCCGTCAGGCGTTTTAACTTCACTATTCATTTTAGGCAACTTTTGACTCATCTCCAAATAAAAAAGATTTTCATAAGCAAGACAACACATTAAACGCCCGCAGGAACCGCTAATCTTATTAGGGTTTAGTGCTAAACCCTGAACTTTTGCCATTTTCATTGAAACTTTTTCAAATTCTCTTAAATGACTAGCACAACAACAAACTCTACCACAAATACCAATTCCACCAACAATTTTTGCTTGTTCCCTAACTCCTATTTGTCTAAGTTCAATTTTAGATTTTAATTTAACGACAAGTTCTTTAATGAGTTCTCTAAAATCAACTCTATC
Organism: uncultured Christensenella sp.; assembly: GCA_949296965.1. Lineage (GTDB taxonomy): Bacteria > Bacillota > Clostridia > Christensenellales > UBA1242 > UBA7862. Next base: position 26,689 of record CASFQL010000010.1, on the reverse strand, counting down.
TTCTGACAAAAATTCTATAATTACCTTTGTTCCGTCAAAAGCATAATAGGCATTAATAATATTCATATCAAGTTTTAACTTTTTTACTAAAATTTCGGTTTCTTTAATGGCTTCCTTTGCCTTTAAAATATTCTTCTCGTTTTTTTCTTTATCTTCATCATTTGCTTTTCTAACTATTTTAGGCAAATCTTCATCGCCCTTTTTTAAATCGACAACCCTCTCAACTGTTGCAAATTCTTGTCCGTTCTCACTTTCAATAATCACATTATCCCCTTTTAAAAGTTGTTCGTCAGTCAAAAAAGAAAATAGTTTTTCTCCAATTTTAATTCTAACATCTATCCTTTGTTGCATAAAAATTTAACCTCCAAAACATATAACAAAAAGTTATCCAATAAAAATGTTGCATTGCAATTAAAATCTAACTTCTTCTTAATCTCATAAATTTTTTTGATAATTAAATCAATACTATCACAATTATATTCATTAGATATGGTAGGTAATTTATCTAAAATGTTTTTATTTTTAACAAGATAATTTTGTTTTAGCCTAATTAATAATAAATCTCTAAAAAAACTCTCAAAAATTTCCAAAATAGTTTCCATATTTTCTTTTTGTAGCGACAAGTTAGACGAGTATTTTATAAGAGATTTGCTATCTTTCATTTCAATAAGAGTATTAAGGCAAGAATTATATAAATTCCAAAAATTTTTGTCCTGCTTATAGGTAATTGCCTTAGTTAAATTACCAGAAGAAAGAGCAACAATCGCCGTTTTTTGATATTCATCATTAGACTCAACAATTTTCTCTATGGTTTCATCACTTAAAGCATTTAGTCTTATTTTTTTACACCTAGACAATACTGTCGGTAAAACTTTATTAATATTATTTACATTTAAAATAATATAAGCATTTAGTGGTGGTTCTTCTAATATTTTTAAAAGTTTATTTTGAGCCTGAATTGTTGAAGATGAAAAATTATTTAAAATAAAAATTTTTTTATCACTTTCAATGCTTGACAAATAAATTTTATCAATCAAATCTTTAATATCTTCCACCAAGATATTTTTGTGATTTTGTGGATATTCTTTGATATCGCTATGAGAGTGTAAATTAACTTTTTCACAATTTAAACACTTATTGCAAGGTTTTTTCTCCCCACTGCAAAGCAAAAATTTAGCAAAACAGTAAGAAAAATTAGACAAAAGAATTTCATCACTTGATTCAAACAAAAAAGAGTTGCAACTAATTTCTTCGTTGCAAAGAGTTCCAAATTGCTCATTACTTAAAATTATTTCATCATACATAATCATACTCTAAGTGTAATTTTAACATAAATTTTTACAATAAACAAGAAAAAAAGAAAGACAATATAATGATAAAAACTTATATTTTCTTTCTTTTATTTTTTTAAAATAAAATAATTTATTAAATAGATAAATGTTTATTAAATAGATAAATGTTTATTAAATAGATAAGTATTTATTAAAAAAAATGTTAATTAAATAGATAAATATTTATTAAAAAAATAATTGTTAATTAAATAATAAATAGATTATTTATTAAAAAAGTGTTCATTAAATTAATAAAAACTTATTAAATAGAGATGTCAAGTATTTCAAGCCTTATTGTTGCATTATTATTTTGAGGTAAAATAATATTAACCTTCTCCCCAACTTTTCTACCTAGCAAAGATTTTCCAACAGGGCTTTCATTTGAGATAATTCCCTTAGTTGGATCGCTTTCAGTTGCTCCAACAATTTGATAAACAAATTCATCATCAAAATCAAGGTCTTTTAACTTGACTTTACAACCAACACTTACCACACTTGTGTCAATTTTATTTTTATTTATAATTTTTGCATTTCGAAGTTTATTTTCAATATTAATAATTTCTGCTTCGATTTGAGCCTGTTCTTCTTTTGCTGCATCATACTCAGCATTTTCACTCAAATCACCAAAACTTCTTGCAACATTTATTTTATTTGAAATTTCTTCTCTCTTTTCTGACTTTAAATAATCTAGTTTTTCTTGTAATTGTTTGTAACCTTCCTTAGTTAAAAATATTTCATCTTCCATTTTAAGTCCTCCTAGAAATAGTTTAAAAAAATGATGTATTGCTATAAAATAACAATACATACCTTTTTATAACCATATAAAATGTTTAATAATAAAATCAAACATTTTGATAGATTATAATGATTAAAATATTATATGTCAAGTATATTTAATTAATTACAAAATTTTTTCTATTCTTGTTTAAAATGTGAAAAATTATATTAAAAATATGAAAAATTAATTAGTATTCCTAAGCACAAATATATTACTAAAAAAATTTTCTACGCAAATATAATAAATTGTTTTTACTTTTTAACAATTTTGTTATACTATCACTACAAAAAAGAGGTTTATATATGGTTAGAATATGGGTAAAGATAGAAAAAAATCAAAAAGTTAAAAAAAGTTTAGTATATGAAAAATTTGAAGTATTTGATGTTGATAAAATGTTTGATTATGCTGTTGAAATCTGTCAAATACTCGATATAGAGACGCCAATAATTTTATCAAAACATAAGAGTCATTTTGAAGAATTTGGAGTTACATCATTTAACCAAAGTGATTTTATAAACAATATAAATTTTGACAAACTTGTTTTTGAAGATATTAGTTAAACTTTTAGTTATAATTTAAAATTTAATTAAGATTTTTTAAATTGAAATATTTTAATCTTTTATAGTTAATAATTCTACTATATAATAAGACAAAAAATTACACTTATATGTCTTTCATAATTTAAAACAATAAAATTTTATTCTTTATCATTTGTTTTTACCTTAACATTTATTACATTTATAACTAGTAATATTTTTAATATAAACTTAATTTTTTTAATTTCTTTATTTCTTTCTTATTATTTTTTTGTTTTAAGGTGAAAACATTATTTTTAATTATTTTTTATAGTTTAAAAGGTAAAATAAATTTAATAACTCATAATTAAAATTATACTCGCTTTTTAGGGCACTTTCTAAGTCTACATCAAAAATTTTATTATTAAAACCAAGTGCTCTATTATAATTTTTATCTTCTATAAGTTCCATTGCTCTAACTGCAAACTGCATTGCAAGAGATTTATCTTGAACAGAAGGACTTCCCCCTCTCTGAATATATCCAACAACAGAATACTTAAACTCATATCCCGTTTCTTTTGTTAAGGTTTGAGCAATTTCCTTAACATCAAACATTTTTTCGGCGACAACAACGACGGGAATTTTCTTTTTTTCTTTAATGCAATATTTAACTCTGTCAATTAATTCTTCTTCGTTTATGGGATTTTCAGGGAGTGCGATAATATCACAAGCAGTTGAAACCGCACAATATAAAGCAATATCACCACAATATCTACCCATCACTTCAATGACAACTCCCCTATCAAGGGCTTCCATAGTTTGTTCAACATTTTCTATATATTTACAAGCATTGTTAACAGCGGTATCAAAGCCAAGGCACCTTGATGTATATCTCAAATCATTGTCAATTGTTGCAGGTATACAAATTACATTTGCACCATTTTTAGAAAGTTCCTTAGCCCCTTTAAAAGACCCATCGCCTCCAACAATTATTAATGCGTCAATTTCCCTTTGTTGCAAAATTTTGACACACTTTTTTACAACACTATCCTTTTTAAATTCCAAAAACCTAGAAGTCTTTAAAATTGTTCCACCAAGAGAAGAAATATTTTCAACCATTTCGTTTGAAAGTTGTATAAAATTATCTTCATAAAGTCCTTTATAACCGTGCATAATACCAAACACTTTTATATTCCTTAAACTAGCAATTCTAACAATAATGTTTATTACAGCGTTCATACCTTGGCAATCTCCGCCGCTTGTAAGAATCGCAATCTTTTTTTCTTTCATAATAGTTCCCTTTTATAAATTAGCATTATAATTTTCATAAATCATTATATCTTTTTTATAAATCATTATATATTCTTTTGTAAATTAGCATATATTTTTTTTACAAATTAGCATTATATACTCATAGTTTTAAGTTTGAGCCTAAATTAATTTTATATTTTCTTCATCAAGTAAAGCGTAAAGTTCGTTCATTAAATAGTTGTTTGTATTTACCATCAAATTTATTTTATAAGCCTTATTAGTTGAAGAACACCTAATAATTACAGGAGTTTTCCCGGGATAATTTTTTAAAATAGATAAAATATTTTGATGGATAACTCCGCTTTGTGTATCATACCTTAAATACAATGTTTGAGTTCTTTCAATTTCTTTAACTTCTTGCTCTTCCTGTTGCTGATTATCTAAAAATGACAAAGTTTCTGCTAAAATCATAACTTCGTTGTCGTCTTTAATTGAAGTTCTTCCATTTATTTTAACAAGACAGTCTTCTTGCAACTTTGACCTGTATTTCTCATAAATTTTAGGGAAAAGCATAACATCAAAAGTTCCATATAAATCTTCAATTTTTAAAATTGCCATTTCCTTGTTACCTTTTTTTGTAACAAGTTTTCTAATTTCTTCCACACTTCCGCCACAAGTTACTTCCATATCATTTTGAAGGCTGTCATCTTCCACTTCTTCTTCAAAATTATCTTCATCTTGTTCATCTTCTTCATCATCTTCTTTACTTATCATACTTGCGTTAAATGTGAAAGTCTTAAACTCGTCCATAAAATTATCGAGTGGGTGGCCAGATAGATACATACCTAAAACTTGCTTTTCAAACTTTAACTTAGTTTGTTTAGCATATTCTTTAATGTCAGGCATTTTGACAAAATTTGAAGAAACAAGGGTTCCCTCATCGAACAAACTAAACTGCCCCGTTGCTCTGCTTTTCAAATCTTTTGAAACGACATCAATAATTGACTCATAAACACTCATAAGTTGCGACCTATAAGCATTAAAACAATCAAAAGCACCACTTAAAATCATACTTTCAATACATCTTTTATTGACACCACTTGATTGTGTCCTTTCTATAAAGTCGTGTAAATCTTTATAATCTCCAAATGTTTCTCTGTTTTTAATTATTTCTTCAACGGCTGTAATTCCAACATTTTTAAGAGCAGCAAGTCCAAAACGAATTTTATTATTTTCAACACTAAAATAAGTTTGGCTCTTGTTAACATCTGGTGGTAAAACTTCTATATTTTGTTGTCTAGCGTAAATAATATATTTTTTTATCTCGTCAATAGAAGTTATTCTATTATTTAAAACCGCAACCAAAAATTCAACAGGATAATAGCATTTTAAATAAGCGGTTTGATAGGACAAATACGCATATGCTGCCGCGTGAGATTTGTTAAAAGCATATTTTGCAAAATCTTCCATATCCGCAAAAACTTTTCTAGCAACATCTTCTGGTATTCCTTTTTTTAATGCACCATCAATACTTTTAACTCCATTTGGGTCTTTCCAACCATATATAAATTTTTCTTTTTCAGCAGCCATTTTTTCGACTTTCTTCTTGCCCATAATTCTTCTAACCATATCCGCTTGTCCCAAAGAATATCCCGCCATTGCTTGAACAATCTGCATAACTTGCTCTTGGTAAACAATAATACCATAAGTTGCTTCAAGGATAGGTTTTAAACAAGGGTCGTCGTATTTTATAAGTTGAGGATTATGCTTGTTTTTTACATAATCATCAATGTATTTCATAGGTCCCGGACGATATAGTGAAATTCCAGCAATAATATCTTCTAGGTTGTCAGGCTTTAATTTTTTCATAAACTTTTTCATACCACCGCTTTCAAGTTGAAAGATAGCATCGGTATTACCAGAAGAAATTAATTTAAAAACATTCTGGTCATCATATTCCATTTTATAGAAATCAATATCTCTATTATGAATTTGCTTAACAAGTTTTAAAGTCTTATCAATATCTGTTAAAGTCCTTAGTCCCAAGAAGTCCATCTTCAAAAGTCCCAAATCTTCCAACTCTGTCATTGAATATTGTGTTGCAATTTCATCGCCGTTTCTAAGAAGTGGAACAAAATTATCAACAGGTTCAGGAGCAATTAAAATACCACAAGCGTGGGTGGAAGTCTGTCTTGGCATACCTTCAAGTTTAATACTCATATCAATAACTTTACGAATATTTTCATCTTCATCATACATTTTCTTTAAAGAAGGAATGATATATTTTTCATTTTCTTCTTTATTAGTAGTTCCAAAATAATATTTTAAAACAGGTGGTTTCTTAATTCCGTCTGGTAATTTTGCTGGAATTTCTTTACAAATTTTATTAACCTCAGGCAAAGGTAAACGCATAACTCTACCAACATCTCTTATAGCATTTTTTGCCGCCATTGTTCCAAAAGTTCCAATATATGCTACATTATCTTTTCCATACTTTCTCTTAGCATACTCAATTACTTCGTTTCGTCTATCATAACAAAAGTCGACATCAAAATCGGGCATAGAAACTCTTTCTCTATGAATAAATCTTTCAAAGAGCAAATTATATTTAATAGGGTCAACCCTTGTAATACCAGAAGTATAAGCAACAATACTTCCTGCCCCGCTACCTCTACCTGGACCAACGGGAATATTATTTTGTCTAGCATAATTTATATAATCCCAAACGACAAGGAAATACTCAACAAAGCCTTGTTCTCTAATAATATCTAGTTCATAATCAGCCCTTGCCTGAATTTCTGGTGTAACGACGGCATATCTTTCTTTTAGGCCATCATAACAAAGTTTTTTAAGAAATTCATAAGTAGACATATTATCAACAGTATACTTTGGAATAAAATTCTCATTATCTCTTAGAGTGCATCCATCAGGCAGTCCACTAATATCCTTATGACTTTTTGCCTTTATTGTAACAAAACATTTATCGGCAATTTCTTGTGTTGTATCAAGTGCCTCAGGATAAGCCCCCAAGACTTGTTCCATTTCTTCACGCGATTTAACAAAAAACTCGTCAGTTGCAAATTTTAATCTATCTGTATCGTCAATGGTTTTGCCCATTTGAATACACATCATAGTATCTTGCATCTTAGAATCTTCTCTCTTAATATAATGGCAATCATTAGTAGCAACTGTTTTAACCCCTAATTTCTTTGCGAGTTCGTTTAAAGGTTCAAGTATCTCAATTTGCTCAGGCAATCTATGATTTTGAAGTTCAATATAGAAATCACCATCGTCAAACATATTTTTAAGTCTAAGCCCCAATTTGTATGCCTCGTCAAACTGTCTATTTAGTAAATAGGTGGGAATATGTCCCGCAAGACAAGCACTTAAACAAATGAGTCCTTTTGAATGTTTTTCAAGCACATCATAGTCAATTCTTGGCTTGTAATAAAACCCTTCTCTACAAGCAATAGCATTTAATTTTAGCAAATTGTGGTAACCTTCGTTATTTTTTGCAAGCAAAATAAGGTGAGCATTATCTGGCTTACCTTGTTTATAAAGTCTATCGTGGGCAATGTAAAATTCGCAACCTATAATAGGCTTAATACCATTTTTATAACACTCAGCAAAAAAATGAAGAGCACCTGCCATAGTTCCGTGGTCAGTTATAGCAACCGCATTAGCCCCTTGCTCTTTAACCGTTTTAACTAAATCTGGTATCTTTGATGCCCCATCTAATAAACTATACTCTGTGTGAACATGTAAATGAACAAAATTCTTCATAAGTTACCTTTAAATTAATCTTCTAAACTATCATCATATTTTTGAGCAATTTTAATTAATTTTTTAAATTGATGATTAATGCCACTTTTAGTTATAGTATTTGACAAAAGTTTTGTCAAGCTATCAAGGGACTCTTCTGGGTTAGCAAGTCTAACAAGGCAGAGTTCTCTCAAATTATGTGGGAGTTTATCAAGTCCAAGATTATTTGAGATAACATTGATAGCCCTAATTTGTTTAAGGCTAGCATTAACCGTTTTAGTTATATTAGCATTAATGCAATTAGTTTGACGATTAATATTATTTCTAACTTCCCTAACAGCCATTTCATTTTGCAGTTTTAACAAACTCTTAAAAGCCCCAACAATAGCAAATAAATCACTTACTTTTTCCGCTTCTTTAATATATAGAACAAACAAATTTTTTCTTTTATTTTTTTTATTTGTAATATTAAAAGAAAATAGCAAATTTGAAAAATCATCAGCATAATCTTCTCTATTAAAAACAAACTCCCAATGATATCCACTAAACGAACGCTTGTTTTCATTGTTTAATTCATTTAAAACAATATTTGAAGTAGAAGCGGTGGCAAAAACGCCTTTTATATAAGTCTTAGCACAACATTCATTTTCAATAATATGTTCATTTAAACCTGGAATAAGAGTAAACTCATCTTCAATGTTAAATTTTGCAATTCCACAATCAAACAAAATACTTTTTGTGCTCTCTTTTGGTAAAGTTATAATATATCTTGTTTTTTTATTTACATTTATGTCATCGTCAACTCTAATCTCTGCTTTTTTCCCATAAAGAATATAAAGACAGTCGTTAACCAAATCAAAAACTTTTTCTAGGTCAGTTTTTAATTCTAAAAAAATATCTTTACCTCGCTTAATCAACTCCCCACAAGAGTGAATAACAGCAGATAAAAAAGCCTGTTTACAACATTCATTTTGAATAGGCGATTGTAAAACTTCTAGTTTTGCTTCATGTGCAAAAGACATAAAAAAGTTCTCCTTAGTTTTTTAAGATAATAATTTCTTCGTTAATTATTATACCAAACTTTTTGAAAATTGTATCCTTTATTTTTAAAATTAATTTATAAACCTGATTAAATTTAGCATTTTTCAAATTAACTATAAAGCCACAATGTTTAGTTGAAATTTGAGCATCGCCAATTTTAAAACCTTTAAGTTTACATTTCTCAATTAAAATGGGGACAGGAATTTCACCGCATTTTTTAAAAATACTTCCCGCACTAGCAAATTGTGGATGAAGCAATTTTCTTTTATTTAAAGAATTAAAACATCTTTCTCTAACCAAATTACTATCTAATTTATGCAAATTAAAACAAACCTTTAATATTACATAATTTTTGTTTGTAAAAAAACTATGCCTATAAGAAAATTCCAATTCCTCATTTGTTTTTTTATAAATTTTTTCGCCATCTGTAAAATAAACACACTCGACGACATCTTTCATTTCATAACCAAAACAGCCTGCATTCATTTTAATAGCACCACCAACGCTTGCTGGTATTCCAAAACTCCACTCCAAACCGCTTAACGAAGCATTTATTGCAATTTGATTAAGTTTAAAAAGTTTTAAGCCCGCTCCGCAAATTATTTTATCTTCTTTTATAACATAATCATTCAAATTAATTTTTATAACAAGTTTATTAATCTTTTTATCACTAACAAGCAAGTTACTACCACAACCTAAAATAAAGTAATCTATTTTATATGTCTTTGCAAGTTGTAATACTTTGAGCAAAGTAGTAACACTTTCTACTTCGACATATAACCTAATTTTTCCACCAATTCTAAAAGTAGTATGTTTTTTAAATAGTTCATTTTCTTTTATAACTAAACTTGGAAATTGACTTTTCAATAAATTAATAAAATTAGAAAAAGAATTTCTTTTAACCATAATTAAATATATGTTGAAAAAATAAAAAATGTAATAATACAAAAATTATGAATTTTTTAAAACTTAACACTTTTCTAATTTTTTTAATAACTTAATTTTTATAAAAATTTTAATTACCTCTTATTGTTAAAATATAATTATTTTTTTCAAAATATAAAAAATATTTACAATAAAAAAAGCAAGCATAGTGCCTGCTTAATTAGATTTTAATTTAAATTTTTAGATTTAAAAAAGTATGTTAAAAAACTACTTGCTACACAACTGAAAATTCTGGTTTTCTAACAAATTAAGTTGTTCTTTTGATGTAAACGCATTTAGAGATTGTAACTTATTTTGCAAAACTCTCTCAAATTCTGCCATGTAATCACCATCATATATACTCTTGCCATTTACTGAAAATAAACCATATTTTGAAAGCAAACTTTGATTATCACTTTGAGTTAAAAATTTTGCAAATTGTTTTGAATACATCGTCTTAACAGAATTTTGCGTATCTACTACGCTAATATATTGAATAAGGTCTGTGTAATTTCCTAAATAATTATATTTTAAAGCGCCAATCGTTCCTAAATTTTCTCTATTTTTACATCTAGCCAAATCTCTTAATGTTCCTACTAAACTAACTGAATTTTTAGAAATAAAACTCTTATAAGCCTCATAAGAACTATCAAATGTCAAGTAACTATCACAAGTAAAATTTATACCATTATTGCTTAGAGCAAGTATTGGAAGGGTATTGCTTCCCTTTGAAATGGAAAAGCCCTTAATTTCTTTGTTATTAATGATATAATTATTTAAATAATTGCTCAAATCTTTGCTCTCTGAGCTAATATAATTTTCATAACTAATTAATAGATATCCTGATAAAATATAAGGATAAGCATATACTTTATTATCAATTTCTCCATAGACAGCCAAATCACTTCTAATTTGACTATTTTTATCAATATTGGTTAAAAATCCTTTAATATATTCACCAACACCTACGCCAAACGAGAACAAATCTGGTAAGTTGTTTTCTTGCAAATTCAAAATTAATTGCTCAGGGGTTAATGTTTTCACAACAATAAAGCAATTTTTGTTAGTTTTATTAAACCTTAATGCAATTTCTTCCAAATACTTTGAACGAGAGTTTGTTCCACCCTCGAATGTTTCTATATGATATAAATTTAAAACCACTTTTGAAGTATTATCGTTTGTAAAATACTCATTCAAATTAAGCGAATAAACACTTTTATTAAATACAAAAAATGGAGAAATAATCAAGAAAAATAAACAAAATAAAACAAAGATAATCTTAAAAAAATTTTTACTATATAAAAACTTAAACCTTTGCATAATAAAATATATGCAAAATATCTCTAAATTTAGGACAATTACTTATCTAATTCTTCTAACTTTTTCATAATTTCAAGGGCAAGTTTTGGGGTTATCCCGCTAACTTGAATTAAATCTTCAACGGAAGCCTTTTTCATTCTTTTTACGCTTTTAAATTTTTCTAGTAAATTCTCTTTTTTTACTTTTCCAAGTCCATCAATCTCGTCTAAAATACTCAAAACTTGATTTTTCTTTCTTAATTTTCTATGGAAAGTAATTGCAAATCTATGTGCCTCATCTCTAACTTTTTGAAGAAGTTTTAATTCATCACTATCTTTTGAAAGTTTTATAGATAGCGGATTTTCTTCGACAAAAATTTCTTCTTGTCGCTCTGCAAGACTTATAACATCAATATCTTTATTATAACTTTTAATAAGTCCACGGCAAGTATTAATTTGCCCCTTACCGCCATCAATCATAATTAAATCTGGCACCATTGAAAAACTGATATCATCACTGTTTAATTTTTCAAACCGTCTTGTAATACTTTCCTTTAAACTCTCGTAATCATTAGGGCCAACTACTTCTTTAATTTTAAACTTCCTATAATGTTTAGAAGCCTTTGAACCACTTAAAAAAACTACCATACTACAAACACTGCTAGTCCCAGAAATATTAGAAATATCATAGCATTCTATTCTAAAAGGAATATTTTTTAAATTTAAAATATCTTTTAAGTTGTTTAAAATTTCTATTTTCTTTTTCTTCTTTTTCTCTTCAAGTTCACAATTTTTATTTAAAAATTCGCTAGCATTATTATTTGCTTGGTCAATTAATTGCTTATTAATTCCCTTAGATGGAATATTAACCTCTAATTTTTTACCTAATTTAACACTTATAGATTTGAATAGAGCATCGTCTACATCAACAGTAATTGGTAAAAGAATTTTATCTGGGAATATTGTATTAACTTGATAAAATTGTGTCAAAAATGAAATCAACATTTGTTCACTATCAATTTGAGAATTGTCAAAACTATAACACTTTGCCCCAAGCATTTTACCTTGTCTAATAATCAAAACACTAAAAACATAAAAGTTATCATTTTTAGCCATACCAAAGACATCAATATTTGAAGTTGTAGGCAAAGCCGTAACAGACCTTTCTCTAAGTTTTAGCAACATAAACTTCAAATCTCTTAATTTTATTGCAAGTTCAAAATTTTCTATTTCAACAGCCTGTTCCATTTTTTTGCAAATGATATTATATACAGAGTCATCTTTCCCATATAAAAAATCGCAAACATGTGGAATAAATTTTGAATATTCTTCTTTTGTTATCTTGCACATACAAGGCGCAGAACAAAGCCCCAATGAATAGTTAAGACAGGCTTTCTTCATTTTATGATTATCTTTAATTTTTCTATCACAGGTTCTAATTGGATAAGCATAATTAACTGCCTTTACAATCTCAGCAGGATTTATTCCAAAATATGGCCCAAAATATTTTGCTTTATCCTTTTTTATTTGTCTAACTACTTCTAATTTTGGAAAATCTTCAAAAAGGTCAAGTTTAATATATGGATAAGATTTTCCGTCTTTTAATAAAATGTTATAAAACGGCTGATGCTTTTTTATCAAATTACACTCTAAAACAAGTGCATCAAGTTCTGAATTAGTTAAAATATAATCAAAATCAGCAACCTGTGAAACCATAGTCTTAACTTTTTCAGCATGATTCTTATTGATAAAATATTGACTAACTCTGTTCTTTAATTTTTTTGCCTTACCAATATAAATAATGTTACCAAACTTGTCCTTCATAATATAAACACCCGGGCTAAGAGGTAACTTTTTTAACTTTTCTTTAATATTCATTTTAAATACCTACATAAAGATAATAGCACAATTTTATTGAAAAACAAATAATATTTTAAAATTTATGCAAGTATATAATCTACTCCATCTGCCATAATATTATTAACAAATTCATTTGCTAGGCTATACATAACAATTTTACCCTTTCTATTATCAACAACTGCATTAAAATTTTTAAGAAGTCGTAGTTGATGACTTACAGTAGTTTGGTTTATATTCAAACATTTTGATAAATCATTAACGCACATTTCACTAAGTGCAAGTGCAGACAAGATTTTCAATCTAGTTTGGTCTGCAAAAATACTAAAAATATCCGCAAGTTGTCGCAAAGTTTGATTTTCTGGCATATAATACTGCAGATTAATTAAAGAATTTTTATCAATTACTGTATAGTCTTGTTTGTTCATACCTAAAACTCCTCTTTTAAAAAATTATAATTTAAATAAAATAATTTTTCAAAAATAAACAAGAGCATATTTTAGATAAAAATGCTTTAAAATAAATTTTTTTGTTCAATAGGAGGTTTTTATGGATACAAATTATGTTTTACTTGTTTTGCTAATCTCAATATTAACATCTGCGACAAACACTGATTTAAACACTAACACAAATTTCTTACTGCTTCTTCTCTTATCGCTTCAAGGATACAACAACAATAATAACAATTGGAATGGTTGCTGTAATTGTAATAGGTTTAACTCAAATAGATTTTTTTAAGATAAAAAGATTATGTTATAATAACTTACTTTTTTTAGTTAATAACTAACTTAATTAAAACAAGATTATTAAATATAATAAATTTATAAACAAAATTAAATTATGCAAACAAAAAGTTTTTATAAATAAATTAGTTTATAAGCAAATTAGTTTATAAGCAAATTAATTTATAAATAAATTGATTATTCTTAACATTATCCGCATGAACTAAAAAATCTTTTTACTTAATTATAAAAAAAATTATGTGCCTAAGACTGATAAATTTTTGAATAAAGTCGTTTAGACTTTATGGTAAAATTTTTATCAAAAATTTTACAGCACATAATTTTTTATCCTATTCAAAAAAATTGATTCTTAAATATTGCATTAAAATTAAATCTAATCTATATTTACAAGTCCAACATTTTCATAAACTTTTTTTATTGTTTCTCTTGCAATCTTTCTTGCCTTTTCTGCACCTTTTTCCATTAATTCTTCCAAATACTTTTTATTTTGTTTTAACTCAAATATTTTTTTTCTAATTGGTGATAATTCATCTATGACGCTTTGGGCAGTTTGTTTTTTTAGTTCTCCATATCCACAACCTTCAAAATGTTTTTCGGCATCTTCAATTTTAATATTTTTCATAGTTGCATAAATAGTTAAAAGATTTGATACGCCCGGTTGTTCTTCGCAATACTTTATTCTATTCAAACTATCAGTAACAGCCCTTTTAAATTTTTTCATTATTGTTTCATCATCATCTTCAATATAAATTACATCATTATCATTATCCCCAGATTTTGCCATTTTTTTAGTTGGGTCCAAAAGTCCCATAATTTTTGCCCCTGTCTTAGGAACAATTCCTCTTGGGATAACAAAAGTCTCTTTATACCTAGAATTAAATCTCATTGCTATATCTCTACAAATTTCAATATGTTGCATTTGGTCAACACCTACGGGAACAACATTTGTATTATAAAGCAAAATATCAGCAGCCATTAACATAGGATAAGCAAAAAGCCCTACGGAAACATTCTTTTCTTTTTGCTTATGGTCTTTAAATTGAGTCATTCTACTCGCTTCCCCAAAGTAAGTTAAACAATTCATTATCCAACCAAGTTCAGCATGTTCTTTTACCTGCGATTGACAGTAAATTATGTTTTTTTCAGGGTCAAGCCCAGCAGCAATAAAGGTTGCAAATTGATTATAGATATTCTCATTTAATTCATCTTTATCTATATTAATTGTTAATGAATGTAAATCTGCAACACAAAATATCGAACTATATTTCTCTTGCATTTCTTTCCAATTTTTTATAGCCCCAATGTAATTACCAAGTGTTAATTTCCCCGTTGGTTTAGTTGCACTATATAATCTTTCCATTTTTGCCTCATTTATTTCAATTTTAGTCTTCTTTATTAATTTCCTCAATACTTAATTGTTTATTTTTTATGTTTTTGGTAGACTTTCTCTTATTAGTCTTAATTATAGTTTCTTCTTTTTTTTCACTTTCTCCTAAATTTTTTAAATCAAAAGAGACGTCGTTATTTATTCCTAAATTTTTAGTTTCTTTATTATCTAAATTTACTTTTTCATTACTTAAATTATTTAAGTTATCATTTTTCAAATCTCCGCCAACTAACTCATTATTTTTATTTTTTTTAGTTGACCTCTTATGGGTCGAAGCATCTTCGGACTTAAATAATTCCTCAACTGTTTGGATATTTGACTTAACATTATTTTTTTTAGGTGTAGTCTTTTTTTGTGAAGTTTGTTTTATTTCTTCAAGTTGTTTTTCCCTTGCACGACTAAGTTCCATAGCATACTTCATTTGATTTTCTTTAAGTTCAAGGTTTCCCATAACAACAACACTAATAATTGCAACAATTGGTGGAGCAAAAAGCATTCCCGCAAGCCCAAACATAGCACCCCCAACAATAATTGAAGAAGCAACTAGTAAAGCACTAATTTTTAATTTATTTCCCGTAATAATAGGGATTAAAATATTAAATTCAATAGTTGTAATAATAACAACTGCAATAATTAAATATAATACATCATTAATTGAATTAAAGATAAGAGTTAATAGCACAGCAGGAACCATTCCAATATATATACCAAAATAAGGAATAAAATTGAACAAACTAATTATGAGTGAAAGTTCCCAAGTAAATTTTAATCCCATAATGGTGAAAGTAATTCCAAGCGAAACAAATAATATAGCAAACTCAATCAACTTGCAAATGACATAATCAAACAAAATTCTACTAGAATTAGCCGTCATAACACACATTGCGTCTGCTCTTTCTTTTTTGAAATTAGCATAAACAAATCTTCTAGTAAACCTTGAAATCTTTTCCTTATCTTTAAGTATCAATACGGCAAGGATTAGCCCAATAAAGAAATTAAAAATTCCCGTTAAAACAGACATTGAAAACTGCATAATTCCATCAAGGTAAAAAACAGTTTCTTTTAATTGGTCAAATAAAGTATTTAAAACGCTTCTTATATTTTCTTGGTCTATATCAGCACCAAACCAAGATTGAATAAGATTATAAATATCATCGACAACTCTATTAACCATTTGGTCCCAGCCATCTCCACCGCCAGATGTCAATTCTTGTATAATTGAAATAATTTTAGGAACGAGAATAGAAAAAATTAAAATAAAGACGCTAATAATAAGTAGTAAAACAATAGTAATAGAAATTGTTCTTTTAATTCCCGCTTTATAAGGACTATTTTTTAAAAAATTTTTTAACACTACTTTCTCAGTAAAATCAACAAGTCTATAAAAAATAAATGCTACAATAATTCCAATAAGTAGTGGTGAAATTCCTGTTATAAGTCCATTAAGAATTTGAGACAAATATGGACTAAGCACGTTACTAAGAGCAAGTGCAATAAAAAATGCCCAGAACATAGCAATAAACAAACCAAACCACTTTATTCTAAAAAAACTAGGTTTATTCAAATTTTTGTTATTAAAATCAACATTTTCCATATCTTTAATATTATATAAAATAAATTAATAACAAGCAAATACTTTTAAAACTAAATAATGAAAAATTAAATAAATATTCTTATATTTTAGACATATTACTCAAAATATAAAAAATAAATAAAGTAACTTTAAATAATAAAAAAATAACTTGAAAATGATAAAAATATTAATAAAATTCAATTAAAATTATTAAGTTAACAATAAACATAACTAACTTAATTAAAATATACATCAAAATCAACTAAAAATTTTAATTAAAACTAACTAAAAATATTAATTAAATCTAATTAAAAATGTTAAAATGTTAAAATTTTAAAATATTCATTAAAAATTATATAAAAAATTTTAAACATTATAACTAAAACTAATTTAATATACTAAAAAACATAGAAATTATTATATTAATATACAAAGCAAATCAAATGTTATATAATACTTTTATGGAAGAAATAAAGTTAAATAATGAAACCAGAATAATTTTTGATAACCTAATAAATAATGGCTACAAGTGTTTTATTGTTGGCGGTTGTGTAAGAGATTATTTAATGAACAAAACCCCAAACGACATAGATTTTGCGACAAATGCTACTCCAAACCAAATAAAAGAATGTTTTAAAGACTACAATGTAATTGAAACAGGAATAAAACACGGCACATTAACGATATTAATTAATCATATTCCCTTTGAGATAACAACATATAGAAAAGATGGAAAATATTTAGATAATAGACACCCTGAAAGTGTAGATTTTGTAACAAATCTTAAAGATGATTTAGAAAGGAGAGATTTTACAATCAATGCAATAGCCTACAATCCAAAGATTGGTTTTATTGACTATTTTAATGGAATAGAAGACATAAAAAATAAAATAATAAGGTGCGTAAATAACCCAGAGGACAGATTTAGCGAAGATGCACTTAGGATATTAAGAGCACTTAGGTTTTCATCTACATTAGACTTTGAAATAGAAGAAAAGACTAAACAAGCGTGCCATAAATTAAGTTATAAAATCAAAAAAATTTCTTTTGAAAGAATTAGAGATGAACTTTTTAAGATAATAATCCAACCAAAAGCATATAAAATAATAATGGAATATGTTGATGTCTTAGCAATTCCAATCCCTGAACTACTAAAAATGCAAAACTTTGAGCAAAAAAATCCATATCATATCTACACAGTTTTAGAACATACTTGTGTTGCTCTTAAAAATGCAAAAAAAGATTTAATTGTATGTTTAAGTATTTTATTACACGATATTGGAAAATCTGACACTTTTAGTATTGATAAGAATGGAATTGGACACTTTTATAATCATCAAATAAAAAGTGTTGAAATTGCTAGAAATATTTTAAACAGACTAAAAGTAGATAATAATACAAAAGATAAAGTCCTTAAATTAATAAAATATCACGATATACAAATAAACCAAACTAAAAAAAGTGTTAAAAAACTTTGTTACAAAATTGGAGATTTAAACTTAGTAAAAAAATTGATTGAAGTTAAAAAAGCCGACATTTATGGGCAGTCAAATAAATTTTACAATAGAATAAAAGATTTAGAAAAAATATCACAAATATTAGATATCTTAGAAAGTGAAAATTTAAAATTTTCGTTAAAAGACCTTGCGGTTAATGGGTATGATATTTTAAAACTAAACATTGAACCAACAAAAATCGGTAAAATCTTAGACTTTTTATTAAAAGCAGTTTTAGAAGAAAAAGTTATAAACGATAAAACAGAACTAGTTAAATATTTAGAAACAAACATTATTATCTTTAAAGAATAAAAAAATACTTATTCAACTGAATAAGTATTTTTTATATAAAACTAAAAATAATCTTATGAATTATTCAAGTATTTCAGAAACAACACCTGAACCAACTGTCCTTCCGCCTTCACGGATAGCAAATCTCAAACCTTGTTCAATAGCAATAGGTGTAATAAGAGTAATAGTCATCTTAACATTATCGCCAGGCATAACCATCTCAACACCTTTTTCAAGTTCGATTGAACCTGTAACATCTGTTGTTCTGAAATAGAATTGTGGACGATAACCATTAAAGAATGGAGTATGTCTTCCGCCTTCTTCTTTCTTTAATACATAAACTTGTGCAGTAAATTTAGTATGTGGTTTAATTGAACCAGGTTTACAAATAACTTGACCTCTTTCGATATCAGTTCTTTGAATACCACGAAGAAGAATACCAATATTATCACCAGCTTGTGCTTCATCAAGTAATTTTCTAAACATTTCAACACCAGTAATAACACTTGTCTTATTTGAACCCATACCAACTATTTCTACATTGTCGCCAACCTTACAAACACCTCTTTCTACACGGCCAGTAGCAACTGTTCCACGACCTGTGATTGTGAAAACATCTTCAACAGGCATTAAGAAAGGTTGATCTGTTGCTCTCTTTGGTTGTGGAATAAATGTATCAACTGCTTCAAGGAGTTCTTCAATACATTTGCAAGCAGGATCATCTACATGTCCGCTTTGAGCAGCCTCCAAAGCCTTTAATGCTGAACCTTTAATGATTGGAGTGTCATCTCCTGGGAAACCGTATTCGTTAAGCAAATCACGGATATCCATTTCAACAAGTTCAAGAAGTTCAGGATCATCGACTTGGTCAACTTTATTCATAAATACAACGATATATGGAACACCAACTTGTCTAGCAAGTAAGATATGTTCCCTAGTTTGTGGCATAGGACCATCTGTTGCAGCAACAACAAGGATAGCACCATCCATTTGAGCAGCACCTGTAATCATATTTTTTACATAGTCTGCGTGTCCTGGGCAGTCAACGTGAGCATAGTGTCTATTTGAGGTTTGATACTCAACGTGAGATGTATTAATTGTAATACCTCTTGCTCTTTCTTCTGGAGCCTTATCAATATCCTCATATTTCATCTTTTCAGCCCAGCCCTTTGCTGCACACCACATTGTGATAGCGGCAGTCAAAGTTGTTTTACCATGGTCAACGTGACCAATAGTTCCAATGTTAATATGTGGCTTAGATCTATCAAATTTAGCTTTTGCCATAAAAAAATTCCTCCTAAAATAATTAATTATATTTGATTTAATTAAAAACAAGTATATTATACTTTTTAAAATATTGATTGTCAAACAAAAATTATCTTTATTAAAAATAAATTTAAAATAATTTTAATTAGACTTTTTTCTTTCTCCAACAATCTTTTCAGCAATATTTTTAGGAACTTCTGCGTAGTGTGAGAACTCCATATTAAAACTACCTCTGCCTTGTGTTGAAGAACGAAGTGTTGTAGCATAACCAAACATTTCAGCAAGTGGAACTTCTGCATTAACAAGAACTGAACCATTTCTCATTTCTGTTCCTTGTAAAACACCTCTTCTGCTTGTAATACTACCCATAACTGTTCCAAGATAATCATCAGGCATTTCAACCTGAACTTTCATAATAGGTTCTAGTAAAACAGGATCTGCCTTTTTAGCGGCTTCTTTGAAAGCCATTGAGCCAGCAATTTTGAAAGCCATTTCAGATGAGTCAACATCGTGGTAAGAACCATCAAAAACCGTTGCTCTAAAATCAACTGTTTCATAACCTGCGATAACACCATTTTGTTTTGCTTCTTGGATACCACTATTAACAGCAGGAATGTATTCCTTTGGAATAACACCACCAACAATTTTATCTACAAATTCATAACCTTTACCTGCTTCAAGTGGTTCAAGTCTAATCCAGCAATGTCCATATTGCCCGTGTCCACCTGTTTGTCTAATATACTTACCCTCTGCTTCAACAGTTTTTCTAATAGTTTCTCTATAACTAACTTGTGGACGACCAACATTAACATCGACTTTGAATTCTCTTTTAAGTCTGTCAACAATAATATCTAGGTGAAGTTCTCCCATACCAGCAATTATTGTTTGCCCTGTTTCATTATCAGTCCAAGTTTTGAAAGTAGGATCTTCTTCTGCAAGTTTTATAAGAGCATTAACCATTTTTTCTTGTGCCTGTTTTGTTGTAGGTTCAATTGCAATATTAATAACAGGTTCTGGGAATACCATACTTTCAAGTATAATTGGGTGGTCAGGGTCACATAATGTATTTCCTGTGGTTGTATCTTTTAACCCAACGATAGCAACAATATCACCAGCATAAGCTTCTTCGACATCTTCACGGTGATTAGCGTGCATTTTAAGCAAACGACCAATTCTTTCTTTAACATTTTTAGTTGGGTTTAAAGCATAAGAGCCTGCTTTTAAAACCCCCGAATAAATTCTAAAATAAGTAATTTTTCCTACAAATGGATCAGTTGCAACTTTAAAAGCAAGTCCAGCCATATATTCTTTGTCATCAGCCTTTCTTTCTTCAATCGTTTCGCCATCAAGTTTTGTCCCCTTAACTGCTTCAATATCAAGTGGACTTGGAAGATAATCAACAACGGCATCAAGCAATTTTTGAACACCTTTATTTTTAAAAGAACTACCACAAATGACAGGTGTCATTGTAAGATTTAAAGTTGCTTTTCTAATACCTCTTTTAATTTCTTCCTTAGTAAGTTCTTCGCCTGAAAAGAATTTTTCAAGCAAAGCATCATCTGTTTCTGCAACAGTTTCAATAAGTTGGTCATGGTATTTTTTTGCATCTGCCTTGTATTCTTCTGGAATTTCGCAAACTGTCATATTTTTACCAAGGTCATCATTATAAATAGTTGCATTCATTTCAACTAAGTCTATAACACCCCTAAAACTATCCTCTTGTCCTATTGGAAGTTGAATAGGGACAGCATTAGTTTTTAACCTATCTTTCATCATTTGAACTACTCTAAGAAAGTTAGCATCATCTCTATCCATTTTATTAACATATGCAATTCTAGGGACTTTATAACTATCTGCTTGTCTCCAAACGGTTTCTGATTGAGGTTGAACGCCTCCTCTTGCACAAAATACAGCGACTGCACCATCAAGGACTTTTAAACTTCTTTCAACTTCAACAGTAAAGTCAACGTGTCCAGGGGTGTCGATAATATTAATACAATGGTCTTTCCATGTAGCAGTTGTGCAAGCACTAGTAATAGTTATACCTCTTTCTTGTTCTTGTTCCATCCAGTCCATAGTAGCAGCACCTTCGTGGACCTCACCAATCTTATGCGTTTTACCAGTATAGAACAAAATTCTTTCGGTAGTAGTTGTCTTACCTGCGTCAATGTGAGCCATAATACCGATATTTCTATATTTATCTAACGAAAACTTTCTTGCCATATTTACTCCTTTAATTCAATAACAAATTACCACTTGAAATGAGCAAAAGCCTTATTTGCCTCTGCCATTCTATGCATTTCATCTTTCTTCTTAATTGCTCCGCCAGCATTGTTATAAGCATCTAAAATTTCAGCGGCAAGTTTTTTATCCATTTCTCTTTCGCCACCTCTTTTTCTTGCAAAAGCGACAAGCCATCTAATAGCCAAAGTTTGTCTTCTATCTGGTCTGATTTCCATAGGAACTTGGTAAGTTGCCCCACCAACTCTTCTTGATTTTGTTTCAAGTAAAGGTTTAACATTTTCAAGTGCTTGTGTAAAAACTGTCATAGCATCAGCGCCAGTCTTTTCTTTTATAATATCAAATGCACTATAAACTATACCAAAAGCAATACCTTTCTTCCCGTCTAACATAACTTGATTAACAAGTTTTGTAACTACTGTTGAGTTGTAAACTGGATCTGGTAGAACTTCTCTTTTTGTAGCACGATTTCTTCTAGACATAATTTCCTCCTTATTAAAATTTAAAATACAAAAGTTTATCTTATTTATAAAGGTTTTATATTTATAAAAACATAAACTTTAAAATTCAATTCAACATATAAATTTGATAAATGTTTAGTTACAATTATAATTTTTGTAACTATAAAAGTAAAATAAAACTAATTTTATACTAGAAACTAATAATTAGATAACAAATGAAGTTTAAAATTTATAATATTTACTCAAAATTATCTTCGTAGCAATTATGGAACTTTGTGCCAAAAGTTTCACTTTTGTATGAAGTTTTACAATATGTAAAACTTCATTGGTAAAAATTTAATAAAATTTTTACCGCACAAAGTTCCCTTTTAAACACAATAGGTCATAAAACAAAAGTCTAGTATAAACGAATTTAAAAATATAATTAAAATAAAATGTTCTATAAATTATTTTGCCTTTTTAGCGCCATACTTTGAACGGCCTTGCTTTCTCTTTGCAACACCAGCAGCATCTAATGTGCCACGAATGATGTGATATCTAACACCAGGCAAATCTTTAACTTTACCACCACGAATAAGAACAACGCTGTGTTCTTGTAAGTTGTGACCTTCACCAGGTATATAGGTAGTTCCTTCTTGTCCATTTGAAAGTTTAACCCTAGCAATTTTTCTTAAAGCAGAGTTAGGTTTCTTAGGTGAAGTAGTAGTAACAGAAAGACAAACGCCTCTTTTTTGAGGATTTTGTTCCAAAATAGGAGCCTGAGATTTTCTAGTTACTTTTGTTCTGCCGTGCCTTACTAATTGATTGATTGTAGGCATAATGTCCTCCTTAATAAATTTTTATCTTTTTTCAAACTTTTAAACAGCAACAAATTTAAAAATTTAAAATAGAATTTGCCGTCTAAAATTCCCAAGGTGGAATGTCGTTAGGAAAATCAAACAGACAATAATTTTGCAAGAAAATAACTTGCTAGAACAATTTATTTTGCGTTCCAAACAAATAAATCGATTGTATGAAGTTAAAAGCCCACATACAACACGACTATAATATCAAAATTAATAAAAAAAGTCAACATATATTCTACAAAATTTGCAAATAAAATTAACTAGAAATATGATTTTTTTAGTATAAATTAACTGTTTTTTTTAGTAACAAGAAATATTAATGAATTAAATATTTAATTATATAATTTTATTATTAAAATAAATTAAAGAAAAAATTATTTAATAGTATAATTTTATTGTTAAAATGAATTAAAGAAAGAATAAAATATCAAAAAATGACTTAATTTTTTATAAAATAATTAAAAAACTATTTTTTGTCAACTAATTCTAAACAAACTAAATAATAATTAACTTTCAATTAAACAAAATAAAAAAAGTCCTATCAATTTGATAGAACTTCAATATTTTTTAAGATACTTTTAAATAGTAAAAATTAATTCATCGTCTTTATCCAAATTAAACAAAGGATTATTTGAATAATTATCAATAGCCTTTTCTAATATAGGATTCTTTTCTGCTAATTTATTCAAAGCCTGAATAAGTGAATTATTGTCTGAATTAAGAATTACCTTAATATGTTTATGTGCATCTTGGTTTGTAAAAATACTCAAAAATTCAAGTGAAAAATAAGGATTATTTCTTTCTAAAATTTTACTGCTATGATAATTACTATCTACATAATCATAAACTTTATTTATCTTTGAAACAAAAGTTTTATAATAATTTTTATATGTAGAAGTAAAATTTAGTGCTGCCTGATGTGGATCATATTTACTAAGAAAAGCATCTTCGATTGTTCTTAATTCGCTACCGGGAAGAGAAATAAAGTCAATCGAACTAATTGCATCATCACTATGTAAAACTATATCTCTATGAAGATCGACATTAGCACCTTTTATTTTTGCCACACTAGAAGATAGTTTTGGGTTTTGTAAAAGAAAAGCAATTTTTTCAATTTCTTTCAAATTAACCTCAGGCAATTTTGATAAAAAAATACACATTCTAACTATTTTATTTAATTCTTTATCACATTTTTTTTCTATCTGACTGTTACAAAAATTTAAAACAAAACTTTCATGGTCTTTAAAATAATTTTGTGCAAATTTAGAAAATGCACAAGACAGTTCAACATCTTTTAATTTTAAAATTGCATCACTAATATCTTTGATATCTTTGTTAGAAATCTTTATTAAGTCATCGAGTTCCTGTAAACTTTTCTCACAAAAAATTGTTTCATACTTATTCTCATATCTATCAGCATATACCCTAAGTATTTTTGACAAATTTGTAGATAACATATTACGAGAAAAATATTTTTCTAATAAATTAATAAAATTAGAATTATTAGAAATATTTCTTAATAAAAATTCTTCTAGTTGTTCAAATTTTTGCGTTGGACAAATTACATCTTTTTTTTGACTTTTTAAAATTACTGCCTTTTATGACTCCTTGCTCATATAATCTAAAAAGTCATTCATTTTAATTTTCTTTTCCATAATAATACAATACCCCTTTTTATTAAGTTTTATAATTCAAACTCAACACTATCTTTTGATAAATTTAAACCATAAATAGGATCTCGTTTTAACTCTAAAATTTGTTTCAACTCAGAATTAGATTTTGCTAATCCTTCTAGTTGATTAATATTATGTTCATTTCCATTTTCAAGTATAACCTCGACATGTTTATCTAAATCAACATTCGAACAAGTGATAAATTCCAAAGAAAAACTAGCATCTTGCTTACTTAATATTTTTTTACTATGTAAACCTTCATTAATTGTTAACCCACATTTTTTCATTGTCTTAATTAAATCAACATAGTAACCATCAAACATTCCACCTGTTAAATTATATCTATGAGAAGCAGTTCTATACTTATTGATAAATTCCATTTCAATTGTTGTTGCATCAACTTTTGGGATTTGAATAAGATAAATGTAGTCAAATAAAGTCCCGTTTTTTAAAACAATATCTTGGTGTGCCTTAATATCAGCCCTATTATCTTTTGCGACAAAAAGTGAAAGATTAACAGATTTCATATTAATAACAGCATTTTCAAACTTATAAAAATCCGAATTAGATAATTTCATAAAATATTCAACAATTTTTTCATATCTATCAGACAATATGCTATCCTTATACAAGATTCCCATCTCATCACATTTATCTAACACAATATGTTCGTGACTTTTAAAAATTGATTTTGACTTCTTGTCAAAAATTGTGGCAAGTATACAAGACAATTCAGGGTCTTTCATTTCATAAGAAAGGTCATTAATAATCAAGCAGATCAACATTAGGATTTAACAAAAAAGATGTAACTTTAACGATATTTTTCAGTTAATAACGATTTGTTTTCATTCTCATCTAATAATTTTTGATAAAAATTCTTAAAACTTTTTAAAGTATCAGTTCCATTAATACCCTGTTTAACATAGTTATCTATTAAATCAGATGAAGCACTTTTTAGCAAAAGGTCTTCATACATAACAAATTCTTTGCTAGGAACAAATTGCCTCTTACCTTCACTTTCAATATAATTACCTTTTTTTGCTACTGACTTTAAAAATTCAATATAATCATAAAAATTAATAGTTCTTTTCATAATATTCTCCTAGTAGATATATTTTAAGATAAAAGTTTTAACTGTCAATACCCCTTTTTTAGATGCACAAAAAAAGACCTAAAAATAGGTCTTAATTTCTACATTTTTGTAAGTCACAACAAGAAAAAAATTTACTTTCATATTTGTATGACGCAACAAATCAAAATAGGTGCAAATTACTAAATACATTTTAAACAAAGTTTTTCAAAACTTTGTGATAAAAATTTAACATAAATTTTTACAGCACATAATTTGCATTATAAACAACAAAACAACTGAATTATTCAAACTCAATTGCATCTTTTTTTGTAACATTCTTTACTTCTGCATCAATAAGTAATACAATCTCGTCTCTATGTATACTAAGAGACTCAACAAAAGTCCTTGGTTTTTCTTGCACTTCCCCAAACATTTTAAGAGAAAGTTTACAAAAGTCTTTCAAATATTTTCTAGCAACATAAAAGGCTTCTTCAATAGTTTTACCTTGACAAAAAATCTTTACATCATCAAAAGCGACAATGTAATTATCATTTTCTTCATCTTTATAAAATGCTGCTGGAAAAATAAACTCCATAATAAAACGCTCTCTTTATAAACTTTATGTTAGTATAATACCACAAAAATATTTTTATGTAAAATAATTTAATACAATTTAATGCAAACTTTTAAAGACAAATTCTAATCAATATTTCACTTAAAAAGTTTATTAGTTATTAATTTTATTTACAAGTTTTAATTATAGGTTTTATTTATATGCTGTATTTATAGAGTTTATGTGAGATTTTTAATAAATAACTATAAAGAGTTTTTATAAATCTTTTATCCTAAAAAATATGTTAAAACAAATTCTATTTTTATTTTAG
>CASFQL010000009.1 GCA_949296965.1 uncultured Christensenella sp. | reverse complement strand
TTTTGAACTTCTAACATCTCTTGGATTATTCAATGCTGGACTTATGAACCAAGCAGTTTTCCAATTCCGTAGATATGAAGATAGCAGTTTAAGTTATACTGGTATCAACAAACACGAAGGCGAAGTTGTTGGCGGTTGGGATACCACAATTCGCTATGAAGATATGAAAAAGATATAAAATCACTATATATATTTTCTACATCAAAAAGACCACCCATTCTAACGATAGATGGTCTTTTTTACTATATTTTATTGAATTTTTATGATATTTTCGCAAATTTTTAGTCATTTTACTATAAATTTGCGATTTTTTATTTGGCTAACTTTATTTTTTGATTACACCTATCGTTAGAATTGATGTTTAGTAACGTTTGAAATTTAGCCATCAATTATTTGCTCTTTTTTACTTAAAAGGAGCAAACTTTGAACGAATTTAAAGATGATAAAGTTGTGGCTTTTGCTGGTCATAGATACGAGTGGCATTGCATTGGCGTAGAAAATAGATTGCCCGAAATTCTAGAAGATTTAATAAATAAAGGATACGCCATATTTTATGACGGACACTATGGTGCTTTTGATGAGAAGTGTGCACATGCAGTCTTACAATTAAAACATAAATATCCACACATCAAACTAATTCGTATTTTAACATATTATCATTACGACAAAGAAAAATATGATTTGCCATCGTGCTATGATGGTTCAATACTTCCAGAAATAGAAGAATTGCATTACAAACAAAAAATCACAAAAAGAAACGAATGGATAATAGACCATAGCGACATTCTTGTTTGTCACATAGAAGAAACCTACAAAAGCGGAGCCTATCGCACTCTAAAATATGCTCAAAAGCAAAACAAACCAATAATTTATATCTAACAAAAAAGAAGACTAAAATTAGTCTTCTTGTTTTTATTCTATTATTTTCTCAATTGATTTATGATTCAATTATATCCCAATCATTTTTATTAAAAACCTTTTCATAATCAAATTTACCCTTTGGTGTGGCCACAACTAACAATTTTCTGGGTCTTGTCATAGCCACATATACCATCCTAGAATATTCACTATTTTTATCATTTGATAAAAGCACTGTCGGTGTTATAGTATTCCCTTTAATTGATTTTATTACAAGCATTAACGCATCAAAAGTAAATCCCTTAACTCCATGTATTGTAGAATAAAAATATTTTTCTTGTTTAGTTGTTTCAAAATACCTGTATAAAAATTCTTGTTTAAAATTTGGATAGTTTTTATCCCTAGTTTTCATTTTAAATATCTTATTAATATCTTGATTAATTCCATTAGAATCAAAGAATTTTTGCAATTTATCTTTTGTAGATATAAACCATTTTTCTAAGGTCAATAATGGAGATGATATACAATTAACCACAGCTTTTACAACATTATCAAATGTTAAATTGTTAGTCCCATAAACCTTATCTTTAATTACATCTTTATTATATTTTTTGATGTCTCCTTCCAAAATTAAGTATGTTACCTTATCACAATAGTTCCAAACGTTTTTACGATTGCCAGAAAACCAATCATAGGAAGCACGTGCAAGATATTCCGTCATTTTACAATCGGACCACATGTTTTTTATTTTTAAGTTATTGTTGATTTGTGCACGTTGCACTATTGCGGTATTATTTATATCAATATTTTCTTCTTCACATTTATTTAAAAACCATTTTATTGGTTTTTCTTTATCATTAATATTATAAATTAACAAAATAGGTTTTATTGAGCAATCTTTATTTTCTGCTGTTGAAATATATTCCTTTTCCGATGAAAGTAACATGGAAAATGGCTTTGTGGCATTGCAAATCAGTTGAGAACTTCTTCGATTGGTCTTCAATTTTAAATGACTCCAATTACTCATGCTAAATTTTTCCACGAAGCCAATTACATTTGCATTTCTCCATTCATAAATTGCTTGGTCTGGGTCACCAATTAAATTAACAACAATTCCGTTATCTACAAAAATATCTATAATATCCATTTGCTCTTTTGAGGTGTCCTGTGCTTCATCAATGAATATTACTGGATACCTAGCCTTTATGCATTTTACCAATATTGGAAACTTTAATAATAAATTATACAGACAATATGGAACATTTGCCTGAGTAATTATGCCATTATTTATTAAAATTTTTAGATTTCTTTCACAACACAACGGTGTATTTTCGCAATACGATTTTACTTCAACATTATTTTTAAGTAATTTCCCATCTTTTTGAAAGCGAAAAGTATTAATTTCTTGATTACAAGACTTTTTATAACACGAAGCCTCCCAGCCTAATCCATCGATTTGATTTGATATAATTGTAATAGGTCTTTTTTTATATATTAAATAACCAAATCTTAGTAAAATCATATCAAAAAAGCTATCTAATGTTCCAATATAATGTGGATAGTTAACGCCATTCTCTATATGACAATCTTTTTTGATTTTATTTTCTAATTCTTTGCTCGCTATATTAGTAAACGAGAGTAAGGCAATTCCGGAATGTTTTTGCTTCCAATTCAATAATAATTTTTGATATTTGAGTGCAACTGATGTTGTTTTACCGCTTCCTGGACATGCCTGAAGAACTACATTCCCTTGAGAGTTTATAAACTCTTCTTGCTCATTATTAGGTATCATAGTTCATCTCCCGTAACATATAAGATTGCATCTTCAATATATTTAGGTATTTTAAATTCAGAAGAACTAATTTTTTCTATTAATTTTTGTGCAATTACAGCCTTATCTTGTGGTCTTGAGTTAATAAAAAGCCATATTGTTGTAGCTTTTTCATCTTCAGATTGTAAATAATTAACAATCTCTTCAAGGTTCTTCCCCGATGTCTTATGAATTTCTTTTAATATATTTAGCATTATTTCTTGATTTGAAATGGCTAATTCATACTCTAGAGTTTTCTTTGCTTTTGAGACGCATATTCCTTTTAAGCCAGAAATAGTTTCATCTATTTTGTCGCATCTATCAGATTGAGTTCCAGAACTAATTTTTTGAGAAATTTCAGCTATGTTGGTATAATCATAATCAATTTCCTTAGATATATATGTATTTATATCCTGTTTATTTGTACATCTGTCATCGTCTGTAATGATAGCAGATTTTATATATAATGAATTATTTTCTTTTAATGTAAGAAGTTTTATAAATGGCTCGAAAGCCACTCCATCAATATTTATTAATTCGACGCAATAATCTTCTAAACTTTTATTCATTTTTTTTGCTATTTCATTTATTATTAATGATTCACTAATTCCTTCTACAAAAATAACTCCTTTAGCAAAAAATAATTGTGATTTTGTAACATCCATATACCTTAATAAATAATCTTTGTCATTATTATTGGTTGTTTCCGAATTATCTTTCTGAACAATATTTGTATCTTGAAGTGATATACATTTTATTTTGTTTTCTACCTCGCATAAAATATTCAAATTATCTAAATCAGCCTTTGAAACCAGACTAGGCGAATGAGATGTATAAATTATTTGGACATTAGTAATCAATTTACACTGCTTATCAAAAAATGATTGCAATAATTGTTGTAGTTGTGGATGTAAATGAGCTTCTGGTTCTTCAATAAGAAATATTTTTGAATATACTTCATCATTTGTCTGAGACATATTTCCCAAAACTGTAGCTATATATAGAATATTATTATAACCCAATCAATTTTGATATATTTCTAAGGAAAAATGTTGTAATTCTAATAGTTTATTTTTTATTAAACTATCTATTTCATTTTCTTCAAGAAGACGCTCAACATCTACAAAAAAGCCATCATTATTTTCAAGTTTATAATCATTCAAGTTATTGTCAGTGATAAATTTCTTTATTTCTTCATTATCCACAAAAGTCCATTTAGGAATAAACAATGTTTTTAATGATGATGTAACATTTTCAAACTTTGGGTCAATGAAATTTAATTCTATGCGCTGACTATTAATTTTTTCAATTTCAGATAAATTTGTATTTATAATCTTTTTTGCTTTTGTAATTTTTTCGTTTGACAGGATTTCTTTATTAGCATTAAAAATCTCAGATAATAGAGAATTTTTTTCACTTTCATCAACAAAAAGAGATGAAACTAAATTGCCAATTTTACTATTTCTAGATGGATAAAGGTCATTTTCTACATTTCTTAGTGCATTGAGATATGATAATTTTATTGTGTCAAAAAACTCACCAGAAAGATTATTACCTTCATATTTTCCTCCCCAAGTTTCATATTTAATTTTATCTTCTCCTTGCTTGTTTTTTTCAATCCTGAATCTTATATGATATTCTCCCTTAGTAGGATTTTCTGGGTCCCATATTTCAATTAAATTCTCAGGAACATCAGACAAAAACACATCTATTTGTGCTGTTGTTTCTCTTGTACCATTTTTATTTATATGGAAATCAGACATTGAAAAATAAATATTTTTTTTATAATCACAAATAGATGTTGCTATTCTTATAGCATCTATGATTGCCGTTTTGCCAATATTATTTGCACCTATAATTGCATTTATTCCTTTATTAAACTTTAATTCCACGCCGTTTTTATCAATAATTCTAAAATTACAAATTTTTAATTTTTCAATATACATTGTTTTTACTTCCTTTTAAACCTAATTTAATAATAGAACGACATAAACATTGTTAAAAAAACTTTTATGTTAAATTTTAAAATACTTTTGATTTTTGCTTGTTGGTTTGTCGGGTTCTGTCATTCCAATTAGTCCAGCGTCTAAGGCGGGTTGCAAATAGTTTTTTCTGAATCCTAAACGAGATTTTAGGTTTAATTTTTCCATAAGTTCCGTTGCTGATTGTGGATAACTTTCAATCACTTTCATAAGTTCTGTGATTTGATTGTTTATATGGTTGTAATGATTTCTAGTGTCGGTTATTATATCTTTAATCGCTTTGTTTATTACATCTAGCATAAACTCAATGAAAATATTAGATTTACCCTGACTAGTCGATAATGTGATTGCATTGTAATAATCTTCTTGGTTATCTTTAATAATGCTTTCGATAGGTATCCAAGCAAATATTGGTTTCCAACTAGCAAGCAATGCTGT
>CASFQL010000008.1 GCA_949296965.1 uncultured Christensenella sp. | reverse complement strand
CCTTCGTGTTTGTTGATACCAGTATAACTTAAACTGCTATCTTCATATCTACGGAATTGGAAAACTGCTTGGTTCATAAGTCCAGCATTGAATAATCCAAGAGATGTTAGAAGTTCAAAATCATTTACTTCAAGACCAGTAACTCTTTTAAAAAGTCCCGGTTCAAGTTGTGTTATTACATCTTGTAAAACTTGTTCACGGAAATCAGTTAAATACATAAAGATTGGAATTCGAGTTGCGAACTTGATAAGTTTTTCTTGAATTTGTTTCCTTTTTGATTTGTATTCTTTTTCTTCTTCTGAAATTTCTTTTTTTTCTTTTTCTGTTAAATCTCTGCCTTCGTCAGTCGCTTCCTTTTTAATCTCCTTAACTGCATTAGATTTATTTACAATAATCTCAATATCACTTTGCATATTAAGGTTCCTAAAGCCTTCAATACTCATCAATGCCTCCATAGCTTTTGGATTATTAAGAAGTCTTTCAAGTGTTGCATTTTCAACATTAACAAGCATTGCACTTTCCCATCTACGAGCAAGAAGAGTAGCGGTTGTTCCACTCGTTGCGATATCTAGTAGTTCGCCCGGGCTGATGTTTTTCATTGTCATGCCATCATAAGATAGCACCGGCAAAAATTGAATAAAGTCGGCAACTTTTTTTTCTGGGTTTGTGTCAGATATATCAAGCCTACAAGAATACTCTTGAATTTGTCTTAATGCTCTGTCGGGGGCAAAATCAAATATGTAACATTCCTTTTTGATTATTTCTTCTTCGTTAGGGTTTAGTCCATCAGGATTTTTAAGCGTCCAAGGAGATTGAACACGAAATGCTGATTGGAAATATGTTTCTGGACTAGATAGGTTTCTTAACATAAAAATTCCAGTCCAAGGCTTAACAGTCACACCAGTTGTAAGTTTTCCACAAGAAAGAGTAATTGTCTTTGTCTTTAATGGCTCACTTGTCATTGCTCGCTTAACAGGTTCTAATGCCGATAGTCCAACACCAGCACGAGTGCCAGCACAAATAATAACTTTGTAATCGTGATAAAACATATTTTGTTTTTCTTTAAGCAGATTGCCCATAGCATAACAGCTTGCGACATTTGGCAAAAACCAGAATGTATGTTGTAACACTTCTTGCAAATTTGCTTTATTTGTTGTAAATGGAAGAATGGCTTTGTCTGCACCTTGTTTTAGATTGTCGACAGTAGTTTCACTAAAATTACCACGAATTAGGTTAAGCCATTTTTGAACTTCTTCCTTATACACAAATTCAGCATTTTCATATTCTCCTTTTGCGGAGAAAAATGTATTTAGGTCAAATTCGTTATATTCACCTTGAAGTGCAACTTCTCTAATAGAATCTGGAAGTTGATAAGTCATCAAAACCATTCTTGGAAGCGAAGCATAAGGATTGTTTTCGCCTTGCCAATTTTCTTTTGCTCGTTGCTCATCTGAATATGTCCAGTTATATATTTGCTCTTCCATAAATTCGCCATTTGCGATTGCTCTAAATGGAGTGCCAGAAAGATACAAATAATATGAAGTCGTAATTGGCATAATTTGCTCAATATCACTTTCACTTTGGTTTTCAGTGAAAAGTTTGTTTGTTACATCTTTGTCAAGTTCATCTTTTTCAAAAAGTTCTTTTGCACTATCTCGCCAAGCTCCAAAATGATATTCATCAAAAACTACCAAATCCCAATTTGTTGTATGAACCCATTCGTTTTTTGGCTTAATCATTCCATCTTTAAGACCTAAGTAATCTTGGAACGAACCAAAACAAACAATAGGTCTATTTTTATCACATTGTTCGCCAGTAAGGTCAGTATGTCTAGATACAAATTGCCAGCCTTCAAAATCTAGGTGAGTGTTTAAATCTTCTTCCCAAGAACTTTCAACTGCAGGTTTAAATGTTAGAATTAGTATTCTTTTAAATCCCATTTTCTTTGCAAGTTCATAAGTTGTAAAGGTTTTGCCAAATCTCATTTTTGCATTCCACAAAAAGTGTGGCACAATGTGTTTGTTGTTACTTATTACATCTTTAAAATAAGCAATAGTTTTTTCAATAGCACTTTCTTGTTCTAGGCGAAGTTTGAAATTTTGTGTTCTACGCTCAATATTTTCAATACGGTTTTTAAGTGTAAAGACAGCACTTTGAACATCACGAGCAGAACATTTAAACCATTCGCCGTTTATGTTATCAAAACCTTGTTGCCTTAAAATTTTGTGCACATCATAGTCCTTGAAATAAGTGCCATCTTCACGCATAGAACTATCCAAAAATACAACTTCATAAGGCTTTTCGCCGGGAAGAAGTGTTGGATAATGTTCTCTCATTCTATCTTCAATATTTCTAGTTGTAAAACCAACTTTCAAATAACCTTTAAATTGTGGGTGGCTATCTGTATAAGCGTAAATTTGTGGTTTTATTTGTCTAGGAAAAAATTCATTATTCATTGGTTATCTCCTATAAATAATTTTTTATAAAGTCATTTATTAAATTTAAATGAGAATTATAAAAATCTAAATCTTTTTGCAAATTTGACAAGTAATCTGTTTCTTTAATGCCTAATATATCAAGCAATATAGTCCTGTAAAGTAATGAAAATTTACCACAGTACATAAGATTAACGGGACCCTTGATATAAACTTTATTAAATTTTCGTTTAGTATGCATAATACGATTTCTACTATTAACAAGTAATTGCAAAAATGTATCTTTATCTTTTAAGTATTCAGATTGAAAAAGTATATTACCATATTTACAAATAATTGCATCAATATGTGTTTTGAGTATTGTTTTACCATCCACATCAACACTTAAATAAAATTTGTTTTTTTCCGATATATATTTTGACAAAGGTTCCAAATTTTCAATTATATGTGCCAATCTAATATCTATTGGCATGTGATTGTCACAAGTAAAATATAAAAAACTTTGATGTATTAAATCAAGTTCATCTTGTAATTGCAACCAACTATTTAAAATTTTTTCATCAAGATAAGATATTGGCTCACATAGTTTTGAATGTACACCTTTATAAATATCTTGTGACGAAAAATAACTTAGTCTTGTTTCAAGAAAAGATTTTATTTTTTCTTCAAAACCACTTACAACTTGTTCTTTTTCATTTATTGTTTCCATTGAGATGATTGGAATAAATTTACCATCAAATATTTGCATATATCTGTCTATTGAATTGAATAAATTAAAAATATCTTCTACATTATTTTCATCATGAAATATAATTATTTGCCTATAACCAGCTTGCTGAATATTTATAAAAAACTTTTCAAATTTAAATTCTGATTTAAAAGTGCTAGATAATATACCATTGTCAAATCGTTGTTTTATCTTGATACCAATTAAATTAGTTGACATTTTTTACTCCTATTTCTGGTCTGACCATAGATTCAATAAACTCAATCTCTTCTTTAGATAGTTTGTATTTTTCATAAAGTTCTTTATCTGTCCAAGATTTTGAGAAATCTTGCATTGGTATTAACGTGTAAACTTTAGACATTGCATCTTGGGTTACTTTTTTTAATCCCATTAGAAAATGAAAAAATTTGGTATTTACATAACTTATTACATTTTCACATTCTTTTTTAGTCTCAAAAGGTCCATACATTATGTAAGTTTGAGTACATAGTGAATTTGGTTCGCCCAATATTGGCTTTATTATATCGTTACCAAGTTCTCCGGAACCGATTGCCTTAGGGACATAAACTTTCCATTTATCTATCCATTCCTTATTTTTAGAAATAATATAATTTTGCGGTAAGTATCCAGTTCTCTTATTAGCATAAACTTTAATATTTCCACTTAGTGCAAAGTCATTAAAACTTGAGTATAACCCAAAAGGTGTTTGCGGACTAACAATTTCAGAAAAAGATTGTTCATGTAATTCTGAAACTTTTCTAATAATTAAAATTGCTTGATTATATCTTATAAAAGTGTCATTGTTTTCTTCAAGTAAAGGACGTTCAGATTGTGTAATTGTATTGTTTTTATGAGTGTAAATTTTACATAATCCACGATTATCTCTATCCCAAAGGAAATAACATACTCCACCTTTTATTTCGACACCAGAGAAACAATCGCTAGCGTCAATGAAATCGTGTATTATTCGCAGTCTGTCATCATGTAACATCTCATCTCTAAACTCGTCTAATCCACGACCACCAGCGAACCAACGACTTGGTATAATCATTGACAAATATCTAGGTTGTAACCTTTTAGCTTGCTCAACAAATTTTTGATATAATGAAATCGCATAACTTTCTTGCTGGACGCCAACATTTAATTGATAAGGTGGATTGCCGATAATAACATCAAATTTCATATTAAATAACTCCTGAGGATTTTCTGTGTGAATAAATTGGTAGGCGTAAGTTTCCATACTATCATCTCTTGTATAGGTTTCAATATTATCGCCAACACCACAAAATTTGCATTTATGATTTTCAAAAGTATGCTTAATTTTGTCAAACTTAATATTTCCATTTTCAGCACCAAAAGTAGTCGCAATAGAATACTTTCCATTTGCAGTTTTACTACAATAAACACTTCTACGAGAAAGTAAACTTGTAAGTTGTGTAATTGCAATCCCGTAAAGTTGTTTTGTGAAAATATGGTTTATTCTTTGTTGCAAATCTGGAATTTGTTTTTCCAAACCAACAAGCAATCTTTTTGCAATCTCTCTTAAAAACACTCCACTTTTTGTGCAAGGGTCTAAAAATGTTGTATTAGGATTTTCAAAAAGTTCTTGTGGCAACATATCAAGCATTTCATTTGCAATTTTTGGACTTGTAAAAACTTCATCTGAGCTCAAGTTCGCCAAACAATTTAAGACATCTGGATTATGTGTTTCATTTATCATTAGTGTCATTCTCCTTTAAGTTTAAATAGTGTGTAAGTGGGTATGTTTTGATTGGCTTTTCTATAAAATCACCAAACAAAGTTTCTTTTTTATCATTTTGGGTAAGTAATTGCTCATAATGGAAATCTCGTCTTTGAACCAAACTGCCTTTTACGAAAGACCATTCAGCAAAAGTAGTTGGTTTGTTCTCGCTTGTTTTCATTGAAAGGGCATCACCACACAAAATGTTTTTTGATAAAACAAATTTGACAATATCCAAATACTCTCGCTTGATATTCTTTTTAAAAAGTGATTTATATTCTTTCTCAAAATATTCAAACAAACGGTTTTGACACTCCAAAACATTGTCTGGCATTATGTCAACACCATAGCAAGACATAACTGCAATAAGCCCGTTTTTCTCATATTCCCATTGACTTTTTTTGTATCTTGATTTAACAACTTCTAACTTTCGTCTTAAAATTTCAATCAAAAAATTTCCATTTCCGCATGCCGGTTCTAAAAACCTGCTATCTATTCTTTCAGTTTCTTGTTTTACTAAATCAAGCATTGCATTCACTTCTCGTTCGTTTGTAAACACTTCGCCTTTATCTCGCACTCGTTTTTTACTTTTTATTTGTTTTTCATCTGTCATAGAAAAAGCCCCTTTGAATATAAAAAGGGACTTTTTTAATGGTTTTTATGGAAAGAAAAAAGGTCTACTATTTTTGCAATTATTGACTTAAATAAGTGAGTTTAAATTAAAATAAGTCACTAATTTTTAAAATTTAGATACAAATTTTTGAAATATATGTTATAATGGCTTTATAATATATAAAAAGAGACCATCTAATGCAAAAGTAGGCGGTCTTTTTCTATGGTTATAAAAAATAATTTTAAGAAATTTTTAAAATATGAATTTACTCCCTTAATTTTTTAACTTTGGATGTCCTTATAAAGATAGAAGGGCAACCTTTACAAGTTAAAATAAATAAGGAGGAATTTTATATGAAACTTAAAGAATGGCTAAGTGTATGGCTAGAAAAATACACAAAACACACTGT
>CASFQL010000007.1 GCA_949296965.1 uncultured Christensenella sp. | reverse complement strand
GCTCTAGCATACAAGAGTTTCGCTCTATCTTCTAAATCGCCAATAAAATAAGCAAGTTTGAGATATAAAAAATCAATTAGTGTAGTAAGATTTTAGTTTACTACACTTTTTTACACCTAAATGTACAAATTTGGTTAAATTAAGTGTTCTAAAACTATATAAAACTGCCTAAAACTTTTGTGAACTTTTCGTATTTGAAGAACATATTTACGCAAAAATTTTGTGAGTGAAATAAATAACTTACATTTTTCTTATTAAAATTAGAATACAACATAATATATAAGATAGTATACAAGATGTTGACTTTTTATTTTTAATTGATTATAATCTATTTGTATAAAAATAAGTGAGGTTTTTAAATGGAAGATAAATATATTCCACCATACGAGATAACTGATGAAATGTTGGAACTTGTTTCCGAAATAATGGAAAATTTAGGCAAACTTTCGGGTGTTAATGAATTGGAAAAATTACCAAGGCTTCGCAGAGTGAGTAGAATAAAGTCTATACACTCTTCATTAGCAATCGAAAACAACACACTTTCTATTGAACAAGTAACAGATGTTATCAATGGGAAAAGGGTTCTTGCTCCACAAAAAGATATCAAAGAAGTCCACAATGCTTTTAATGCTTACGAAAAATTAAGTGAAATAAATCCATATAGCATTGATGATTTGTTGAAAATTCACGGCATTATGATGAATGGTCTTGTAAAGGAAGCAGGAAGTCTTCGTTCAGGACAAGTTGGAGTTTATAATCAAGATGGCAAAGTTGTTCATCTTGCTCCGCCAGCAGATTTTGTTCCACAACAATTAGGACAACTTTTTGATTGGGTGAAAAACAGCAATGCAAATATGTTAATTAAATCGAGTGTTTTACATTATGAGTTTGAATTTATCCACCCATTTAATGATGGTAACGGAAGAACTGGAAGACTTTGGCAGACAGCATTGCTTGCTAGTTGGAAACCAATATTTGCTTGGATACCTATCGAAAGCATTATTAAAGATAACCAAGAAGATTATTACAATGCAATCACTTTATCTACTAGTCAGGGCAAATCTAATATCTTCATTGAGTTTATGCTAGATGTAATAAACAAAGCGATTAAAGATATAATAACCGACACTAGAAATCATTACAACCATATCAACAATCAAATTACAGAACTTATGAAAGTGATTGAAAGTTATCCGCAATCTGCAACGGAACTTATGGGAAAATTAAATCTAAAATCTCGTTTAGGATTTAGAAAAAACTATTTGCAACCCGCCTTAGACGCTGGACTAATTGGAATGACAGAACCCGACAAACCAACAAGCAAAAACCAACGGTATTTTAAGATTTAACAAAGGAGAAAATAATGGGAAAAAGCCAAAAATGTAAAACAATTTTTAAACATATATTAAAAGCAATTCTTTATGTCGTTTTTGTTTTTATTGCGAGTTTTATCATTATATTTTTATCCGCAAATGCTTTAATGAATTTAAAAGTCATTAATATTAATGTCGCAGCGATTATTACATTGTCTTTTACTCTTATTTCAACGATAATAATATCAATTTTTCATTACACAAAAAAAGTTAAAGAAAAAAATGTAATTTTTAAAGTTCCAAATTTTGTTAAATATTATATTCTTTACATTATAGTAATAAATTTGCTTATTTCTGTAAAACCTAGCATTGAAATCAATATTGAAGAGGCAAGGAATCTTTTGAATATAGAATTTGCATTATTTGCAATTTTAACTGCGTTAGTTGTTACGTGGTGTGTTATTACAGAAAAAGAAGTAAGCAAAAATAAAACGAAGACTAAACCTTTCGGTTTGGATGAAAGAATATCAAAAATTTTAGATGATTATAAAAAAAATGTCGCTGCTAAAAATTATTTTTGGGATATAATCCCATTTGGAGTAAGTTTGTTGTTCATATCGTATGTTACGACAAACGTTTTGATAAATAAAAAAATTGACATATTAACGCAAACATTACTTTATTATAATTTGCAACTTTTGCTAAATTCTATGATTATTTTAGTTATAGATATTTTAACACCAACAATAACAAAGCTGTTTATTCAAAAACAAGATTTAGTAAATGATAAACGATATAAGGATGAAATTTCTATTGGAATAGTTGAAGATAAAGTTAAGGATTCAATTGATGAAATATGTGCATCAGAGCCTAAATTTAAAAATTTATCAAAACAAGATCAAGAAGAAATGAAAACTATAATTTTAGAAAAATGTGAACCAGAAATGAATAAAATTATACAAGATATAACTGATAAAACGACAAAAAAAGAAGACTAATTTTTAGTCTTCTTTTTTGTTATATATAAATTATTGGTTTGTTTTGCTTTTTAGCATACTTTAGTGTGCGATAGGCTCCGCTTTTGTAGGTCTCTTCTATGTGGCAAACGAGAATGTCGCAGTGGTCTATTATCCACTCGTTTCTTTTTGTGATTTTTTGTTTGTAATGCAATTCTTCTATCTCTGGAAGTATTGAACCATTATAGCACGATGGCAAATCATATTTTTCTTTGTCGTGATGATAATATGCTAAAATACGAATTATTTTGATGTGTGGATATTTATGTTTTAATTGTAAGACTATGTGTGCACACTTTTCGTCAAAAGCGCCATAGTGTCCGTCATAAAAGATGGTGTATCCTTTATTGATTAAATCTTCTAGAACTTCGGGCAATTTGTTTTCTACACCAATACAATGCCACTCATATCTATGCCCAGCAAAAGCCACAATCTTATCATCTTTAAATTCGTTCAAAGTCTGCTCCTTTTAAGTAAAAAAGAGTGAATAATTGATGGCTAAATTTCAAACATTACTAAAACATCAATTCTAACGATAGGTGTAATCAAAAGATAAAGGAAATCAAATAAAAAATCGCAAATTTATAGTAAAATGGCTAAAAATTTGCGAAAATATCATAAAAATTTAATAAATTATAGTAAAAAAGACCATCTATCGTTAGAATAGGTGGTCTTTAAAAAATAAAAATTATTTGAAGACTTCACTCAAAATTTTCCAATCATCTGAATGTATGTCTTCATTGTAATTATCCATACAAATACAGAGTTCTTCGGATTGTTTGTCAAATCTAACAAATCCGCCTTTTAGACTGTATTTGCTTAAATATCTTTTTAGTTCTGTAAACTTTTTTGGTGAAAAAATATCAATATCTTCACTAGCCCCAGTTTTGTCAAATCCGCCTTTGGTTTCAATAATCCAAGTTTCGCCTTTTAAAGATACAATATAGTCTGGATAGAAAAGTTTTTGTCTGTTTGAGTTATCAACATAAACAACAGATAAATATTCGTCGCCTTTATCGCCATTCTTGTAGAACCAATCTACAGCAGAACAATTCTCGCAAAACTTTTCAAATTTTCTTTCAGATGAAGAACGAGGT
>CASFQL010000006.1 GCA_949296965.1 uncultured Christensenella sp. | reverse complement strand
TGCCACATTCCCATTTTGAAATTGTTTTTTCACTTACAAATATTTTTTCTGCTAGTTCTGATTGAGTATAACCTTTTAGTTTTCTTTGTTCTTTAATAAATTTACCAATAGTTTGTAAATTCATATTATCCTCCTTTACAAGCACATTATATCATGATTTTAATTGAAAAAACTCCCACAAATCGTAGAGTTTTCAGTTTTTCACATTTGTTTGACCATGTGCATAACTAATATAAGTTAAAGGAGTTTATTATGGTTAAAAATCAAATTAACAGTGACTTGGGCAATCAGCCTGCCGTTGTCAATATTGACAAAGAAACAAAATGCAACAACAATTATCGCAAAGCGATTTGGACTGGCGAACATTTGCAAGTAACCGTTATGTCTATAATACCGGGAGGGGAAATAGGACTAGAAATACATGAAAATCTTGATCAATTTCTAAGAGTTGAATATGGTGTTGCATCAGTTTATATGGGCAAAACCAAACCAGATGTAAAATTTTTGGGAAATGCAAATGACAATTATGCAATAATCATTCCTGCGGGTACATGGCACAACATTATCAACGAGCAAAACATTCCTTTAAAAATGTATTCTGTTTACGCGCCACCAAAGCATCCAATAGGCACAGTACAAAAAACAAAATTCGAAGCAGATTTGGCGGAGGATTGATAATAAAAAATATTAACTAAATTTTCATATTTTTTATCTTTTTTAATAAAATAAAAATATGAAACTAACTAAAAAAGAAAAAATTAATATTTTATTAACGGTTGCCTTTCTTGTTCTTGTTGCAGGATTAGGTAGCCTTTTTGTAAATCTTGGTATGGAATGGTATACAAAACTTAATACGCCATCACAGTGGATACCTAGTTTTATTATACCAATAGTTTGGACGATTGTTTATATTTCATTTGCAATAATTTTTGCGTTTTTACATATTGACAATCTGGTAAACAAAAAGATTGAAATACTCGGAATTATAAATGGGATATTAAATATTCTTTGGTGTTTAGTATTTTTTACACTTAATCAACTGTTACTTGGCAACATAATAATAATTGTCAATGCTTTTTTTGCGACTTATTTATTGGTAGAACTTTTAAAAATAAAAAAATGGTATATATATATTTTACTTCTTTATCCTATTTGGATATATATTGCAACCAGTTTAAATTTAGTCCTTTGGATTTTGAATTAGTTTTGTTAAAAAGAATTTCAATTTTTTTCATAAAATAGTTTAGAAAAAAAGATGTTAATAATTTTTTATGTAATATATTTTTTTTATTGGTTGACAATGCAATACTTTTATGTTAGTATTATTTAGCTCAATTGTCGTCGTTTACAGTGGTTGTAATTAATTTTTTTAGTTTTATGTATTTTTTTGAATGGCAAAATGATTTATCAAGATTTTTAAAAATTAAAATGCAAACATGTTAATAGCAATGTCGGGAAGAATATAAAACACATTAATTTATGAAGTTTATTTTATAGATTTTTTGGGACATTTTTTATTATTTCTTATTTGAGAAGTTTTTTAAAATTTCTTTAATAATATTACTAAATTAAATTCATATAGCGAGGGGGAGTGAGTCATTTTTGCTGTAATTTAAAAAAATAAATGGAGGTAGTTCATGCGTTATAAAAACTACGAAGAATTAATTAATAATTTAAAGAGATTGAATGGAATTGATAAAAAACTAGAGGGATTGTTTAGCTATTTGTTGGAAAATGTGCAATACGATTATGAAATTTTAAAATTAGCAAAAATTCAAGCAAATGAAACTTGGGATTTTGAACGAAAAGCTGACATAGAAAACGAAGCGCAAAGATTAAATGCTATAAATTTTTTTCAATCAAAATATCAATTAGCACCAGAAACGTTGGAGAGCATTAAAAGTGTTTATGGAAGTTTTTACGAATTAGAGGAGTTAAAAGGGCATAAAATTTATACATTTATAGAGCGAGCGGTTAGTGATATACTCCTTCACAAAATAGAAAATCCTGCAATAAAAGATGGTCTACTAACAAAGGGGGTATGTAAAAACATAGCTCAATTTGTTTTTAAGGTATGTACTGATTTAGGTATTGAATGTTCATATGTAGAAGGCCTATCTGCTGAAAATATTCATCATGCGTGGAATAAAATTACTATTGATGATGTTAAATTTTATGATTTAACTTATGAATTATTTATTAGAGATAATCATGATGGTTGGGGGAAAAAAGTTATGACAGGAAGTTGGCTAGGAGTGACTTTAGAACAAATGCAACAACTACAACCAGCCAGATGTGTCTATTTGGAAATACCAAATAATATTAAATTAACAAGGGTTTGAGGGGAAGTTAATTCGTGAGAGACATTTTATTTTCGATAGATAACATTATTTTTTATAAATAAATTTAAACATCGCGTTTAATTTACGAAAATTTTAAATTTTGATAACTTTATTTAATATAAGTATTAAAATTTGGAATACATTATGTTGCGAATAATTAAGATAGTATATTTGCCAATAGCAATAACTGTCTTTAAAATAAAAAAAAGATTTAATAAAATTTTTTGGTTTATTTGCAATAATTAATTTAGACTAGTTGTTTTTTTTATCTTGTAAGTTAAAATTTTTATACATAAGGAGTGTTTTATGAAAGTTGCTGATAAAAATGAATTTTTACAGGTGTTAGATGAACATGGAAATTCTCTAAATAAATTAGAACTGCGTTCTGTCGTTCATAAAAAACGATTATGGCATAATGAAGTCGCTTGCGTTTGTATAAATCGTAAGAGACAAATCTTACTTCAAAAAAGGAGTAGAAATAAGAAATCCTATCCCTCATGTTGGGGTCTTTTCGCTGGGCATGTGGTTGAATATGACGATATAAAAGAAAGCATTATTAAGGAGATGCGCGAAGAACTTGTTTCAGAAATTAAAGAAAATAATATTTTTTTTGCTTGTAGACAAAATAAAAAATGAAAGAGATGATAATAAATGTTTGTGACGTGCTTTTGCGCTTTTGTAGATAGAGACGAAAAAGACATTTTATTTCAAAAGGAAGAAATAGATGAGGTAAAATGGTTTTCTTTCGATGAATTTAAACAAATGGTACGCAACGAAAAAGGAACTATTTTCAAAAACAATGATTATTAT
Organism: uncultured Christensenella sp.; assembly: GCA_949296965.1. Taxonomy (GTDB): domain Bacteria; phylum Bacillota; class Clostridia; order Christensenellales; family UBA1242; genus UBA7862. The sequence continues at coordinate 664 of CASFQL010000006.1, read as the reverse complement.
AAGTCAATTATTCAAGAATTGGAAAAATTATTTAATTCTGTGAATTTTGCACGATGATTAAACAAAGTAATTGAAAATATAGCCGAATATGATAGTTAAGGTGATCACCCTACTGGGCGTATTGTGTCGCGTGAATTTGCACATAATTATGGCATATGGCATAAAATTGTAAGTTTAGTCATTATTAATGAAAATCACCAAATTCTTTTACAGAAAAGATCATCAAAGAAAATACGCAATCCAGGGCTTTGGGATGTTTCTGTTTCAGGCCATGTTTTGTACAATGAAGACGAATTTATGGCCTTAAAACGCGAGTGTTATGAAGAAACGGGTATAAAAATAAAGGGTGATGATGTTAAATTTTTAACGACATGTAAAGAAATAAAGTGTTTAATAAAAACTTTATTGATAATCATATTTGTGATGTTTACTATATGATTACGAGCAAAAAACCTAAACAAATATGTGATTTAGAATTTGAAAAATTAAAATATTTTTCACTTTATCGATTTTAATCTTTAAGTATTTTTTTGATTTGTTCAATTGCATCGTTGAATTTTTTATCTCTATCAATTGAGGTGTCAAGATAAATTATGTTATGCTTTTTGCAAATGTCAATATTTTCTTTATCTTGTAAAGAAACATCGCCCCAAAATTTCATAAG
>CASFQL010000005.1 GCA_949296965.1 uncultured Christensenella sp. | reverse complement strand
GTCTTCCAGCCTGGTCATTTCACTATTAGAAATTTTTGTAAAATTGTCCCAGATTCCTTGTTGATAAAAACAAATTTTACTATAGTTTTCTTCGTATTTTTCTATGAGATTATCAACACTTCCGATAGTGTCAACTATGTGGCGTTGAATTTCCATGTTTGGAAGGTCAATTGGTGTATTTTCTAAAATCTCTTTTTTAAGATTTGTAAACACTGAACCACTGCCTTGAGATACTAAATATTCTCTACGAGAAAGAATGAAGTAATACAAATACAAAGGAAGAACTTGATTTTCATCTATTTTTTCAAAGTATAAAAAACCATCGTGCAAACACATATTCTTACCTAAAAAAATTGGGATACCTGGACTTGCTGAATTGGTTACAATTAAACTTCCTTTAGGAACATACCTTGTGTGTCTTAATCCTTTCTCGATAATAAATTCTTTAGTTTCATTCACAAATCTTTGACCCAAAGAAAAATCAGAAATTTTAAGCCATGGGTAGCCTTTTGGTGCAACATAATCAATAATAGGACGAGGAGATGAACCCCTTTTTACAATAGCTAAATCTTTAATTTGCATAACCTTTCCTCCTAATGTCAACTATGTGTTGCTGTTCAAATAATGATTTTGTTGGAATATCGTAATTTAATAATACATCTTTATTGCCTCTTGGCATTTTAGTTCCTTTGCAATTTGCTACATAAACATCAAAGAATTTGTTGGAACTTAAAGCATAAAAAACATATTTTGATAGAGCTGATTTGTTGTTAACTCTCAAAGCAATTACATCATTAGAACAGCCACCATCTAATTTTGAAAACCATAGTTTTTTAAAATAGGGTCTGATATTAGATAATAAAATATCATCTTTTAAAATTGCTGTACATTTACCAGTTGGAACATTAGATGCGTCTTTGATACCACCAAAATTTTCAAGCATATTTTCTGTGCTTATATAATTAAAATTTTGTAATGTATTACAGTCAATTTTATTATTAACAATATTGGAAATATTTTTAATTAACATAAAACCTCCAGGAGTAAAAATGAAATACAAGTTAAGGGATTTAGTAAAAGTAATAAATGGTTATCCATTTTCGTCAGAAGCAATGAATAATGATAATAGCGGATTACCTGTAATAAAAATTAAAGAAATGAAAAATAAAGGCGTTTTAATAACTAAAGATACTTTATTCCATCAATATAACTCTACTTTAGAGCAATTTATACTTAAAAGAAATGATATTATAGTTGCATTAACAGGAAATCCTGCAAATAAACCTAATTTGGATGCAATGGTTGGAAGATGCTCAATTTACAAATATAGTTTTCCTGCATTGATAAATCAAAGAGTTTGCAAAATTGAATCTAAAAGTAATTTGTTGAATAATTTGTTCTTGTATTATTTTTTATCACAGAACAAAATTACAATAGAATTGGCTGAATTATCTACAGGAAGTGCTAATCAAGCAAACATATCAAGTAATGACTTATTAAATTTGGAATTAGACCTTCCAAATCTTGAAGTTCAGCAACACATAGTTGACACTAT
>CASFQL010000004.1 GCA_949296965.1 uncultured Christensenella sp. | reverse complement strand
ATCAATTAAAACCGCAAATGTTTTTTCTTTTGAATTTTTTATTTCATCGCAGATATATCTAAACTTTTGTATAGTTGTTACTATTATTTTTGTATTTCCATTAATTGCAATTTTTAAGTCTTGAGCCGTGCATTTATCATCCAAAACTTTTATAACACCACTTTTATGACTTAAGTTTAAGATAGCATCTTGTAGTTGTCTATCAACAATAATTCTATCTGTCATAACAATAATAGTGTCAAAAATATTGTTATTATTATCATCATGCAAATCAGAACATATATGTGAAAGCCACGCTATTGTATTTGTCTTACCAGAACCGGCACTATGTTGTATTAAATAATCTTTAGAAGTATGATATTCTTTAACATCATTAACAATTCTTCTAACTGCATTTAATTGATGATACCTAGGGAATATAAGAGTTTCATCAACCTTCTTAACTCCAGTAATTTTATTTTCTTTTACAGATTTTTCTATAAATATAAATCTTTCAATCAAATAAATTAAAGTATCTTTTGTAAGAATATCCTCCCACATATAAGAAACTTTTAATTTTGTTTTATCGATAGGTTCTGGATTGCCTTTTCCGTCTTCACCATTACCTTGGTTAAATGGTAGGAAATAAGAAGCTTTTCCATTTAGCTTAGTACACATATAAACTTCTTCTAAATCCATTGCAAAGTTTACAAGTGCACCAATTTTATACTTTAATAATCTACTATTACTATCTCTATCAGTTCTATATTGTTCTATAGCATTTTGAACATTTTGGCCTGAAGTATTACATTTAAGTTCCATTGTAATAATAGCAAATCCATTTACAAATAAAACAAGGTCAATTCTTTCAGCATCTTTATGATAAACTTCTTCCATTACAGAAAAAATATTTGTACTATAAAGTTTATTGCTTGTTTTATTAAAAGTTGTTGCAGGTTTGTCATATAAAAGCTTAATTGATAAAACACTATCAAAATCAACACCTTTTTTTAATACATCAATTAAGCCTCTACTAGATTTGTTTATTTCAGCATTTATTTTGGCCAAAATCACATCATTTGTATCTTTCTTATATATTTTCTTTAACTTCTCATAAACATCTGGTTGAGAGTTGTTTAAAAACTCGAAAAAGAGTTCTGTATCCATAGCTAAAGCTTTATTATAATTAACAGCACTTCTTTCAATATATTTATTTTCTTCAACTAATCTTTCTATAATTAATTTTTGAAAATCTTCTTTTTCTTTTAATAAATTAGCCATAATTTCTCCTTAAACTCTTTTTTTACCTGTAACATATTCATAAATCAAAGATTGTTTATATTTTTTCAAAGTTTCTAAACTTTCTTTTTGTTTATTAATTAGCTCATCAGTTTTGTTTAACTTTAATTTTAAAAACTCCAGTATTTTTCTTTGTTCATCCAAAGGAATTATAGGAATGATAACATCTTTCAAAGTATATGAGTAAATAACTTCAATTGTTGTAGCATTGCTAAATTTATTTAATTGATCAGATAGCAATGTTGAACAATTAAAAATTATTTTTACTAATTCTGGTAAAATTTTAGTCTCATCACATTGAAACCTAATAATACAAGGATGTATAATTCCTTGATAAAATTCATTTGGAACAATAGATACTTTACCAATAGTTCCTCTTGTTGTAATTAGTAAATCTCCAGATTTAACTTTAAATCCTATCATTTCTTTATATTTTTGTTCATCTATGAATGTATCATTTGTTTGATAATTTTCATCCAAAACAGTTCTTTGATTATACACCCAATAACCTTCAGCTTTAAAATCTGTATTTGATAAAGCACTTCCAAATGGGCCAACTTTGATTTCTTTTAAAATATATTTCAGCTTTTTTGCTTCCCAATGTTTCGGAATATCTCCAATCCATTCATATCCACTATATTTCATTTCAATACTAGAATTTAGCCCTTTTGTAATTGTTTCTGTCACGAGGGATTTTTTGTATTGCTCAAGCGTTTGAATTTGTTTTTCAGTTTTTGATATAATTTCATCAATATCGGCACATTTTTTATCAAGAAAGCCAGCAATTTTTAGTTGCTCTTGTAATGTTGGTATAACTATAGATAGTCTTTCGATATCTTCCATTGCTATATTTTTCTGCGTGTTCATTGTGCAAAAATTATCAATGTTCTCTTGTCCTGCTGGAGACAGTAAATAATATCTTAAAAAATTGCTATCCAGTATTTTGTTATGAGTTTTTACAATTGCAAGTGGAGACCAAACTTGAAAATACACATCTTTATCAACTATAGCTATTTTACCTGTAGATGCGGCCTTTCCGATTAATACATCATTTTTTTCTAATTTGCATTTTTTATCATATCTTTTTGCATCTTCACATGATATAAACCTTGTATTTTCAAAAACAATTTTACCATCTTGAATTGAATCTACTGAAAGAAATATAACTCCATCGTCCACAAAAACAGGAGTTTCATGTGGTCCATCTGTAATCTTCTTTCTTACGCAGTATTTTAATCTTTTTATATTCCAATTCCCAGGAATATTTCCAATCCATTTAATTCCCGAATCTTTAATTTTTATCTCTTCCATAGGCACCTCTAAAAGTCCTTTAATTTGGCAGTAATATCATTTTCTAATTCAAAGAATTTCTTCAATAAATCTTCACTTTTATCAGGTTCTTGATATTCATAAAAGAATCTTGTAAATGGAATTTCTGCACCAAGTTTTTCTTTGTCGCCCTTTTTGTTGGGATTATATTCATAAACATAATGAGCATCAGGTATATGTGGATAAACTTCTTCTTCAAAATATTCATCTACATCTTTTGTAAGTTTTACAATTTCCGAATCCTTTGTATCAGGATCATAAATAATATTCCCCTTTTTATCTTTTTGAACTTCAGCTTCTTTGTCTATAACAGACAAGCCATGAGCAATTTTTTCCATTAAATCTTTTTGCTTATTTACTGAAACTAGTACATCTTCTAATAGTGTGGTTAAAACTGGTATAAACTTATCTTTTGATTTATAAACGTTGTTTAAAATATTATTATTTAATTTTTCTATTATCGCCTCATAAACTGGTTTATTATTAAGATATTTATTATATTCTTTTTCTTCTTTTATGGGTCTTGGCTCCGTCAAAGACAATTCTTCAAATTTATCAGCATCAAAGAAGTTTGAAAGGACATTATTATTAACCAAGTTTTCTATTCTTTCTTTTGTTATCCCATAACTTCTTTGCATTGGTTGATATACTGCATATTCTTTATATAAAAATTCTTCATTTGGTAAAATTTTACAAAATTTATTTTCTTCAAAATCAGCATAAATTTGTGTAATTTTTTTAATATGTTCTCTTGTAAGTTCATTTCTT
>CASFQL010000003.1 GCA_949296965.1 uncultured Christensenella sp. | reverse complement strand
ATTGTCTTTCATCTTTTCATCCTTTCATAAATAGCATTTAAGACATCTTCCATTTGGTCAAGTCGAGATAAAATTTCATCTTCTTTCATCTCTTTAAAGGCAACTTGTTTTAAACACGCATTTAGAAACTCGTTAATTGACCCGTATTGGCTATTTTCGTAAATCTCTTGTAATTTATCGACCAAATGCTTTTCTCGCAATCTAAGCATGTTTTGGCACTTAATTTTGCTATCTCTCATAGTTCCTCCTTTTGCTTATTTGATTTTCTTAAAGTTTTAAGTTTAATTTTACATTTGACACCTCCTTTTAAAATGATTTTACTATTGTCGCTGGTTCACCATTTGAACCTGCGGGAAAAGTTTTTTAACATTTGCACATAAATATTAACAATGTCGCATGTTCACCATTTGAACACGCGGTTAAAATTTGTATAAGAAAAAAACACCATTGCAATTTGCAAAGATGTTTACTCCTTCTATTTTATTAACTACATGTTTTTCTAAATCGTGGGGCCATTTTTAGCATTTTTTAAAAAGTTTCAAAAATATTTTTATCCCCCATATATAACCAATAAAAATCACCAATCGTTAAAGCATTTTGGATAAATTTTTAAAAACATTTTTTATTCCTCTATATTATTAACTACATTATTTTTCAATTTGTCAGGTATAATTTAACGATTTTTTTAAAAAAAGTTAAAATTTATTTTGTTTATATCCCCTCACTTAGTAAGGCACTTTTAGCTTAAAAAGTCCCTAAAATAAAGCAATTAAGCCTTGTCCAAAAAATAAAATTTTTAATTTCATATTTACAAGGACATGTTCTTATAAAACATCATGGACTTTACTTTTTCTTGATAATCTCATACAAAAAATTTACTCCCTCTATATTATTAAGGACATGTTTTTTAAAAAGTATCGTGGGTTTTTACTATTTTTAGCAAAAATTCTTATAAATATTTTTGCCCCTCTATATTATTAAGTACACATTTTTTCAAATCGTGGGGTCATTTTTGCAATTTTTATAAAAAATTTTTTAAAATTTATTTTACCTCCTCTATAATATTAACTACAATTTTTTTCAAATCGTGTAGTATATTTGAACAACTTTTTCAAAAAAAGTTTAAATATATTTTATATACCCCTCACTTATATACAAATCGTAATACACTTTTGTACCTAAAAGTCCCTAAAATAAAGGAATTTAAACTTAAAAGTAAATTTCAATTTTTAATATCCCTCTATTATATATAAGGACATTTTTTTGGAAAAAACTTAGGCAGTAATTGATTTTTTTGAGAAATCTAAAAAAATGTTATAACACAAAAGAAAAAAAGACATCAAAATCGATGTCTTTAAACTCTTAATTACAAAAGAAACCTTTTCTTTATTATTAATTTCTTTTTAAAGTATATACCTTACAAAATAAACAATAATACATAAATTATTATATTTAATATATATAAGAATTCGCACAATCCCAAATCTCGTAATTTATATTATTTGTTTGTTATGCAAATGGAGTATTGTATTTTAGCAAGTGTATCTTTTCCTTTTGTGGCTATATTTTTAAGTACTACAATCTTTTTAATACTTTAAATTATATAATAATTTTAAATTTATAACATAATCTCTCAATATATTATAATAATAAACAATCATTAAAATTTAACAATATATTGCAAAAACATTTAATTAAGATTAAATAATGTAATAATTATATGTTTTATTCTTATGAAAAATTTAGAATAATATGAAAAACCTCAAAATTTTCGCCACAACAATCCTGTTCTTTAGATTTAGCAATAAAATTAAACATGTATTGTTTTGAATTATCATCTAGTTTGAATATTGATGACAATATTGAAAATAACTTATTATAATCACCACTTTCCACAAACGATAACATACCGCAATATCCATAAGTTAGAGGGTATTTATGATTTTTAAATCTATCTACACCATTTCCAATATATTCACTGTTTATATGATAATTACATATCTCATTTTTTAAAAAACGCTTACATTCTATTGTAATACCCAAATCAGACATTGTATCTAAAAATACTGTAATATCAGTTCTTCCCAATGTTGTTCCTGTATCCTCGTCAAAAGGTTCACATTGTGAAATCGTGTAATCAAAATTAAATTTTGACTTATTTTTTCTAATTTCATACAATAGTTTATTCCTTCGTTGATCTTCTAATAATACATTGCTGCTTTTATTGGCTATCATTTTATTATAAGAATATATTATTAACTGAATTAATTTATCTATTATGCCATTTATTATATCTTTTTGTATATTAGAATTAATATAGCTAGTCATTTTTACCTCCTATTAATAGGAGTTGTTGTATTTTATAAAAATCCAAATAAGCCATTGCTTTTTGCCAATTTATTTCTTTCATGTTTTTAATTATAAAAAATCCATCTTTGAACGTCCCAATAAAATTCTTCCTAAAAGCAACTTTATTAAAAATTTCATTTATGGAAGACATCTCATATGTTTTTAAAATTAAATTAATTATCTGGGTTATATCTGATTTTATATTATTTTTAGTAATTTCAAAAAATAATATTTTAAAGAATTTCCCATCTTGAGAAGTTTTATATATATTATATTTTTTAGGAACTAAATTTCTCATTAACGAATATAAGGTTTTATAATAACCCTTAAATGAAAAATCTTTTTGACTTGTGTTGTTGTTTATCTTTAATAGATAATTTAATGAAAAATCAATAATAGAAATATCTCTACTGTTTAATCCATACAACTTATAGATTCTTTGATTTAGGGAATTTAATAAATTTTTGTACATATCAATTATTGTATGGTTTTTAATGAAAAAATCCATTTGTATTTTATCTTTATTTCGAATATCATATGCTGATACATTTTCTATTATTTTATGAATTTCTTTTACTAAATCGACAATCTTATTATATTGAACTTTTTTTAAATAAGGAATCGGAAACTCTTTAATACTATTCATTCTAATTTCTGGTTGGGAAGTTTTATTATAAGCAGGTGCCATATGATATTGATAATAATTATAAAAATCTGAATTTATTAATCCTTCCAAAAATAATAATTTTTCATAGTTATCTTCATTTGTGTAAATTGAGTAAAAATCATTTTTATAAAAAACTTTTCCTTGTATAAATGCACATTCTGGATGTTTATCTCTTATTGAGCGTTTAATCAATATTCTATTTTTACATAAATATTGTTTAACATCATGAAGTCTCTCAAATTTATTTAATTTGTTATTAGGCAATTCATTATAATCAACTTTAAAATTAGAAAAACTATCACTTACGACCTCTTTCAAATTTAAAAATTTATTGTTCTCATTTTTCCCTGCTGAACATCCTTGCGACATTTCAAAATTATTATGTTTCAAATACTGATCTAAACTATTAGATCTTTCTCTAACAGAACTGATTAATTCAAAATCTAATTTTGATCCCTCATGTAAAATTTTCCAAATATAGTCATATTTTTGCATAATTCTAATGCTTATTTGTTGAGCATTTGTTTTATCAAAACTAATTTTGTTTTGAATTATATCATAAAAATCCTTTTCAATATTGATATAATCACAAAACTTTACTTGTTTCTTTTTTAAAGAATAAGTTATAACGGAACAAGGATAGTTAGCATTTTGAAATAAACCTACTCTTAATTTTTGCAAATTTAATATTTCTATAATTGAAAAATTATTTAAAACAGACTGTCTAAATTTTACTGCTAAAGTATTATACAAAACACCATTTGATATCAAGATTGTTGCTAATCCATCTTCAGATAGAAAATCTTTTGTTCTTAAAATAAAAGATTGACAAAGCTGAGAATCTGAAATAATTCCCTTATAATTCTTTTCTAAATATTTTTCACAATCGCTTGTTGAAATACTTGTCCATGGTGGATTGCCTATTATTAAATCAAACTTCATGTCTTTTAGCAATTCCTCATTAAAATAATCGCTTAACAATAAATTATTGCTCAAATCTGGCAACTGTATATGATTACTTTCAATGTCTTTGGGATTAAAACAATCCAAAAGGGCAATATATAAACTTAGTTTTGTAATCTTAAGCGCTTGTTTATTTATATCAACACCAAAAATATTAGATTTTAATAATTTTATTAATTCATCATGAGTATAATTATCACATAATGATACAAGCTTTTTAAAACACGATACTAAAAATACTCCAGAGCCGCAAGAAGGATCTAATATCTTATAATCATTTTTTAATATTCTCTCATTAATATTTTCAATCATTGCATTTGCTAAAAAATAGGGAGTATAAAAAGCACCTTTGTTCCTTTTAGCAACGACATCTTCTTCTTGTAAAAACAATTCATAAATATTGCTTATTAATTCTATTGGAATAATACTAAAGTCATAGCAACAAAAACTTAATTGTTTTGTTTCTAAATCCATACCACTTAAAAAATCTAAAATAATTCTTATTTCATATTTATGTAAAGCATCATCTTCGTTTATATAAAATATATTGCCTTTAAATTTTTCTTCCATATATTTAAAAAAATCTTCAATATGGTTAGATTCTAAAATTTCATTAAAGTTTTTTACATTAAATTTTTCAAAGGAATTTTCTGTTATTATCTTTCTATCTTCAAGGTACTTTATAAAAATTGATTTTGACATGATATTATGTGCTTTAGAGAATGAAGTTCCTTTATTACACAACAATTTTAATGCGTATTTTATATTTTTTAATAATTTTTGGTCAACTCTATCTGATATTTTAATAAATTTTTCACATGCTTTTATATATTTACCATTAATTAAATTATCGTATCTCAATAATTCAAAATCAAATTTACCATTACTAGATAATGAATTTAGATACTTTTGTGTATCTTGAACGCTAAAATTATTATTTAATATTATGTCTGTTGGGGTAATAAAGAGTGAAATAGGAATATCATTTCTATTCCATAAAATACCTCTCAATTTATTTATTTCTCTAAAATTGCTCGTTTCTAATATTTTTACACCTAAAATTGATATTTTATTTATATCATTTTCTTTAGGAATTGATATAACCACATCAAATACAGAATCATTATATGATAATTCAATATCATCTTTATTTTTTAAATCAAATAATTCTAAAATACCATTTATTTTTTTATTAATACTTAACTGAAGAATATGTCGCAATTCTTTTTTTATATTTAAGGGGTTATAATTAATTGTATTTTGTGTTTTTGCTTTTTTATTAACCACACTAACTTTTAAACCTCCTTTTATTTTCTGGCTATTTTGTCCTTGACTTATTAACCCTATCATTAAATTTTTCTATAAATTTAGTTACAATATATCTTTGCATTTCTTCACTAATATTAAGTTCATCAAAAATAAATTTATCAATTTTTTTATGATGTTCGGTATCTAACTCTTCTGTAGCAGTTAAAACTTTTAAATCCGATGTTTCATACATAATTTCTTTAATTTTTTCAATATTATTAAATTCAAAAAATATGGAGAATTGTTTTAAATCTACAGCTTCAGCTTTTAGCATACCTCCCCCAAGGCTTTTTCTTCCAGACATTTCTCTTATCAACCAAAATAAAGTGGAATTCATAAATATCCATAAGTTTGGTAGATATTTATCTTGATTTAAATATATATCTACGCAACTGGCAGAATATCCTTTGTTTGAATTAATTGAACAGAAATGTTTTCCTCCTACACCTCTTGGTAAAATCAAACTCGGTTTATTTCTTTTCGATTTTATTTCATCAAAAATTTTTATACCGTTTTTTTTAAGTTGTTTTATTTGTTCGGAGTTCAACTTCTCATTTGATAAAATAAATGTTTTAGTTGACTTCCAATCATAGTAACCCATTTCATCAACATTTAAATATGGTATTAAATTCTCATTATTGATAAAGTCAGGGATGTCATTAATTACATAGTCCTTGGTTATATTAAGGCCCTGTCCTATTTTTAACCAATTAACATCATCCTCTTTCTTTCCACGTTCGTTTAGGGATTGCATTAAATTTAAAAATTCAATATCTGAATTAAACAAAAATCCCCATTTATAGTTTTTTATTAAATCACTATCGCTTCCAAATTTCTTTATTGTTACATTCTCTAATAACTCATTATCATTATCTGCAACTGGAAAGTGATAGTCTATAAAACTTTTATGACATCGAGCAAATGTGATATTTTTTTTGCATCCTTGATTTCCTTCAAAAAATGTTATTATAGTATTTATATTTGCAGACTCGAATGCCTTAAAATCACTATCCACTATCGCTAATACGTTTGTTGTTTTTAGCAAAAACTGCTGGAATTTCGAGCCATATTCAGTGTCTAACCATGAATTTTGAGTGATAAATACATTTATTCCATTTGGTTTTATCAATCTGATACTTAATTCATAAAAATAAATTAATAAATCTGCCCCTCGTGGAATTAAATCAAATCGTTTACCATAACGTTGTTTAAGTTGTTCTTGTAAAACATCTTTTTCCCAATCAGGGAAATTACTATTTCTTGCCTCCAAATATGGTGGATTACCTATAACAATATCAAAACCTTCTTTAATTCCAAACATCCAATCCGCATCAAACCAATTGGTAGCTTCATTCTCAAATGGCTTCCATGCTGATAGTTGTTGATAGCGCATAGTTGCTTGTTTTTGATAATTTGCAATAGTATTTAACAGCATATCTTGCTGAATATCTTTAAATTCTAATTTTAATTCTGTTCTTCGTTCACTCTCTGCATTGAAATATTCATCTCTAACATCTTTAAGACGTTTTATATGATCTTCATTTTCAAATAAAGACATTTGTGAAGTATTTTCTAATCCAATTAATGAATTTGCAATAATAAACTTAAAATCAAGATTAGGAAGAGGATAAATGCCTCGATTTTCTTCATCGTCATTTACTGATTCTTCAATAATTAATGATAAGAAACATCTTAATCTTGATATTTCTACCGCAATTGGTTGAATGTCGATACCAAATATAGAATTTTGAATAACTTTAAGTTTCCTTATATAATCTAAATCACCAGATTTAAATTTTTTCTCAAATTCTTTTTTTAAGAATATATCATTAAAATTCTCTGTTGCTTTATCAAACCACATATCTGCACTTGGATCAACTTCTTGTAATATATATACTATTTTTTGTAGCATTCCAATTGGGAAAGCTCCAGAACCACATGCTGGATCTAAAATAGTAATAGTGTATAGTGCATTAATGATTGATTTCTTTTCTTTTTCATCAAATATTGCAAGATTATCATCTTCCTTGCCATAGGAAATTAAAGCTTTTAATCTTGTTTCCTCAATAGATGTTTTAGCTTTTAAATATTCAAGCAAACTGCTATCAACCATATAATCAACAATATCTCTTGGGGTATAAAAACTTCCAGTGCTTTTCTTTGCATTTTCACCCGTTTCTGGATTGATTTCTGCAAGCAAGTTTTCAAATATTCTACCAAGCATTTCTGGATCTATTGATAATTCAATATCGTAAGAAGTATTTTCATCAACAGTAAAATTATATTGATTTAAAATATTATAAAACTCTATAAACCATTGATTTGGTATATTAACTAAGCCATATCTTCCATATTGTGTAACATTATCAAATTTATACAAATCATCACTATGTGGACTGAATAACCCACCATTTAAATAAGGTATTTGCTTATATTCTTCAGTTCTGTATTTATCTTTTCTCTTTCTTGGATGTGTGTTTAATAACTCAAAAAATAAAGGTTCAAAGATTTTATGGTAGTAGTTGTCTTGTTGATTTATTGTATCAATTGTTAAGTATTTTTCAGGAATTAATGGAATTCCATTTTTACTTTTCTTTTCTCTTAAAAACCAGCAGAATGTCAATCTACCAATTAATCTAACTGCAAACTCTGCATATTTCTTTTGATCAACTACACTATATAATCCAAGTTGTCTTTCATATTTTTTACCGTCTCTTTCTCCACCAACCAACTTGCTGTAACAAAGAGCGATTTCATTATAAAATTGCTTATTTACTACTTCAACTGAAAATCTTTCAGTTAATTCTTCGAGAGAGTTAACTTTTCCTTTTGCAATTAAATATTTATAAGGTGTTTTAGTTTTAGTCCCAAAGCCTAAACTATAAGAAAATCTTCTTGGATTAGATAATATTTTTACAATCTTATCTCCATCATACTCATATTTACTTGTCAATAATGAAATCCTATAATTATTCTTGTCTTGATTTACAAAAGAAACTAAGGCATTATCAATTCTAAGACCTCTTAAAATTTTAAACATTTCTTGAGTTATTGCCACTCTTTTATTTTGAGTTCCTTCATTTAAGTACACTTCAAAAACAGACAAGTTACAGATAGAAGATTCTCCAATTTGTGTCACAGATTGAAATATATCGTTATTAAAATAAACCACATGCTTTGAATTCGTAAAATCAGGCAACAAAAGTTCCTTTACTAAATAAGTAAAGTTATCTAAATGATATTCATATTTTAATATTTCTTCTGCGTCTCTATTTGATATCATTTCTTAAATCCTCCGTAAACATTATAACTTCTGTTTGTGCATCTATGCTCTCAACTTTTTCTTTTATTTGAACAATATAATGAACAGGTATTTTTGTTTTTAAATCTTCTACTATTTCATTAACATTATTTTTTCTCACAGAAATTTTTGCTAGATATTTTAATTCTCCGTCACTTAGGTCATCATAAGTTTTAATAACTTCTAACAAGTCTGTCAGATAATCTTTTTCGCTAGGACAAGTAACTTTTAATTGTTCCAAATTATCAATCGCTTCGCCTTTTCTTTTGTCTAAACGAATTTTAGGATAAGGCTTTCTAATTTCATCTCTTAAAATAGTAAACTTCTTGTCTAACGCATCATCATATTCAAAACTTTTTTCATCTGGTGCTGATTTAAATAATCTTAAAACTTTTTCTGGTGCGACAATTTCAGCTTTATTCTCAAAAGGATAAGCAATTGCAAATAATGATGTATTTCCTCTCTTTGCAAACGAAATAGCACAAAGTTCTTTTTGGTTTTGTCTTACAATTCTTGATCTTTCTGGAATTTTAAGAGCCTCGTCTATTAATGTTGTATTGTGCTTGATCGAATTGTATATATTCTTGAAATCATTATCCCAGCTTCTCTCGTTATTTTCCGAATTTGCCTCATCATATTGAGATTTAAAATAACTTTGTAAAGTCTCATCTGGTGTTAAAGTTCTTGTATCACTACCAACAATGTTATTTATCAAAAACATTTTTAAAGTTGAAATACCTTTTATTAATGTGTTTTGTTCTCCAATGTCTGTTGGAAAGAAGTTAAATATAAATATTTTATCAAACATCTTTCTATTAATACGATTGATACGACCAATTCTTTGAACAACTCTAGTAGGGTTATAAGGAATATCGTAATTAATTATTATGCCAGCTCTATTTAAGTTAAACCCCTCACTTAAAGCATCTGTTGCAACAATAATATCATAGTCATTTAATTGCTCGCCTTGCTTGTAAGATGCATCAAAATTTTGTTTAACAATGTTTCTGTCAATTTTTGATGAGATACCAGTATAAATTAATACTCTATAACCATCATCTTCCAGTTTTTGTTTTACATACTCGGCAGTATCAGCAAATGTAGAAAAAATAACAATTTTACGATTTTTATTTTCCTTTAATAATATATTTATTTTTCTACTGATTTCATTATATTTAGGGTCTTCACCAACTTCTTCAGTTGTAAACCATTCATGATATATTCCTTTAAGTAAATCAATATCACTTTCAATTGCATGAATAAAATCTTCTTTAAATAATTCTCTAGGAATAGGAATTGCTTTTTTCTTGATTTTATCTACATCTATCGGTTCGTTTTCTATGCTATTGATTTCATCAAGTGTTTCCATTATTTCATCATCATTAGGGTCAGATAAATATCCACTTTTCTTAATTGGAACATATCCTTTTGCCCACCATTTTTTGATGTTTTCATAAGAACTAAATAGACTAGTTAGTGTTGATTTAAAAGCTGCTTTTGAACTTTCAAAACGCATTACCAATAAACGTTTTATAAATTTAGCGAGGTTTCCTTGGAACAACTGAATGTTCATTTCACCAAACAACTCACCATATTTTTTATTAAATTCTTGTGGATTAATTAAATATTCTGATGGATTATATCTGGCACAAATAAATTGATTGCTTAATTTGTCTAATGTTGACAAATACAATTGTCTAATTTCGCCCAAATCATATTCAACAAGTTCCGGGCCGACAACTTCAGGGAATTGAATATTTTGCATTTTTAAATCTTCTGCATATTCTTTAACTTCCTGTAAATCGAGTCTAGAACGTCTAACAATGACTGGGTCTATTAAAATTCTTAATTCTTCACTTAGCTTGTCTAACTCTTTCTTTATTTGTGCTGTAAGATTTTTCTTACCTTCTTTTTCTAATTTGTTATATTTAGCAATTAATTCGTGGAATCTTACACCCAGATTGTTAACAGAATTTAAAGTTGACCTACTTGGAGTTTGGAAAAGTTTAATTAATGCGAACAAATCTTGTGGTCTATTGTTATATGGAGTAGCAGTTAAAAGAATAACTTTATTTTCAGCATTTGAACGTGTTAATTGGTGTAACCATTGATAACTATCACTTAGTTCATTTCTATATCTATGAGCTTCATCAATTATATATAAAATAGGGTCTGGGTCCGCTGAGTATTGTTTATATAAATCTTCAATTTTGCCACTACTGCAAACTTTAACACCTCTTAATCCAAAGTCTTGTTGATATTCATTCCATTGGTCAACAAGGTGTGGTGGTGCAATAATTACAGTTTTTCTTAAATTAAGATTATATGCAATTGCAGATGCAATAACAGATTTACCAAGACCAACGACATCTGCAACAATTACTCCATTGTTTTTATTAATACAATCAACGCCATATTTTATTGCGTCTAATTGATATTTTAAATTAGAAAATTTGCCGTTTGTAATCTCTGTTGGAGCAACTATAGTGCTTTTATCTAAAGAGTTATAAAGTTCATACAAAATACGAATAAAAATTTGATAAGGACTGGGCTTTGCAAATATCCATAATTTGTTTTTTAATTCTGTTTCAAACTCTTTGTTTCCATCTTTAACACAAATGTCTGTAGAACGACTATCATTCCAAAGCGACTCAAATATTGTCATGTAATCATCATACTTTACATTATCTCTAAAATCTTCATTCATTTCACCTTGACCTAGCAATCCATTGTAAGTAAAATTTGATGAACCTGTGAAGACAACACCTTTTTGATCACCAAAACAAGAAAATTCAGGTTTGTTTGTTAATATAAAAGCTTTACCATGCTGTTGTTCTGCTGTAAGTCTAATTTCTAACGAACCGTCTTTAATTTTATTTATAAACATTTTGAATATTTCTTGACTATCAGTTGAATCAAATTCTTCAGAAAGAGCGGATTTATTAAAAAGATTAATAAAACTTTTTACGTAAGAGTCTTTCTTCTGTGAATTATTTAATCTTGCAAAGCCTTTCGTTGAGTAAGGTGCCAAATCCTCATCCGGATAATTTTTTATATTATTGCATAATTCATTGACCAAATTGGGATCAATAGTATTACCAACAAGGATTCTGATTTTTTTATCTTTTAAATCTTCGGCTAAAGCATTAAATCCCGAAAAATAGAAGAAAGCAGTTAAAATATCAACTCTTTCAGCCTGTTTAAGTGAGTTTTTTAAAGATTCTAACATAGTTTTGTTTTTATTATCAATAATAGATGCCATATAATCCTCTTATTTAAGTTTACAATTTGTATTCATTATAACATATAACTTTTGATTTTGTATAAAATTATAAAAGATTATTACTATTTTCTACATCTCCATAATGCCATAGGGTGATATAAAATGTTTTTCACAATATTTGTATCATTAAATAGTAGTTCTGGTTTGTAGTTTTTGTTTTTCAATTCATTTATAAAGGTTTTTTCATCTTGAGTTAAATTTATGAGTTCTTTTAGATAATTAACAACTTTTAATTTTGCTTGTTCT
>CASFQL010000002.1 GCA_949296965.1 uncultured Christensenella sp. | reverse complement strand
GTCAGCAGTCAAAATACCTTTATAGTTTTCATTCCTTAAAATTCTACTTATACTATTGATATTCCATTCTGTGCCATATTTATTTTTAATTCCAGCATTTGAAAGTTTTACAACAATATCTTTAATTCTCATGCCAGATAAATAGTCATTAAACATTTGCCTAACAATATTTGCTTCTATTTCATTTATCTCAAGTTTTTGATTTACTTTGTCGTATCCGTAAGGGGTTGGACCGCCAGTAAACAAACCTTTAATTCTGCTTTCTTTAAGTCCGCGCTTAACTTTTTGAGATAATTCAGCAGAATAATATTCGGCAAAACTTTCAAGCATACCTTCAAGAATTATCCCTTCTGGTGTATTTGAAATTTGTTCGGTTGCAGAAATAACCTTAACACCATTTTTCTTTAAAATAGACTTGTTGATCGCACTATCATATCTTGACCTTGCAAACCTATCAAATTTATACACAAGAACAAAACTCCATTCATGCTTTTTGCTGTCACAAATCATTTGTTGAAAAGCAGGTCGCTTGTCATTAGTTCCAGTCATTGCTCTGTCAATATATTCACCGACAATAACATACCCATTCTTTTCAGCAAATTCTTTGCAAACTCGCATTTGCCCTTCAATACTCTGTTCGCTTTGGCTGTCGCTTGAATATCTCGCATAAATAACCGCTTTGTTCATTTCTCACCACCTTTTAACCAATTATACCGCTATACCTCAAAAAAGTCAGCACAAAATATAAAATTTTTGAAAAATTAATACAAAATCAATATTTATATGATATAATAAATCTAGGGAGATACAGTTATGATTGAAAATATTAATCCAGCAGGGTATAAAAAAATTGGTGTTTATACACCAGCAAAGAAAATTGATTGTGGGAATTATTATTTAATATATGTTTCTGGTATTCAAGCTCACGCTTCAAAAGAAAATAATTCAAGAGTGGACTCAGATGATATTGAAGTCCAAACACACGAAGTATTTTCGGACATTGGTGACATATTGAAATCTGCCGGTGCAAGTTTTGATGATGTTATAAAAGCAGTTATTTATGTAACCGATATGAATGAATTTGAAAAAGTTTCTAAAATAAGAGCAGAATATTTCAAGAATTCTATGCCCGTTTCAACTCTTGTTGAAGTTAATAGAATGGTTAGAGATGGTGCTAAAATAGAAATCGAGGTTACAGCACTTTTAAAGAAGTAATATAAGGAGAATTTAAAAATGAAAAACTATGAATTATGGTTAAATAAATTTATGGAATCTTGGAAAAATCTTGAGGGAATTAAAACTACAGAATTGTTTTCTAAAGATGTGAAATATTACGAAACTCCAATGGGAGAGCCTTGCAAAACTTGGAAAGAAGTTGAGAACTTGTGGCGAGTTGTAAATTATAACCAAAAAGTTCAGTCATATTCATTTAAAATTTTATGCGAAACGAAAGATTTTGCAATAGTTAATTGGCAAATGGAACGCACTATGAATGGCAATTCACAAAAGATAGATGGCATTTTTCAGATTTCATTAAATGACGAGAATAAACTTACCTATTTTAAACAGTGGCGAGCAGTTTTATAAAAAGTTGACTTTTTGTAGATTTTTAAGCAAAAAATTATGAAAATTGGTTAAATTTATAGTAAGCAGGATAAGGAATAGGCTCAAAATCGTATTTTTAGTCGCTAAAATGCCTATAAATAAAGGCTTTTAAACGACTCACACTAAAAAAGAAGAAGTTTCAATTTTGAGTCATTCCCCATACTAGACCCAAGTGGGACACCCACTTGTCTTTTTTTGTCAAAAATATAGCAATATTATAAAAAAATGTTATAATAATTATGGACTTTAAATAGTCCAAGTGTTTTTCGGTGTTATTCGCTTTTTAGTAAGTAATTATGAGAAAAACGAATAACAATCAATGTTTTATTGATTGTAAAGATATAGATGAAAACACTGCTGTTTTTGATTTTAATTCAAATGAACTAAAATTAGGTAAAGTCAATTTAAACTCAAAGCAGATAGAAAAAATATCTTTTCTTCTTGCTCATGATTTACAATCCTTTGCCGAAACAAATGGCAACTTTTCAAACCTATCAGCAAATGCAGTTTACGCTCATTTGCAAAACAATCAATAAAACTAAAAGGAAGAAGTTTAAACTTCTTCCTTTTTCATGTCTAAATCATACTGCTTTATTAATGAGTTAACTCTATATTCACAGGATTTATCATTTGGATATTTTCGCTTTATTCCATTCAAAAGGTTTAATAAATCATTTTTTAAATCTGGAATATACTCCATTATTATCTGACAAACCAAGTGGTTTATACCCCAAAATTCGTCATTAATATCACCATCTATTTTTTGTAAGAAGAAATTGTTTTCTTTTAAATTAGATTTAATATACTCTTTAGACTCATCATCTAAATTATTATATTTGTTAGTTATTTCATACAACCCTGATTTCAATTCTTTTAAATCATTTAATACCAATTTAGATGTGAGGCTATATTTTATTTGATTATTGCAAAACTCATTATATTCTTTGATAAGATTAATAAAAGTTTCATTTTGTTCACCAAAACTATCTAATCTAAAGTTGAGCTTGTTTAATTTTTTAAATAATTCTTCTTTGTCTATGAAAGATAAATCCACATAATCCGCATAGCAATACCAATCTCTAATAAGTTGATTTATTGTCGAGTGGTTGTAATTTAAATCATCTGGAATTGATAATATAAGTTCGTATTGTTTTTTTATAATATTTAACTTATTTTCATCCGAACAGAAAAAACAAGATTTTAAGATATTTTCATCATTTGGATTAAATATTTCATCTAATAAAGAATAATCTTCATTTAAATATATATCATTAATTGCTTCAACTAAATTAAAATCATCTCTTAAAGATTTGTCATAAGAAGTAATAATGTTACCAAAAGATTTTTCACAGTATTTTAAATAATCACTTTCTTTGCATTTATCACTATATATTATGGAATACTTATTAGTCATCAATTCATTAACGCAATATATACATATTTTCATAATTTGTTCAAATTTATTACAATTATAAGAATTAGATTTTATATAATCTTGGAGTTGAAGGAATAAAGAATTGGCTTTTATTGCCATTCTTATATTTTTATTAAATTCTATAATTAATTTGTCCGCAATAAGATTTATGTTCTCAGCAAAAATAGTTCTTATAACGTCTTCAGGTGTTTCCGTTATTTTATAAATTCTATCAAAAATTTTTTCTTTGTAGAAACCTAGAATATCATCACTTAAATTGATTTTAGAAATAAATTTTTCTGTTGTAACTTTATCATTTTCGAGTTTTTCTATTTCATATTTTCTATTTTTCTTCCCATATTTAGTGTCTAAATCAGCCAAAACAACAACTTTAAATCCTTGATTAATTAAATTATTTATAAATCCCAGTAACTCTTCTGCAGTAATTTTATCGCTTTTTCGTTCAAAATCATCAAGTATAATCAAGTAGGGAATATTTTTTTTGGATTTTAATTTTTCACAAAGTTTTAAATTTTCATCATTAATGTTTAAATTTATTCCGCAAGAGAATCCAACACCTATATTTATCAATTTAGCAACATTAGTAATAGTATTCAAAACTTTTTTTGCTGGGTGTATTAACTGATACAACTCGGTATTTACTTCATCAATAGAATTTTTTCCGAAAAGTGAAGAATAAGCAATCTTCAATTTTTTATCTTTAACATCTTGAGCTTTTGATTTTATATACTCCTTAATCTCGTATGTTTTTCCTATTCCCCAAGGCCCACTAATCAAGATTGCAGTTTCATTGCTTGTAATTAATCTATTAATAACGTTTTTTATGTTTTTTGCTTCCATATCTTTCTCCTAAAGTTATTATACCAAACTATATCTAATAATTCAATAATTTATTGACAATCTTGTCCACCTGTCTCCAACATACACTTTAAAGTTAGAATTGGATAGCATTGACTCCGCCAAACAATTGTCGTTTGAACTCAAACGGCAATTTTTTATTGCCTGCGTCTGAAATCTCAATTTCTTTCTTATAAATTGTCGTTTCATTATTGCTATTATTATTGTTATCATCATTATCATTTGGACGACTATAAATTTCCTCTGCTGGGTTTAAACTAGTGTTGTAAACTATTGTAATTTTGTCATCATAAAGTAATACTTTCAAAATAAAATTATTAAAGAACTCGTTTTTATCTGTTTTGTTATCAAATTGTTTTATTGCATATACTTTTAAAAAATTTACAATTTGTTCCTTTTCTAGTGGTTTTATTTGATGATTTTGTTCATACTCAACTTTATCTTCAAGTATTGCTTTTTCATTTTCAAGTTTCATAAGTCTTTCTTGTGTTGACGAAGTTATTATTCCTTTTTCCATTGCATTTAGAATAGAGTCTATTGCTCTATTCTTTTCTTTTAATTCTTCTTGTAATTTAGTTAAAACTGCGTTGTTAGATAATTCGCTATTAAATCTATTCACAACAACTTCGGCAATACTATCAATAACATTTGGCTCAAGAACATATTTTTTTGTTTTTTCAAAAACAAAATCTTCTATTGTATCTTTTTTCACATTATGTTTATCGCATTTTGTGATTTTCTTTTTCTTGCCTGAACACTTGTAATATCTATGAACAGCACCAGTTTTGCTTGTTCCTGTTTCTGCTACCATTGGGTATCCACAATAGCCACAAAAGAGTTTGCCACTTAAAATATATACATCTTCATTTAAACTATCTTTTCTTTGTCTATGTTTATGATTATCCATAATTAAATTACACCTTTTAAATATACTTTCTTCAATTATTGGTGGGAATATATTAGTATAGATTTCATCGTCCATTTTGCATATTCCAATATACTTTTCATTTCTTATCATTTTAGCAATAATATTTAAACTAAACTGGTTTCCATATTTTGTTTTAAGACCTTTATTATTTAGTTCATTTACAATTTCAATTGCCTTTTTGCCATTTGCATAATCTCTAAATATTTTCTTTACAACTTCACTTTCGACTTCATTGATAACATACTTTTTGTTTACAACATCAAATCCATATAAAATATATCCACCAATGTAGTTACCTTTTATTAAACTTTCTTTTATACCACGCTTAACTTTTTGCGAAAGCTCGGCAGAGTAATATTCTGCCATTCCTTCCAAAACGCTTTCCATCAAAACCCCACTCGCATCATCACTTATATTTTCTTTTGCAGATAAAACTCTAACACCGTTCTTTTTTAACTTTGCTTTATATGTAGCACTATCATATCTATTTCTTGCAAATCTATCTAATTGATAAACTAAAACAAAATCAAAACAACATTTCTTACTGTCTTCAATCATTTGCTTAAATTGTGGTCGGTTATCCGTAGTTCCAGAAAGTGCTCGGTCAATATATTCATTAAGAATGATAAGACCATTTCTTTTTGCATAGGCATAACATTCACGAAGTTGACCTTCAATAGATTGTTCAGTTTGATTATGCGAACTAAATCTCGCATATATTACAGCTCGTTTTTTACTCAAAATATTACTCCTTTTAATTAAACATCTCAAAAACTTGAGTTTTTAAAACTCTTGCAATTTTAAAAAGTGCAATTATTCTAAAATTCTCACTATTAGTCATTATTTTATTTAATGTGCTTTGACTAATTTTGCACATTTCACAAAACTTGCTTTTAGACAAGTTGTTATCTTTTATAAAGTTTTCTATCAATTCAGTTTTAATTCTATTTTTCATAATTCACCATTCCTTATTCGGGATAATTATATCATCCCTTTTTAGGAAAAGTCAACTATTTATCCCTTGTTTGGGATATACTTATAAAAAATTTAAGGTGGTATATATGAAAATATTTGCAGAAAGACTAAAAGAATTAAGGCAAGAAAAAGGACTTTCAATCCAAGCATTAGCAAGAGAAGTCAAAATTGGTTCATCATCTCTTTGTCGTTGGGAAAACTGTCAAGCAGATGTAAAAGGTTCTCAACTTGTAATTCTCGCCAAATACTTCGGCGTATCAATTGATTACTTAATGGGGTTAGAGGATTAGTATGAACTTTTTATTATCATCAAATATAGAGCAAACAACCCAATCTCTATCAAAATTTGAATTACTTAGCATAATATTTAGTGCGTTAGCATTTGCTTTATCAGTAGTAGCATTTATAGTTTCAATAGTTAAATTAAAAAAAGAAAATAAAAACTATAAATTAAATTATGTGATAAATAATTTAACAAAAGTTAGTCAACAACTAGAATATTATTATAATGAAATCGAAAAATTAAATGTAGAAATAAGATTATTGTCGTATGTTAAAGAGTTGCAATCAAAAGATAAAGATTTTCAAATTGATATTTATAATATTTATAGAGAATTTTCTTTCTTACACACTAATCTTGCTTTATGGTTATTACATTACAAACCAACAGAAAACACATCAAGTGCAATTAAACATCTTAATAATCTAAGCACTTATGTTTCTTCTGTATTAAAACTCGCTAATACTTTTAAAGATAATAAAACAGCATTTTTAGAAAAGTTTTTAGAATTAAAAGCAACAAAAGTATCAAAATTGATGTCTAGCGATAAGCTTTCTATCATTCTTGAAATCAATACTACTATAAGCAAATTATTAAAAGGAAAATTATCTTTAAAAGAAATTGATACATTTCTTCACGAAGTAGATTTTGCTAAAGAATATCAAAAACATATCATCAATCCTTTTTAAATAAAACATCAGGTGTGAGATTATTTATATCTCCACCTTTTTTAATGTAATCAATAAAATAATTGCTTAAAGTTTCACCAACACTTTTGGTTACTGACGGATAAAATTTGATTTTTCCTTTTCTTTCTTTATTTGTTTTAAGATTTATACTTTGTATATTTTTTGCATATTTTATTTTCTTCATTTTCTCTCCTTTTGTTTGTTAAATTATTAATAAATAACGAAAACGGGCATCACGTTTGTCGCATAAGTGGAATGGATCAATTTTGATTCTGCGAGTTTTTATTTTGCCCCAGTAAAATGCTTTATTTTACTAGCAAAAACGAGCATATTTTTTTAAAATATCTCCATTCCTTATCCTGCTTCTAATAAATTTATCTATTTCACAAGCTTCCTTCATCTTCTTCTATCCCAATTGCCTTTAAATATTCATTTTTTAGTTCCTGCAAACCTTCTGGCAATCTGTCATACATTCCAGCTTCAACATATCTTGCTTGCAATGTTCTTTCATCATCATGAGCAAGAACCAAATTATATATTCTTGACAATAATTTTTCTATAAATATTTGTTGAACATTTATCATTTTCAAATCTTGAATATACATATTCTCTTTAACCGACAAGTGATTTTCAAAGTGTGTTATCTTCTCTGATATGCTCTCCATTTTTTGATAGTAATCTTTAAAATTTTCATCTTGCAATTCTAAAATATCCAAACCGTTTGTAATAACATAAACAAGAAATTCGTTTTTGTTTCTAAAATCGGCCCTGTGCTTTTCAAAACATTTACTCAACCTTTCAATTGTTCCATAACTGTAAATTCTAAGTTTTACTTCCATAAGTTTGCTCGTATCAATCTTTTTCATTTTATTCTCCTTTTAATTTTTATTTGTTTTTGTTTTTAGTTTTAATTTTACATTTCACACCTCCTTTCAAATGATTTTACTATTTTCGCGTGGACACCATTTGTCCCTGCGGGAAAAGTTTTTAAACTTTTCATATATATTTTTACATAATCGCATTATCACCATTTGATAATGCGGGAAAAAATTTTTATCCTTTCATCTCTATTGTTGCATTGTCGCTTGGCCACCGTTTGGTTAAACGAAAAAATATTTTTACATTAATCTTACAATTCTCGCAGCACACACATTGTGTGCAGCGACAAAAGTTCTTTAATTTCTGATTATAATTTTACTACTGTCGCTGTATCACCATTTGATACAGCGAAAAATATTTTTAAACTTTTTCAACTATATTATAAAAATATCGCGTGTTCACCATTTGAACACGCGACAAAATTTTCCAACAAACAATAATTTTATATTATGCATCAAAGAAAATCTTTAATAATTTAAAGAAAATCTTTGATATTTTTGCTTGCTTTTCTTTTAATAATTTGATACAATTAACATTGTAATCTGAGGAGAATAACATGAAAGTTAATTATAATAAATTGTGGAAATTATTAATAGATAAAAAAATGACAAAAACAGATTTAAGTCAAAAAGCTAAAATTAGCTCAAGCACTTTAGCCAAAATTGGAAAAGAAGAAATGGTAAGTGCCGAAGTATTAACAAAAATTTGTAATGCATTAAAATGTAAAACAAACGAAATCTTAGATTTAGTGGCAGATAAAAATGAATATGAAGCTCCTATTCCCGAAAACGGTAAATACAAAGTTGTGTCTCTTTTTTCAGGAGCTGGTGGAATGGATTTAGGATTTATCCAAGCCGGATTTCAAATCATATGGGCGAATGATTTTTTTAAAGAAGCAATTGATACTTATAAGAAAAATATAGGAAACCATATAGTATATGGTGACATAACTATGATAGATAGCAAAAACATACCAGATGGTGCCGATGTAATTATCGGCGGATTCCCTTGTCAAGGATTTTCAATTGCTAATACGAAAAGAAGTATGGAAGATCAAAGAAATTTTTTATACAAGGAGATGTTAAGAATTATAAAAGACAAAAAACCCAAAATGTTTGTAGCAGAAAACGTTAAAGGACTTTTATCAATGGAAAAAGGTAAAGTATTCAACATGATAAAAAAAGATTTTGAATCTTTAGGATATAATGTTGAAGCTAGAATCCTAAATGCAGCTGAATATGGTGTTCCCCAACAAAGAGAAAGACTTGTTATAATCGGAAATAGATTATCTAATGACATAATTTACCCAAACAAAAGTCATTTTTTATCAAAAGAAGACCATTTGAAGAATCCTCAATTATCGCCAGCTGTTACATGTCAACAAGCAATTGGCTGGTTAGCAAATATTAGATGCCAAGATGCACCAATAACTCTTGATAATGGCAAAATTGTATATCAGCATATGGCAAACGAAAATGTTGCAGATAAATTTTGGGGACGAAAATATAATGTCAACCAACATGAAATATGTGATTACTTAGTAAAATGGAGAAAAAAAGCTGGATTAAGCACAACAGCAGTTGATGAACATTTTGGCTATAAATATACTGCTGGACATTGGTTTAGAAAAGATAACAATAGTGGAAGTATACCAAAACCTTCTGATTGGTGGGAATTAAAAAAATTATTAGGATTTGATGATAAATACGACAAAGAAGTTACAACTTTAATTGAAAAGCCGGTAGTGTTTGAACAAGCACTAAGAATAACAAATTGGGATAGACCTAGCGATACAATTACTGCAACCAATCCAGAAATTCACATTAATAAAATGAGAAGGCTAAGCGTAAGAGAGTGCGCATTAATCCAAACATTTCCAGAAGATTTTATATTTTCTGGAAAAAATATTCACGTTATGTATAAACAAATTGGTAATGCAGTTCCAGTGCTACTTGCAAAAAAAATTGCTGAATGTATAAAGAAAGTTTTAGACAGTAATCATCAAAATTAAAAAACTTTGTCATTTTTGACAAAGTTTTTTTAACTATCTGCATTTTCTAAATAATATTTTAATTTTCTTTTAGTCCAATCATTCATATTTGGATTTTTATAAATGATCTTAACTCTCTTAGGTTGATTATCTAATAATTCAAATTTATAAACATTACTAAAATTAAATCTCACTTTCCCTGGATTTTTCCCAGCTTTCAAAGGTCTTTCTTTATAATAAGGTTCAAGTTTTCCATTTGGCATACACATTATCGATACAAGTTCGGTGTCAAATGTCGCAGAATTACTTAATATTGTTATAAAATATGTTAAACATATTTTCTTTTCACCATTAGACTTATTATAAACTGGTGGCAAATTAGGATCATATCTCCTTTCTTCTTGATTTGGACGATTTCTATTTACTATTATATTTCCATGGTATGTATTTTGGTTTTCCCCAATAAATATACTTGTATCAAAATCACCAATGTTATCTTTTAATACTTCATGTGTTTCTGGATGAATGTTAATTCCTCCGTTTGTTGTAACAGATTTCAAATCTATTTGAATATATGCATCATCTATTTCAAAAAACAAATCAGACGATACTGGCGACGAATTGGGCTGCCCTGCAATTTTACCATTTAATAAAGCATAAATAATCCTTTCAGATCCAACAGCAAAATTAGAAGTTCCCCCTTCTGCATTTCCATATTTACCTATCCAATCAGATTTAATATCATTTTTAGAATTAAAACCTTTAATAACTTCATCTTCCACAAATTTTAAAAAATGCCAATACTTGTTTAAATATTTTTCTTCTAATTGTTCAATTTCTTTCATTGATAAATCATTATCATTCCTCATTATTATACCCATCCAAAATTAAGATATTTGTATTATAGCATATTTTTATTAAATTTGTATAATTTTAATGAAAAAAATTAAACAAAATGAAAATTACTTACTTTTTCAATTTAAATTATTAATTTTGTTCAATTAAATCTACACATTCTTGTATTTTATAAATCAATAGTTTAAAATTAGAAAAATCAAAATTGTTAAAGTTTTTGATATCATTACACACATTATTACAAAAATCAGATTTGCTTAAAGAAAATTTTTTTTCATTATTTAAATCTGTTATTTTCTTATCATCAGAACCACTTAACACATATATATCATCTACTTTATTTCTGTGATGAACTAAATATTTACATTGTTTCGTATGGTCAAGCGAAATACCAATTTCATTAAATTCTTTTGCAAGATAGAGCCTTCTATGATCATTATCTTCTCTCATTATTTCTTCATCAGTAAAATAATGTTCAATAGAAATTTTGTCATTTTTATTTCTATGGTCAGGAATTGGTAATGCAAAAGCATAAACTTTTTTATCAACAATCGTTAATTTATCTAATTTATCCACTTGAAGATATTTTAAAATATCATCATTATCCCTATCAAAAATTGCAATTAACCTGCTTGTAAGCGATTTTTGTATAGCCAATATTTTCATTAAAGTTTTATCACCAGACTGTCCATCTGTCTTTTCTTCCAATCCTCTAATTTCAATATTTGGCATCTCAATGCCTAATTTTTCATATGCTTTAATTAAAAATTTAGCATCAGTTTTTCCTTCTGTTAATACTGTAATTTTATCTGTTTGTTCAGAAATCTTTTTCAACTGAGCTTTTAATTCTTTTGTGTATTCAACATATTGTGAACCGTCTATATTAAACATTTCAATTGTTTTTTCTATTTCTGAAAATTCAATAATGTCATTTAGAATATGTCCATCTGGCATATTTATAAAATCACACTCATCATCAAAAATTTCTTTCATTCCTTTTACAAAAAATGGAGAATGTGTTGTAATTATAAATTGAACCCTTGGAAACATTTTTATAAGTTTAGGCAACACTTCTTTTTGCTGACTTATATGAAGATTTAAATCTATTTCATCAATAACACAAATTCCCGTTATATCTTGTAATGAATAATTATCATGAGCGAAATCGTATTCTTTTATGATTGATAAAAAAATACTAATTAACATTGCCTCTCCAGATGACAAATTATTTATATCTGAAAGATTTATTGTTTGGCCTTCGATAGGTAATAATTTATTTTTATATGAGTAGTTAGGTATTGTAATGGTTTTATCATTCTTTATTATTTTAAAAACATCTAAAATCATATTATGTAATGGCATAATTACGGGTATTAATTGTAATTTTTGGTTGTCAAATATTAATGCTGTTGTTCTTGATAAAAAAACATCATATAACCATTTTTTAATATTTGATAGAACATCAACTTTTATTATGTTTTGTGTAGATTTCCCTACAAAACTTTCAGTTTGTTCATAATTAACTTTCGTATAATTATCTTTATTATACCAGTTAGGAACATAATATCTATCAACAGGAAAATATAAGTAAACATCTATATTATATTCATCTGTTTTTAATGGCGAACTGATTCTTCGAAAAAAGCCATTTTCTTTGAACTTTTCATCATTATTTACTATTTGCTTTATATCAATATTATTTTGTATAGTATTTTTAGGGTTTTTGCTCATTATATCTGTATATTTAACAATTTTGTCTTTATGAATATATTCAATATTTACTTTTGAATATTCAGAACTATAGTTTATATAACCTAATTGACCAACTTTAAAATAATTAGTCCCTTTGACTTCAGGTATATATTGTGGATACAATTCTCGTTTTTGTTGTATTAAAGAGTCCACAATATTAGCTAAGACAAGGGATTTACCAGATCCGTTTTTACCCAATAAAATAATAGGAATGGGATTCCCTTTTTCATTATACCTTGCTTGATATTTAAATTATTTTATACTTCCATAATTATTGATATCTATGCTTTTTATATACATAATACAAACTCCTTGGAGGAATTATAACACAATTACATATATTTTTGTATGGTTTTAATGGAATTTATTTAAAAGTATGTTATACTAAAAATATCAAGGAAATAAATATTATGAGCAAATATTTTGATGAATATGACAAAAAGATATTTTTGATGATGAACACAAAAGAATGGTGGATAGACAAATTTAAGTCAAGAAAGATAGAACTTTTGAGACCTGCTAGACGCGTTCATTTTAATTCATCTATT
>CASFQL010000001.1 GCA_949296965.1 uncultured Christensenella sp. | reverse complement strand
CAAGTGTTTAGTTTTCTTTATATAATCTAAACTTAAATCTTCATCTTGCATTTCGTTAAGCATTTTTTGAATTGTCAAAGATGAAATTTCGTCTAATTTCATACCACCAATTTTAGGTTCAATATGCTTTTTAAATTTTGTTATATTGTTTTCAAAGGTTCGTGGTGTAACTTGTGATTTTTTAAAAACCATAAGCCACTCTTTCATAATTGTAGAAAGTGTATTGTCCTTAACATAATCATAATTATCACTACTAATTCGATTTGTGAGTTCTGCCAATTTTTTACTTACTTCAATTTTTGTTTTACCATAAATTGCTTTTCTTTTTTGTTTGCCATTTTCATCATATCCAAGAGAAATCATTCCAACCCAAAGTCCATCCTGTCTTTGATAAATACTTCCTTCATTATTATTTCGTCGAGTTCTTGTTTGAGTTTTCTTTTTAGCCATTTTGCACCTCGCTTTTGTTATTGTTAAGTGTTAGCCAAGTAACAAAATTGAGCACACTTACAACTTGTCTTTTACCGACTTTTGTTGTTGGAAAATCTTTACTTCTAAGTAAAGTTCTAACATTATCTCTACCAAGTCCAGTAATTTTGATTAAGTCCTCACAGTCTAAAAAATCTTTACCATATTTCAAAGAAATTCTATTTACTTCGTTTTGTATTAAGTCATTTATGTTAATGTTTGTATTGTTCATTTATCCCTCCAAATAAACTAAAATTTCTTTCTATCTCTAATTAAAAATTTTCTATTAACCTCTCTATTTCTAATCTCTATTTCTACATTTTTAAACTGTGATTTTAATCAAAAAAAAGAAGAAGTGGGCTTCACACTTGCTTAAAATAAAGGAAGTAGTTTTGAGTCAAAAATGTAACATAGTAAAAAGTCTTATTTTATAAGGCTTTTTGTTACTTTTTTGCATTCAAAGCGTTTCTTCCGTTTATCCTGTATCTTAAAATCTAATAAAGCGAGTCATACAAAAATCACATTTCAAACTCTTTTTGCTTTCTATATCTCTCTAACTTGTTATAGAATTGCTTGAAATTTTCCATTTCATAAATTTCTTGATTATGATAGTATTCAAGGCAATCAAAAAGATATTGCCATTGCCTTTTTCTTTGGCGTTTTTTGTAATACCTATCTCGTTTTGTATAAGTTGTTATACTTTCAATCTTATCTCTTATATGACCAATTTCTAATGCTGTTTGAATTGTCTTATTTCCTAATCTTCGCATAATCTCTTTTTCGTAAATTTCAACATTGTATTCATCAGGAATATGCTTGTAATTTTCTTTTTGCCATTTGTTTAATTTATAAAGTTCATATAAAAAACTAGAAAAACTTTTTTGTAAATCTCTATTGCTTCTAATGAGATTATTCGTGATAACATCAACATAAGATTTTACACTTTCCATATTTTCACTATCATAACTAGTGCGTCCAGATTTAGGCATCATATCATACAAATTTAATAGTTGCTTTTTAAGTCCTTTTCTTAGATTTATCGCATTTGAAAACATCTCATATTTATCCGTTAAATCTTTTCTTGTTTTAACTATTTCCGCTGTTTTGTTTGTTAATGCTTTTTCAAAAATTACTTTGCTTGATATTAAAACAGTTTTAGGTATTTTGCCAGAGTGAAAAACAAGCTCATTATTGTTTTTATAAAACTTAGGTTCTTTTTCAAAAAATGAAATATGGATATGTTTGTTCTCGGTATTCTCGTGAAGTCCCGCATACCAAATAATATTGTCTTTATCTAGTCCTGCACGAGTAAAAAATTTGGGTAGTTCCTTTTTGATAAAGCTATATGCTTGCTCATAATCTCTGCAATACATTTCACCAAATTCTTCTCTAAATGAAATTACCATATCCCATATACAACTTTGCGTATTTCTTAACTGTTCTCTTAACTCTCTTTTTTGCTCATCTGTCAAAAGTCCATCTTTACTAAAAACTCCACAAGATTTTTCATTGTTGCCAACATACTTTGTATAATCTGTTGGGGTATTGTCTATCGCACCAGTGTCAACATAACTCACATAGTTATAACTTGCTGTGCAACTCAAAAATTCTCGCTTTGCAATTTCTTTTTCTTGGCTAGATTTGTATTTCTCTTTTGGTTTGT
The DNA here is from genome assembly GCA_949296965.1 of uncultured Christensenella sp. Taxonomy (GTDB): domain Bacteria; phylum Bacillota; class Clostridia; order Christensenellales; family UBA1242; genus UBA7862. The sequence continues at coordinate 75 of CASFQL010000001.1, read as the reverse complement.
AATACTTACATAATAAAACAATATTGTCTTTCATCTTTTCATCCTTTCATAAATAGCATTTAAGACATCTTCCAT